>JAFYZZ010000053.1 GCA_017548445.1 Bacteroidales bacterium | reverse complement strand
CTCGCCGGCGCCGCCCTCGCGGTCAGCGGCCTGATGCTCCAGACGCTCTTCAAGAATCCGCTCGCCGGCCCGTCCATCCTGGGTATCAGCGACGGCGCCAACCTCGGCGTCGCCGTCGCGATGATCTGGCTGGGCGCCGCCAGCTACCTTTCCACGATCCTCGCCGCGCTGATCGGCGCCGGCGTGGTCCTGCTGCTGATCCTGTGGTTCTCGCGCCGCGTGCGCGGCAGCGTGATGCTGCTGATCATCGGCCTGATGCTGGGCTACCTGGCTTCGTCCGTCATCTCCATCCTCAACTACCACGCTTCCGCCGACAAGGTGCATCAGTACGTGATGTGGGGGATGGGCGACTTCAGCGGCGTCTCGATCGCCAAGCTGCCCTGGCTCGCCGGCTTCGTGCTGGCCGGGCTGGGCGCGTCGCTGCTGCTGGTCAAGCCCCTCAACGCGCTGCTGCTGGGAGACGCCTATGCCGCGAATCTCGGCGTCAACGTGCGCCGGACGCGCTTCCTGGTGCTGGCCTGCACCGGCGTGCTGACCGCCGTGGTGACGGCCTTCTGCGGCCCGATTTCCTTCATCGGCCTGATCGTGCCGCACATCGCCCGGATGATGACCGGCACCGACAACCACCGGCACCTGCTGCCCGTGACGCTCCTGTCCGGCGCCTGCATCGCCACGCTCTGCAACATCCTGACCGTCTGGCCGGGCAGCAACAGCCTCCTGCCGCTGAGCGCCATCACGCCGATCATCGGCGCGCCCGTCATCATTTACGTCATCGTCAACCGCCGCAACTTCCATTATTTCCAGTGATGTTCCTTCCCGCCGCCATACAGACCCGCTCGCTGAGCATCGGCTACCCCGTCCGGGGCGGCGGAAAACGCGTCGTCCACGCCGGGCTCGACCTGACGCTGGAGGCCGGCTGCGTGACCTGTCTGCTCGGCCGCAACGGCGCCGGCAAATCGACGCTGCTCAGGACGCTCTGCGGCCTGCAGCCGCCGCTGGCGGGGGAGATCCTGCTGGAAGGGAAGCCGCTGCAGTCGCTGACGCCCGCCGAACTGTCGATGCGCGTGGGCGTGGTCCTGACGGTCCGCGACTATCCTGGCGGCATCTCGGTCTATGAACTGGTCTCGCTGGGCCGCTACCCGCATACGGGCTTCTTCGGCTCGCTGGGCGTGACCGACCACGCCGCCGTGCGCGAAGCGCTGGAGGCGGTCGGCATCGCGGCCAAGGCGGACCGCCTGCTCTCCGAGCTCAGCGACGGCGAGCGCCAGAAGGCGTACATCGCCAAGGCGCTGGCGCAGGAATGCCCCGTGATCCTGCTCGATGAGCCCACCGCATTCCTGGACGTTCCCAGCCGGATGGAGACCTGGGAGACGCTTCGCAGACTGGCCCGCGGACAGCGGAAGGCCGTCCTCCTGTCCACGCACGACGTGGAGAGCGCGGTGCGGATGGCCGACCGCCTCTGGCTCCTCCCGGAATCGGACCCGGATACTGCCTCCAGCGCGGTCCTGTGCGGTTCCCCGGCGGAAATGGTCGCCGCCGGCACGCTCGAAAACTTCTTCGGGATCCAGCTTCCCCGGACCGGGTTTTGACGGATTTTTATAAGGAAAAGGTGGATTTCTGCGCGCGGGTGCGCGTGGAAGTTTTTATTTTTGTATCTTGTCAAAGATAACGCGAAGCAATAACTATCTTCACAAGATATGAAAATCGTCAAATTCATTCTGCCGGCGCTCTGCGCCATCGCCCTTTGCTCCTGTGCGAGCGAACAAGGTAACCAATTCTACAAGTTGTCCAACGCTTCCGGCATGGAGGTGACCGTGACCAATTTCGGCGGTCGCATCACCGCCATCGTCCTGCCGGACAAGGATGGCATCAAGCGCGACGTGGTCCTCGGTTTCGACAAGGTCGAAGATTACTATCCCGAGAACAACCAGTCCGACTTCGGCGCTTCCATCGGACGCTACGCCAACCGCATCAACCAGGGCCGTTTCTCCATCGACAGCGTGGAGTATGACCTCCCGAAGAACAACTTCGGCCACTGCCTGCACGGCGGTCCGACCGGCTGGCAGTATCAGCCCTACAAGGTCGTCGAGGCCGACGCCCGCCACATCAAACTGCGTATGGACTCTCCGGAGGGCGACAACAATTTCCCGGGCGCCGTCACCGCTTTCGTGACCTACACCCTCACCGACGACAACAAGATCGATATCGCCTATGAGGCCACGACCACGGCCCCGACGATCATCAATATGACCAACCATTCCTATTTCAACCTGTCCGGCGACCCGGCGAACCACAGCATCTGCGAGGACGAGCTCTACGTCAACGCCTCCGGCTACACCCCGGTGGACGCCACGTACATGACCACGGGCGAGATCCTTCCGGTCGAGGGTACCCCGATGGACTTCACCGTGGCCCACAAGATCGGCGACCACATCACCGAGTTCGACTTCGAGCAGCTCAAGAACGGCAACGGCTACGACCACAACTGGGTCCTGGACACCAACGGAAGCATGGATGAGGTGGCGGCCGAGCTCTACTGCCCCGAGACGGGTATCGACCTCAAGGTCTATACCGACGAGCCGGGCATCCAGGTTTACAGCGGCAACTTCCTCGACGGCACCGTGACCGGCAAGGGCGGCGTGGTCTATCAGCAGCGCGTGGGCATCTGCCTCGAGACCCAGCACTATCCCGACAGCCCCAACAAGCCCCAGTG
>JAFYZZ010000052.1 GCA_017548445.1 Bacteroidales bacterium | reverse complement strand
GACGCCAACGGCAAGATCGACTTCAACGACAAGAGCGTCACCGAGAACACCCGCGTCAGCTACCCGATCTACCACATCGAGAAGATCGTCCGTCCGCTGTCCCAGGGTCCGGCCGCCAAGCAGGTCATCTTCCTGTCCGCCGACGCCTTCGGCGTGCTGCCTCCCGTGAGCATCCTCACCCCCGAGCAGTGCAAGTATTATTTCCTGAGCGGCTTCACTGCCAAGCTGGCGGGCACCGAGCGCGGCATCACCGAGCCCACCCCGACCTTCTCCGCCTGCTTCGGCCAGGCCTTCCTGGAACTGCACCCGACGAAGTATGCCGAGGAGCTCGTGAAGCGTATGGAGAAGAGCGGCGCCAAGGCTTACCTCGTGAACACCGGCTGGAACGGCACCGGCAAGCGCATCTCCATCAAGGACACCCGCGGAATCATCGACGCCATCCTGGACGGCAGCATCGACAAGGCTCCTACCAAGCAGATCCCTTACTTCAACTTCGAGGTCCCGACCGTCCTGAAGGGCGTTGACACCGGCATCCTCGACCCGCGCGACACCTATGCGGATCCGAAGGTCTGGGACGAGAAGGCGAAGGACCTCGCCGGCCGTTTCATCAAGAACTTCAAGAAGTACGAGAGCAACGAGGCGGGCAAGAAGCTCGTCGCCGCCGGTCCGCAGCTGTAAGTCCTGCGGCCTTACAACTCTGATAAAAAACCGCTCCGAATTGGGGCGGTTTTTTATTTTTTTCGTATCTTTAGACGATTTTAACTCTAAACCTGTTTAGCATTATGGCCATTATCATCATTATCGCCATCATCGCCCTCCTTGTCCTGTGGGTGATTTCCGTGCAGCGCAAGCTCGTGAACCAGGACGAGCTCTGCAAGAACTCGATGAGCACCATCGGCGTCCAGCAGGAAAGCCGCTGGGACGCCCTGACCGGTATGGTCGAGCTCATCAAGTCCTATAACGAGCACGAGTACAACACGCTCCGCGACGTGATCGCCCAGCGCCGTCCCATCGACGGCAACAGCACCGCCGAGGAAGCCGACGCGCAGGAGAACCTGATGGGCCAGGTGGCCGCCCGCCTCAACGTCGTGGTGGAGAAATACCCCGAACTCAAGGCGAACGAGAACTACGCCACCGCGATGGAGGCCGTGGACAAGTACACCAATATGGTCCGTACCAGCAAGATGGTGTACAACGACACAGCCACCAAGTACAACAAGCTCATCCGCCAGATTCCGGATTCCATCGTGGCCGCCCTCTTCGGCTTCAAGGTCCGCGACTACCTCAAGGTCGAGGACAAGAAGACCGAAATGCCTTCCCTCAAGATCTAGGAATGAAGAAATGGCTGATACTGCTGGCGGCATTGGTTTCGACCTTTGCCGTCAGTGCGCGTGAACAGAAGGTCCGCGACGTCGACATCCGGGTGACCCTCCACAAGAACGGAGAGGCGCTCATCCACGAAAAGTGGGATGTGAACACCGGGGACGAGATTACCGAATGGTATCTTCCCCGGGAGAATCTGGGCGATATTGAAATCACCGGCTTCCAGGTTCTGAGCGACGGCGGCATGCTTTCTGACGACGGCGAATGGAACGTGGACCGCAGCCGCAGCCAGAAAGCCGGCCGCTACGGCATCGTGCACAAACGCGGCGGCGTGGAACTGTGCTGGGGCGTGGGCGAATACGGAGACCATCTGTTCGAGCCCGTGTACACGATGTCCAACGTCGTCAAGATGCTCAGCGACTACGATATGCTCCATATGCAGTTCGTCACGGACGAGCTGGCGGCTCCCCCGCAGCACGTGCGGGTGACGGTAGGCCTGGACGAGAGCCTGGGCGTCCGGCTCGACACGACCAACTGCCGGATCTGGGGCTTCGGCTTCGAAGGCACCGCCGCCTTCGAGGACGGACAGGTGGTCTTCGAGTCTTCCGAACCCTTCCGATACAAGAGTTCCGTCATCGCGCTGATGCGTTTCGACAAGGGCATCTTTGACTCCCCCAGCGTCCAGGACCGCGAGTTCCAGCAGGTGCTGGACCGTGCGCTGGAAGGCGCCGATTTCGGCCCGCGCGGCGATGACGACGATGACTGGATGGACGGCCTGCTGGGTCTGCTCACCCTCGCGTTCCTATACATCTTCTGCAAGAAGAGTTACCGGAAAGTCACGGGCAAGGTGGGCCGGCGGGAAAAGAAGCAGGTGCTCGGCATCAACCCCAAGCAGGTGGGATGGAGCCGGGACATCCCCTTCGACGGCGACCTCGTCGCCGCGGATTACACCCTCACCCGCCTGGGCGAGGACCGGAAGAAGAACGCCCTCGCATCTGCCGAAATCCTGCGGATGATCTACACCGGCCATCTGAACGTTTCCAAGGATGCCGACGGGAAGGTCGAAATCAGTTTCTCCGACAGGGACACCGGCGATATGGATTCCGTCGCACGCGACCTGCGCAGTATGATGTACGAGGCATCCGGCGACGACGCCGTCCTGCAGGACAAGGAGTTTTCCAAATGGTCCCGGAAGAATGCCAGACGCCTCTACAACTGGACGGAAAAGATCCGCCTGGTGGGCGCCAGCAACCTCAGGGACAGGAACTGGATGCGTGGCAGCAAGTATACTCCCGAAGGCCAGGCGCAGGCGCGGGGCCTGCTCGGCTTCAGGAAATTCCTCGAAGACTTCACGCTCACGAGCGAGCGCGAGGCCGTCGAGGCCCACCTCTGGCAGGAATACCTTGTGTTCGGCGCCCTGCTCGGCGTGGCCGACAAGGTGGCCAGACAGCTCAAGGACATCGATCCGGTGCTCTTCGAGAAGACGGTCGCCTATGACTTCGTCACGATGCAGACCCTCATCAATATGACGAACGACCTGGCCCGTTCCATCACCAATGCAGCCACCCAGGGCTCGCCCGTGAGTTCATTCGGCGGCGGCGGAGGAGGCAGTTGGGGCGGCTTCGGCGGAGGCACCTCCTTCGGCGGAGGAGGCGGCTTCAGCGGAGGCGGACACGGCGGAGGCGGCAGATAGGCGCAAGCCCGATAACCCGGATGCACTTCCGGGTTTTTTCGTATATTTGCAAGACTATGCCTACGGAACTGAACAGCAGCATACAGTACCTCAGCGGAGTCGGTCCCAAGCGGGCCGAACTGCTGAAGCGCGAACTCGGGATCGAGACTCTCTCGGACCTGATCCGGCTGTATCCGTTCCGCTACATCGACCGCAGCGGTATCACACCCATCGCACAGGTGGCGCCGGACCTGGCCTACGTCCAGATCCAGGCACGCGTGGTCACGCGCACCCTCTACGGACCAAGCGGCAGCATCGTCCCGCAGGACACGGACCCCATCCACTTCGGCGCGTGCAAGCGCCTCTCGGTGATCGTCGAAGACGAGTCCGGGCGGATGGAGATGGTCTTCTTCAAGGGCATCAAATGGAATTACCAGCGGCTCGCGCCCGGGTCGGTCTTCGTCTTCTTCGGCAAACCGCAGGCGTTCAACAACCGCATCAACCTCGTGCATCCGGAGGTGGACCAGCCCCAGGAAGGGGCTATGGCCCAGAGTTCGCTTACCGGGGTGTATCCCAGTACGGAGAAGCTCAGGAACGGCGGCATCACCGGGAAGGTGATGTGCAAGCTGCAGGCGACCGCCCTGTCGCTCTGCCTGCCGGAAATCCAAGAGACGCTGCCCGAGTACGTGATGCGCGACAACGCCCTGGTTCCGCTGCAATACGCCCTCCGGAACATCCATTTCCCGAAGGACAGCTATGCGCTGCAGAAGGCCACCTACCGGCTGAAATTCGAGGAGCTCTTCTTCCTGCAGCTCTCGCTGCTGAAGCAGAAATATATCCGTTCGCGCAGCGAACGCGGCCTGCCGATGCCCAAGGTGGGGCCGGACTTCCACGCCTGCTACAACGCCCTCCCCTACGCCCTTACGGGCGCCCAGCAGCGCGTCATCAAGGAAATCCGCGCCGACCTCACCGGCGGCCGCCAGATGAACCGGCTGCTGCAGGGCGACGTGGGTTCCGGCAAGACGATGGTGGCGGTACTCAGCTGCCTGATCGCCATCGGCAACGGTTTCCAGACCTGCATTATGGCGCCCACCGAGGTACTGGCGCAGCAGCATTACACCAATATCCAGAAGTATCTCAAACCCACCTCCGTGCGCTGCGCACTGCTCACCGGCAGCACGGGCCAGAAAGAACGGCGCAGCATCCACGCCGCCCTGGAAGACGGCAGCCTCGGCATCCTCGTCGGCACGCACGCCCTGCTGGAAGACAACGTCGTCTTCCGCAACCTCGGCCTCGCGGTCATCGACGAGCAGCACCGTTTCGGCGTGGACCAGAGATCGAGATTGTGGGCCAAAGGGCCGGAAGGAATTCCGCCGCACGTGCTCGTGATGACGGCTACGCCCATTCCCAGGACCCTGGCGATGACGCTCTACGGCGACCTGGACGTATCGGTGATCGACGAGATGCCCCCGGGCCGCAAGCCCGTGCAGACCATCTGCATCGGACAGAACCGGCGCGCGGCGATGTACAAGTTTATGCGCGACGAGATCGCCCGCGGCCGCCAGGTGTTCGTGGTCTTCCCCCTGATTTTCGAAAGCGAGAAGATGGACCTGCAGAACCTGGAAAAGGGATACGAGGAGATCGTGACCGCCTTCCCCCTGCCGGACTACAAGGTGGCCATCGTGCACGGGCAGCAGAGCACCGAGGAAAAGAACTTCAATATGGCCGCATTCGTGGCCGGCCGTGCCGACATCCTGGTTTCCACCACGGTCATCGAGGTGGGCGTGGACGTGCCCAACGCATCGGTGATGGTGATCGAGAGCGCCCAGCGCTTCGGCCTGAGCCAGCTGCACCAGCTGCGCGGCCGGGTGGGTCGCGGCGCCGAGAAATCCTATTGCATCCTGGTCAAGGATGTGAAGACCGGCAAGGAGGCCCAGGAGCGCCTGGACCTGATGTGCAGGACCGAGGACGGTTTCGAGATCGCCGAGGAGGATATGAAGATGCGCGGTCCCGGCGACCTGGACGGCACGCAGCAGAGCGGCCTCCCCATCAACCTGGGCATCGCCTCGCTGGCGAAGGACGGCACGCTGCTGATGCAGGCGCGCGTGTACGCCGACCGCGTCTTGAACGACGACCCCACCCTCAGCGAACCCCGCAACTTCCTGCTACTCCGCGAATTGCGGAAGGACAAATACGAATTCAAAGACTACAGCAAGATATCATGAAAAAAGTATTGATCGCATTAACCTGTCTGACTATGGCTCTCAGTTGTGCCCAGAAAGAAGAAGGCAGCGGCTATGTCGGGCCCTCCGACATCCGGATCGAGGACGGCGTGATGACGCCGGAGACCCTCCTCGCGCTCGGCCGCCTGTCCGACCCCCAGCTCTCGCCCGACGGCAGCAAGATCCTCTACGGCGTATCCTATAATTCCATCGCCGACAACCGCAGCTGCCGCAACCTGTTCCTGTGCAATCCGGACGGCTCCGGCAAGGTCCAGCTCACACGCTACGCCAAGAGCGTCAACGCCGCCCGCTGGTCCGCCGACGGCGGCAGCATCTATTTCCTGCAGGGCGGGCAGCTCTGGAAGGCGCCCCTCAAGGGGAACAAACTCGGGAAGAAGGAGCAGCTGAGCGACGTCCCGGCGGGAATCTCCGACTACAAGATCTCCCCGGACGGGCAGCAGCTCCTGTACGTGAGCAGCATCAAGAACACCGCCCTACAGACCCCTTCCGACAGCGATCCCGCGCTGGACAAGGCGCAGGCCTACGCCACGGAAGACCTGATGTACCGTCACTGGGACCACTGGGTGACGGAGGTGCCGCGCAGCTACGTGGCCCCGCTCTCCGGCGGGAAGGTCACGCCGGAGAATTCCGTGGACATCCTGGGCACCGAAGAGCTGTTCGAGCTCCCGACCGAGCCCTTCGGCGGCGCCGAGCAGCTGGACTGGAGTCCGGACAGCCGCTACATCGTCTACTCCTGCCGAAAAAAGGTGGGCAAACAGTACGCTTTCAGCACCAACACGTCCATCTATATCTATGACATCCTGACCGGCGCCACGCTGGACGTCAAGACCGACGGCGGCTACGACACCGATCCCGTCTGGAGCCCCGACGGCAGCCGCATCGCCTGGATCTCGATGGCGCGCGACGGCTACGAGGCCGACCGCCAGCGCCTGTTCCTCGCCGACGTCCAGCGCCTCTCGGACGAGGAGGACGGGCAGAACGCCGGCATCGCGGTGAGCAATGTCCGCGAACTGCTGCCCGACTTCGACCACGACGTGGCCGGCCTGGTATGGCACAACGACGAACTCTACTTCAACGCCCTGGTGGAAGAAGGCGTCCAGGCCATCTGGTGCGCCGACCTGGACGGCGACTGCCAGCGCGTCACCGAGCCCGACTGGAATTTCGACTTCTTCTCCCCCTTCGCCGTGCTGGACAAGGGCGACGGCGTGGAACTCCTCGCATCCTATTACTGCCTGAAGTTCCCCACCGAGCTGGTGTCCATCCGCATCAGTTCCCAGGAATTGAGTTTCAAGCAGCTGACCGACGAGAACAAGGCCATCTTCGACCAGCTCGCCGACGTGACCGACGAGCGCGTGTTCGTGGAGACGGTGGACCATCAGCAGATGCTCTGCTGGGTGCTCTACCCGCCGCAGTTCGACCCCGCGAAGCAGTATCCCGCCATCGAGATCGTGCTGGGAGGACCGCAGGGTTCCAATTCCCAGGACTGGAGCTACCGCTGGTGCTACCGGCTGATGGCCCAGCAGGGCTACGTCGTGATCCTGCCCAACCGCCGCGGCACTACCGCCTTCGGCCAGGCCTGGAAAGAGCAGATTTCCGGCGACTACCCGGGACTCAATATGCAGGACTACCTAAGCGCCGGCCGCTACATCAAGGGCCAGCCTTACGTGAACAAGCTCGCCTGCGTGGGCGCCTCGTACGGTGGCTACTCAGCCTATATGCTCGAGGGCCTGCACGGCGACCTTTACGACTGTTTCATCGCGCACGCCGGCATCTTCGACGAGAAGCAGCTCTGGTTCACCACCGAGGAGATGTGGTTCGCCAACTGGGACAACGGCGGCCTCACCGAGTACGCCTACACCCCGGGCCAGACGGGACCGAAGGGAGACGGTGTCACCTTCGGCGGGATGCAGCAGGCGGGCGCACCCTACGCCTCGACCCCGAAGGCGCAGCGGCACTACGCCAACTCCCCTTCCGCGATGGTCACCAAGTGGCACACCCCCATCCTCTGCATCCACGGGATGATGGACTACCGCATCCCCTACGAGCAGGGTATGGCGGCATTCAACGCCGCACAGATGATGGGCGTCCCCTCGAAACTCGTAATCTTCCCCGAAGAGAACCACTGGATCCTCCAGCCGCAGAACTCGCTCTACTGGCACCGCGTCTTCTACGACTGGCTCGACCGCTGGATGAAATAGAAGTCGATGAAACGGTTGCTCCTCCTTCTTGCATTCGCGGGCGTCACGCTGCTCCCTGCCTGCCACAAGCCGGACGATCCGGCCGGCACCGGGGAGAAGCCGGCCGAGCCCTTGTATCTCCAGGGACTCACGCTCAGCGTCGACACCCTGTTCCTGAAAATCGGGGAGTCCGCAACCGTCAAGGGAACCGTCATTCCCGAAGAGCTTTCCTCCGAAGCGCGGATCCACTGGACCAGTTTCAGCGAAGATATCGTCTCGGTGGACGACAACGGACGTGTGACGGCCCTGGATTATGGAGCCGCCACCCTGGAGGCAACCGCACAGAACGGCGAGTACCAGTTCAAGTATTGCAGGCTGCCCGTCTATGTCTCTTTCCCGGATAGTCCTATACGGGATCCGGAAGAAGCGTATCGGAAATGGCTGGGACGCTGGCAATTGGCAGGAAACGTCTATCGCCCCATCTACTCGGGCACGCCGGAGGTCGAACGCGGAACGATCGACTACTATGCAAGTTATGTGATAGCCGTCTCGGTCCTGGAACCGATGGAGTCCTACAGGATCGTGGGCTGGGAGCAGTTCCTGGGGCCTTCGGACTCTCCGCCCTACCCGGGAGAGCCCTTGCTCCTGACCGCCCGTTTCGACCGCAAGACCGGGAACCTGGTTTATTTCCGGAATCCTTCGGAAAGGGTGGGTCAGTCCAACTTCGTTATGAGTCCGTACTGGTACGGCTCTCCGTATGGAAAATACGGTTATTATTATCGCTCTCCCAATGAGGGGGTGAGCGTACACTATCCCTGCCCCGACGACGTGGTGATCGCTTATGCCCACTTCGAGGAAGGAGAAGCGGAGAAGAGAGCCGTCGTCCGCGGCGCTTATCATCATATAGAAGATTCCTGGTATTACCATCTGGGGATGGGTTTCGCCAACCAGGACGGCGTCCAGCTGGACAAGCCGATGTATTTCCCCCTGCGTATGTTCCGTATGAGCGACGTCGCGGTGGAGGAAATCACGCTTTCGGAATCCTCCCTGGTAATGGAAACGGGCACGGAGGCGGATCTTTCCGCTGAATGGAAACCTTCCGAATCGGCCGCTTACGAGAAGGTCAAGTGGTCTTCCTCGAACCCGGCGGTCGTTTCCGTCACGGATGACGGCCACCTGGAGGCACGCTCACTGGGCCGGGCGGTCGTGAAGGCCACCCTCGGCGGGGTCAGTGCCGGCTGTGAAGTGACCGTCAAAAAACCGTTCATCCATTTCTACTGTCCCTGGTTGCGCGACCGGCTTTGTGAGCGATGGGACACGGACGGCGACGGTGAACTGTGTGCCGAAGAGGCCGCCGCGGCGACATCGATCGGAAATCACGAGGAGGTCGTCATCTACTATTTCGACGAACTCCGGTATTTCACGTCCGTGAAAGAACTGGAACCCCGTTGTCTCTCGAATACGTCCCTGTTCAATATAACGATTCCGGCCAATATCGAGAAAATTGGTGCGGGCGCATTCGACAGGAATTTCCTACACAACGTGATGTTCCTGGGGAAGCCGCCCGTGTTGGGAAAAGGCGCGTTGGGAGATCCGGACCGGGATGTCAACGAATGGGTGCACTATTGGGTTCCCGACGAGTATTATGACCTGTATATCGAGGAAGCCCGGAAAGAGGATTCGACGTGGGCGCCGTATCTTTCCCGCATATTCCGGGTATCCGAGCGTGAAGACTGGGAATACGCCAATTATTTATAATCATTCAAAGGCGAGCCGCTCGATGAATACCTGATGGTCGTCCACGCGCCCCTCGACGATATGCGCGCCGTCGGGCGCCAGGGCGTGCCAAAGCTCCACCGTCTCGCCGGGTAGCGCTTCTCGGTTAAAATTGATTGTCAGCTCCTTGAGTGCTTTCTCCTCAACCAGTTCTTCAGGAAGGGCGTCCATCGCCCACACCGTGTACTTGACATTGTTGGCGTGCTGGTTGTAGTCCACGTCGGACCAGAGGACCCGGTGCGTGCCGAGCATCGAAAGTTCCCCGTCTCGCGGAAGGCCGATCTTGGCGGCCGGCTCCGCGATGGCATCGTCCGGACTCTGCGGATCCAGCGAGACGACTTCCCGCAGGAAATCGGGCCGTACGACACGCCGCTCGGCAAGGTTCATCACCACCCACGAACTCGTGGAGTTCACGCAGGGCTCCCCGTCAGGGCCGAGCAACTGGTAATCGCGGATGAAGAACAGCCCTTGCAGGCCTTTGTGCCAGGTCAGCATCCTGCCCGGTTCCTTGTGCCGCAGCGGACGCTCGAACCGGACCTGCTGCCGTGCAAGGACCCAGGTGCAGCCGAAACGGCCCAGCGTGTCGTCCCCGAAATCCAGGCGGTCCGCCCCGACGACCGCCATATGCTGCGCGAGGTCCAGGAAGGAGGACGGGCGCAGCATCTTCCGGCGGTCCACCATATAGCAGGCGGCCGTGAAGTCCTCGTAAAACTTGTCGGAGAGATAGTTCTCAGTCATAGCGGATCGGGTTGGTGTCAAGGGCGGTCTTGGCGACCTCCAGGCCGGGACAGGCCTTCGCAAGATAGTCCCGCAGAAGGTCCTGCGTGAACTGCTCGCTCTGGTAATGGCCGAGTTCCGCAAGCAGCAGGCCGCCGTTCTCGAAGTAATCGTGATAATGGAATTCCCCGCTCAGGAAGCAGTCGACACCCGCGCGGACGGCGTCCGGCAGCAGGAAGGCGCCGGCGCCGCCGCACAGGGCCACCCGGCGGATTTCGCGGCCGTCCGTTTCGGAATGGCGCAGGCTCCGCACGCCGAAGATCCGGATGATGCGGTCCAGGAAATCCCGGTCGGTTTCCGGCTGCGGCAGCTGTCCCACCAGGCCGGAACCGGCATCTTCCCCGTCCTTCGGGGAGAGCCATCGCAGGTCCTGCAGCCCGAGCAGCGCGGCGATCTTATGGTTCACGCCGCCGGGGGCGTTGTCCAGGCTGGTGTGGGCGGAATAGACGGATATGCCGGAGGCCAGGGCCCGTACGACGCAGCGCTGCTGGTAGGTCGCATCGGATACCTGGCGGAGGGGCTTGAAAAGCAGCGGATGGTGCGAGACAATCAGCTCACATTCTTTCGCAACCGCCTCTTCTACAATCTCTTCCGTAACGTCCAGGCAGACCAGCACGCGGGTCACTTCCGCTTCCGGGAAACCCACCTGCAGGCCCGAATTGTCCCATTCGTCCTGCAGCCGGAGCGGGGCCAGGCGCTCCAACGCGTAGATGACTTCCTTCAGTTTCATCCCTGGCTCAGCAGTTGACGGACAAGGGTGGAAATGGCCCGGCCATCCGCCACTCCGGCGAGTTCCTTCGTGGCGACGCCCATTACCTTGCCCATATCGGAAGGAGCGGATGCGCCCGTCCGGGCGATGATATCGCGGAGGCGGACTTCCAGTTCCTCCGGGCTGAGCTGCCGGGGAACATATTCCTCCAGCACGGCGGCTTCGGCGAGTTCGTTGTCGGCCAGTTCCTTCCGGCCGGCGGCAACGTACTGCTCAGCCGCCTCCTTGCGCTGTTTGACGAGTTTCTGGATGAGCTTGACGATGTCTGCGTCCTCCAGTTCTTTCTTGCCCCCCTCCGCCGTCTTGGCGAGGAGGATGGCGGACTTGACGGACCGCACGGCGTTG
The DNA here is from genome assembly GCA_017548445.1 of Bacteroidales bacterium. The sequence goes on along the minus strand of JAFYZZ010000052.1, from coordinate 21,267 downwards.
GTCCGCACGCTGTCGTGGGCCTTCATCGCCGCCATAATGTCTTTCTGAATCTGTTGTTCGAGTGCCATAATGAACTGTTATTTATTCAACGATACGATTTCTAGGCCGGGCGGATCTTCGCGTACTTGAGCAGGAGGAGCTTCTCGCCGTGGGCGTCGAAGCGGATCTTCGCTTTCATATCGGGGACGCTGCCACTCAGTTCCAGGATGGTTCCCAGCCCGAAACGGTTATGTTCTATGCGCTGACCTACAGAGAGTTCCGTCATCGGAACGCCTACGAAGTCCGCATCTGCCAAAACGGTTTTCAAGTTGTTCGCCGGATGGCCAGCCAGCCTCCGGCCGGGTTCGGGGCTTCGCCCCTCATCCCACCGCTGCGCTTTGCTTGCGGTCCCCCCGTTCACGAGGCCACGGGCGGCCACGCCTCCCGGAGGCAACCGGTTCTCCCGGCCGTTAAAGAACGAAGAACGGTTCCGGTCGGGGGCAACCCGGCTCCCGGCAGGACTGCCGCCGATTCCGAAGCGCTCCAACCGTCCGCCCGTAAAGCGCGAGCCGAAGCCGCCCCATTCGTGGGTGACGCCGGAATTGTCGAAATCCGCCTCGTCCAGCGGATTGTCCAGATACCGCGGATCGATCTCCTTCAGGAAACGCGACGGCGGGTTGGACTCGTGCTTGCCGTTCCGCATCCGCGTCGCGGCGAACGCCAGGCCCACCGCCCGCTTGGCTCGCGTGACGGCCACATAAAACAGGCGCCGCTCCTCCTCGATCTCCGGCTTGGCGGACAGCATATTCGCGCTCGGGAAAAGGTTCTCCTCCATCCCGGCCACGAACACGTACGGGAACTCCAGTCCCTTGGAGGAGTGCGCCGTCATCAGGGCCACCTTGTTGTTGGTATCATCGTCCTCCGCCACGTCCACATTGCTCAGCAGCGACACGTTCTCCAGGAAGTCGTCCAGCGTGAACACGCCCACCTCTCCCCCTTCTTCCGCGTAGTCCTCCGCCTCCTCCTCACGCTCCTCGACGAACTGGGCCACGGAGTTCAGCAACTCGTCCAGGTTGGCCGTGCGGGACAGTCCCTCGATGGAGGTGTCCTGCTTGTAGAAGGCGTACAGGCCGCTCTCGTCCGCGATGCGCTTCGCCAGGTCGTGCGCGTCGCTTACCGGCACCAGTGCTGACAGCCGCAGGATCATTTCGCAGAAAGGCTGCGTCTTGGGCACATCGCGCGCCGCCTCGAAAAGCGGGCAGCCCCGCTGTTGGGAGATGGCTTCCACGGCCCCCAGCGCCTTCTCACCGATGCCTCGGGCCGGCTTGTTCACCGCCCGGCGGAAGGACTCGTCGTCGCGCGGATTGACGACCAGCTTGAAGTAGGCCATCATATCCTTGACCTCCGCCCGCTCGAAGAAGGAGTTTCCGGAGAAGATCATATACGGGATATTGCGGCGGCGTAGCTGCTCTTCCAGCGCGCGCGACTGCGAATTGGTGCGGTACAGGATGGCGAAATCCTGGTACTGGGCCCGCGCCGTCCGCATCCGTTCCAGGATGGCGGAAACGATCATCACGGCCTCTTCCTGCTCGGTGTAGGCCTTGAGCACGCGGATGCGCTCGCCCGCCTCGCCCACGGCGTAGCACTGCTTGGGGATGCGCCCCTCGTTGTGGGCGATCAGCGAATTGGCCGCATCCACGATGGTCTGCGTGGAGCGGTAGTTCCGTTCCAGGCGGAAGAGCTTGCATTCGGGGTAGTCCTTCCTGAAATTCAGGATGTTCTCGATCCTGGCGCCGCGGAAGGCGTAGATGGACTGGCTGTCGTCGCCCACCACGCAGATGTTCCGGTGGAACTGGGAGAGTTTCTTGAGTATGATGTACTGGGCGGCGTTGGTGTCCTGGTACTCGTCCACCAGGATGTGCGTGAAACGGCCCGCGATGGACTCCAGCGCCTCCGGGTTGTCCCGAAGCAGGAGGTTCATATTCACCAGGATGTCGTCGAAGTCCATCACGCCGCTCTGCTTGAGCTTCTCCTGGTATCGCTGATACACCTCGCCCAGGCGCGGCCGCTTGGAGAAATAGTCCTGCTTCTGCAGTTCCGGGCTGGCCTGGTAGGCGGCCACCGTGATCAGGTTGTTCTTCGCCATCGAGATGCGGGCGAGCACGTCGCGCGGCTTGTACACCTTGTCGTCAAGCCCCATCTCCTTCAGGCAGGCCTTGACGGCGCTCTGCGAGTCAGAGGTGTCGTATATCGTAAAACTGACCGGATAGCCCAGAAACTCTGCGTACTCCCGCAGGAAACGCACGAACACGGCGTGGAAGGTACCCATCACCACGCGGCGCACGCCGCGGTCGCCCACCATCGCAGCGATCCGCTCCTTCATCTCCCCCGCCGCCTTCTTCGTGAAGGTGAGGGCCAGGACCCTGGCCGGGGCCTGCGTCGCCAGGATATAGGCCACCCGGCTGGTCAGCACCCGTGTCTTCCCCGAGCCCGCCCCCGCAACGATCAGCACCGGACCCTCCACCTGGCAGACGGCTTTCCGCTGCTCGTCGTTCAACCCTTCCAGGATCTTGTTCACTTTCTCCTCCATAGGGTCACGAAATTACAAAAAAAATGGCTAATTTCGCGTCGCAGATTGCATTTTAATATAACGTTATATTCAATGTCAAAAGACTTCGTTTTGAAAAAGGGTCTGACCATCCCGGTAGCGGGAGAAGCAGAACTCCGTGTCTCCAAGACGACGGCTCCCGGCATCGTGGCAGTCCAACCGACTGATTTCAAGGGCTTCCTTCCGAGACTTCTCGTCAAGGAGGGCGACCCCGTGCTCTGCGGCTCCCCCGTCCTGGCGGACAAAAAGAACGCCGACATCCTCCTGACCTCGCCGGTGAGCGGCACGGTCAGGGAGATCGTCCGCGGCGAGAAGCGCAAGCTGCTCGCCGTCGTGGTCGAGTCCGACGGCAGGCGGCAGTGCGTGGACTTCGGAGTCAGGGACGCAGCCGGTCTGGACGCCGCGCAGGTGCGCGACGCGCTGCTCCGGAGCGGCCTCTGGCCCGCACTCGTACAGCGCCCCTACGGCATCGTCGCCAATCCGGAACTCACGCCGCGCGACATCTTCATTTCCGCTTTCAGCACCGCTCCGCTGGCGGCCGACATCCGGTTCTGTTTCGACGGCGAGCTCAAGGCCGCCCAGGCCGGCGTGGACGCGCTCGCCAGACTCACCGACGGCAAGGTGCACGTGAGCGTGGCCGCCGACGACCACGACTCCCCGTTCGCCGCGCTGAAGGGCTGCGAGCTGCACCGCTTCAGCGGCAAGCACCCCGCCGGCAACGTCGGCGTGCAGATCAGCCACATCGCCCCCATCCGCAAGGAGGACATCGTGTGGACGGTCTCCCCGGCCAGCCTCGTCGCCATCGGCAAGCTCTTCACCACCGGCCGTTACGACGTCCGCCGCAAGGTGGCCGTCACCGGCCCGATGGCCATCGAGCCCGCTTACATCGACACCCTGCCGGGTATGCCGATGAAAGAAATCGCCGCCTTCTGCGGCAACAGCGACGACCTGCGCGTGATCAGCGGCGACATCCTCTCCGGCAGGACCGTCGGACGCGAGGGCTGGCTGGGCTTCTTCGACAACCAGGTCACCCTCGTGCGCGAAGGCACGGACAAGGAGCTCCTCGGCTGGATCCGGCCTTTCCGTTTCAACCAGTTCAGCGCCGACCGCTGCTACTTCTCCCGGCTGCTGCCGAAGAAAAAATACGCGATGGACACGAACCTCCACGGCGGTCCCCGCGCGTTCCTGATGAACGACGGCTATTATGCCAGGGTGCTCCCGATGGACATTTTCCCGGTCTACCTCGCCAAGGCCTGCCTGGCGGGCGAGATCGAGAATATGGAGAAGTTCGGCATCTACGAAGTGCTCCCCGAGGACCTCGCCACCTGCGAGTTCGTGGACCCGAGCAAGAACAACATCCAGGATATGATCGAACAGGGCATCGACCTGATGCTCAAGGAAATGGCTTGAAAGTATGAACAAGATTTTCGAAAAAGGCGGCAAACTTTACTGGCTGCATTCTACGGTCGATGCTTTTGAGACATTCCTGCACGTGCCCGGGACCGTCACCAGGAAAGGTTCCCACGTACGCGACGCCATCGATCTCAAGCGCATCCTCATCCTCGTGGTGATCGCCGCCGTTCCGGCAGCCCTCTTCGGTATGTGGAACGTCGGCTACCAGCACGGCCTGGCGGTGGGCGACCCCCGCCTCAACATCCTCGGCAACTGGTGGTACGGTTTCCTGCGGGTGCTTCCGCTCTATCTGGTCTCCTACATCGTGGGCCTGGGCATCGAGTTCGCCTCCAGCCAGATCCGCGGCGAGGAGGTGAGCGAAGGTTACCTCGTTTCCGGTTTCTTCATCCCCCTCATCGTTCCGGTGGACATCCCCCTGTGGATGCTCGCGGTCGCCGTCGCGTTCGCGGTCATCTTCGGCAAGGAGGTCTTCGGCGGCACGGGAATGAACATCGTGAACCCGGCCATCCTCACCCGAGCCTTCCTGTTCTTCTCGTACCCGAACTATATGTCGGGCTCCGACTGCTGGATCCACTATAAACCCGGCGAGCAGCTCGTGGACGGTTTCACCGGCGCCACCCCGCTGGCCCTGGACGGCGCATCCGCGCAGTACGGCACCGGCTTCTGGGACCTCTTCATCGGTACCGTGCCGGGCTCCGTGGGCGAGACTTCCGTGATCGCCATCCTGCTGGGCGCCGTCCTGCTCATCTGGACGGGCATCGCCAGCTGGAAGATTATGGTCGCCGGCGTGCTCGGCGTCCTGTTCGTGGGCGGCATCGGGGACCTCGCAGGCATCACGACCATCCCCTGCTATATGCAGCTCCTGTACGGCGGCTTCGCCTTCGGCATCGTGTTTATGGCGACCGACCCGGTGACCTCCGCCCAGACCGAATGCGGCAAGTGGATCTACGGCTTCCTCATCGGCGCGCTCTGCGTCCTGGTGCGCCTCTTCAACCCGGGCTACGCCGAGGGTATGATGCTGGCCATCCTGCTCTGCAACGTCTTCGCCCCGCTGATCGACCACTGCGTCATCAGTGTCCACCTGTCCCGCAAGGAGAATAAACTCAAAACCGCCTAGCCCTATGAATACCAACAGCAATGTCTATACGGTCATCTACACCACGCTCGTGGTCGTAGCCGTGGCGGCGGTCCTCTCTTTCACGGCGATGAAGCTGAAACCCGCGCAGAGCGCCAACGCCAAGGCGGAGACCCTGCGCCAGATGATGTCCGCCGCACAGATCAAGCCGACGGACGAGATCTACGCCACCAAAAACGCCGGCGTGCTCCAGCTGTATGCCGACAACATCGACCACGCCTACACGATCGGCCTGGACGGCGTCCGGAACGGCGACCTCGCCACCGGCAAATCCGATATCGAGCTGGTGGACAACCTCAAGATGCAGGACAAGGCCATCAAGGCCGAAGGCGAGGCAAGGCTCCCTGTCTATGTCTTCAAGAACGGCGTATCCGTGATTCCGGTCTACGGAGCCGGCCTCTGGGGCCCGGTCTGGGGCTATATCGCTTTCCAGGGCGACGGCAGGACCATCGCCGGCGCCTACTTCGACCACGAGTCCGAGACTCCGGGCCTGGGCGCCAAGATCAAGGACGAGGCCTGGTTCCGCGAAAAGTTCGTCGGCAAGACGGTGGACTTCGGTTCCGAACCTCTCTTCAACCTTTCCAAGAACGCCGAGGCGACCGGCGCCACCAACACGGTGGACGCCATCACCGGCGCGACGATGACCTCCAAGGGCCTGAACGACGCGCTGAACGTCTGGTTCAAGGCCTATGAGAAGCATTTCCAGAACAACGCCAACGCAGAGGAGGAATAGCCTTATGGACAAGAAACTCAAAGAAACCATCCTGAATCCGATCCTGAAGGGCAATCCGATCACCGTCCTCATCCTCGGTATCTGTTCCTCCCTCGCCGTGACGGTGCAGCTCAAGGGCGCCCTCGTGATGGCCCTGTCCGTGATCGTCGTCACGGGCCTGTCCAGCCTGATCTGCTCGCTGCTCCGGAACAGCATTCCCAACCGGGTGCGCATCATCGTACAGCTCGTCGTGGTGGCTATGATGGTCATCCTCGTGGACCAGGTCCTCAAGGCCGGCGAAGGCACCTATGCCATCGACAAGCAGCTTTCCGTCTACATCGGCCTGATCATCACCAACTGCATCGTGATGGGACGCATCGAGGCGTTCGCCCTTGGCAACAAGCCCATCCCCTCGCTGCTGGACGGCCTGGCCAACGGCGTAGGCTACGGCCTGATCCTGATCATCGTCGCCTTCTTCCGCGAACTGCTCGGAAGCGGCACCCTGTTCGGCCTGCGGGTCCTGCCCGCCGGCTACGTTCCCAACAACCTCGTGATCCTGCCGCCGTTCGCGCTGATCCTGCTCGGATGCATCATCTGGGTACACCGCGCCTTCGACAAGGACCTTCAGGAGAAATAAACGCGAAGCCCTATGGAATACATCAGCTTATTCGTCAAGTCAATCTTCGTTGACAATATGATCTTCGCATACTTCCTGGGTATGTGTTCATACCTAGCGGTATCGAAGAACGTGAAGACGGCCAACGGCCTGGGCCTCGCGGTGATTTTCGTGCTGTTCTGCACGCTCCCCATCAACTGGGCGCTCAACAGGTTCGTCCTCCAGCCCGGCGCGCTTTCGTGGCTGGGCGACAGCTTCAAGGACGTGGACCTGAGCTTCCTGAGCTTCATCATCTTCATCGCGGTCATCGCGGCCTTCGTGCAGCTCGTCGAGATGATCGTGGAGAAGTATCTTCCTTCGCTGTACTCGTCGCTCGGCATCTTCCTGCCGCTGATCGCGGTGAACTGCGCCATCCTGGGCGGTTCGCTCTTTATGCAGCAGCGGGAATTCGCGACCCTCGGCGAGCCGCTGGTCTATGCGCTCGGTTCCGGCCTCGGCTGGTACCTGGCCATCGTCTGCCTGGCCGCCATCCGCGAGAAGCTGTCCTACAGCAACGTGCCCGCCCCGCTGAAGGGTGTCGGCATCACCTTCATCACGGTGGGCCTGATGGGTATGGCGTTTATGATCTTTATGGGCATTCAACTGTAAGGAGGACACGATATGACAGCAACTTTATTGGCATCCATCGCGGTCATCGTCATCGTGACCCTCCTGCTCACGGTCCTGCTGCTCTTCGTGAAGGCGAAGATCACCCCGAAGGGCACCGTGCAGATCGACATCAACGCCGGCAAGAAGACGCTCGACGTGGCTCCGGGCGATTCCCTGATGAACACGCTCGCCGGGCAGAAGATCTTCCTCCCCTCCGCCTGCGGCGGCAAGGCCAACTGCGGCCAGTGCAAGGTGCAGGTGCTCGAGGGCGGCGGCGAGATCCTCCCCACCGAGACCGGCTTCTTCAACCGCAAGCAGATCAAGGAAGGCTGGCGCCTGGGCTGCCAGGTCAAGGTCAAGGACAACCTGAAGATCCAGGTGGCCGAGTCCGCCCTGTCCGTGAAGAAACTCGAGTGCGAGGTTATCTCCAACGAGAACGTGGCCACGTTCATCAAGGAGTTCACGGTGCGTCTGCCCGAAGGCGAGGAACTCGAATTCAAGAGCGGCGAGTACATCCAGATCGACATCCCCGCCTATGAAGCGGACTTCTCCGATATGGGCGTGGCCGACATCTACAAGGGCGACTGGGACAAGTACGGCATCACCGGACTCAAGTTCAAGAACACCGAGCCCACCATCCGCGCCTACTCGATGGCCTCGTATCCCGGCGAGAAGGGCATCATCAAGCTCAACGTTCGTATCGCCACGCCTCCGTTCGACCGCACGCAGCCGAAGGGCGTCTTCAAGTTCGTGCCGGGCGTTCCCCCGGGCATCGCCTCCACCTACGTATTCTCCCGCAAACCGGGCGACAAGGTGATGATCAGCGGCCCCTACGGCGAGTTCCTCCTGCCGAAGGACGACCCCGACAACGTCGAGTACATCTTCGTGGGCGGCGGCGCCGGAATGGCTCCGCTCCGCAGCCACATCATGCAGCTGTTCAAGACGATGAAGACCACCCGCAAGGTCAGCTTCTTCTACGGCGCCCGCGCGCTCGTGGAAGCCTTCTACCTGGAAGACTTCGCCGAGATCGAACGGAAGTTCCCGAACTTCAAGTTCTATCTGGCCCTGGACCGTCCCGATCCCGCAGCCGACGCCGCCGGCGTGAAGTACACCCCGGGCTTCGTGCACAACGTGATGAACGAGACCTACCTGAAATATCACGAGACGCCCGAGGACATCAAGTACTTTATGTGCGGCCCTCCGATGATGGTCTCCTCCGTGAACAACCTGCTGGATTCCCTGGGCGTCCCGCCCGAGAATGTCCTTTACGACAACTTCGGAGGATAAAACAAATCTTATCGCCGAAAAAAAAGGCAATTACCCCCTGCGGTTTTTTTCGGTTCCTTGACAGAAACGCTCCCGCCGCGTACTTTTGTTCCGTATGGAAGATTTACGGAAACCGAAGAACCGGCGGGTCGTTTTATTATTGCCCGGCCTTTTTCAGCGCGGCGGCGTTCTGCGCCGTGCGGGGTCAATTCTTGTTTTTTGCTGTTTGATCTTGCTGCCGCCGGTTCTTCCGGTCTCCTGCAGGAAAGAGGCCCCGCCCGAAGAAGGGCCGCCGGAAGAAGAACCTGCAGCCGTTCCGGATTCCGCCGTGTTCACCGTACGATGGCTGCATCCGGACTGCCCCGTCCGGCGCCTGGACCTCTTCGTCTATGGCAGCGGGGGCACCCAGGAGCTGGAAAGGCACCTGCAGTTCAGCTCCCTGCCTGACAGCCTGGAAGTGAAGGCCCTCCCGGGCGAGAAGATCCTTGTGGGCATCGCGAACAGCCCGCACCGATTCAAGCTGAACGCGCTCGGGCGCTACGACGCGATGACCCAGCTGGCCTTCTCTTTTATCGAGGACGATCCCGCCTGTCCGGTCCTGGGCGGGGAATGCGTGACCGCCGGCGGGGCCGGTACGGTGCCGCTGCAGCCCCTGCTCTGCCGGATCCGGCTGGTATCGGTGAGCAACACGATGGACGATTACGAACTGCTGGAAGACCCGCGGGTGCGGCTGGTGGACCTGCCGGACGCCGCCCAGATTCTCCGCCAGAAAGAATTCCGGCCGGCCGAAGTGCTCGACGCCGGCCCCTGGCAGCCGCTCCCCTGCGACGTCGGTTTCTTTCCGCAGAAGCCGGACATCGACCTCTGGTGCTATCCCAACGACACGCCGGAGAACATCCTCGGCACCCCCCGGCCAGCCCTGGAGTTCGAGTGCAGCATCGCCGGTGAAACCTGCTCCTTCGAAGTGCCGCTGCCGTCCCTGGGGCGCGCCTGCGCCAAGGAGGTGGAGCTCATCGTGGACGGGCCTGACGAACACCACTACAGGATCTACTGAAAATGCGTATCTTTGTATGATCATTTATGTCCAAGATATCCGTCATCCTGCCCGCTTACAACGTCGAGGCCTATGTAGCCCGCTGCCTGCGCAGCCTGCAGGCGCAGACCTTCCCGGACTGGGAGGCCGTCTGCGTCGATGACGGCAGCACGGACCAGACGCCGCAGATCCTGGACGGATTCGCCGCAGGGGACGCCCGGATCCGTGTCATCCATCAGGCCAACAGCGGCGCATCCGCCGCACGCAACCGGGCGCTGACCGAAATCCGGGGCGAATACTGCCTCCTGGCAGACAGCGACGACTTCCTCCATCCGCAGCTGATGGAAATCTGCCTGCACTTTGCCGAACAGGACGGCAGCGACCTGGCAGCTTTTACCTACGACCGGACTTACAGGCGGAAACTGATGCGTCTGCAGGCATTGCACCGTCCGGAACCCGGATCCGTCTCCTTCAAGCATTACCGGATAGACAAGATACGGCACAAACGCACGGACGACATCTTCGGCTGGGTGTCCGAACACGCCGTACTGGGGATGTTGAGACAGAAAGGGAAATGGACCGTCAAGCATTGCCAGCCCTGGCGCTGCCTCTACCGCAGCCGGATCGTCCGCGACCGGCGTTTTCCGGAAGGTGTCATCTTCGAGGATATGCCCTGGTGGGGCGAGGTCCTGCTCCAGGTACGGACCGCAAGCATCCTCAACCTGCCGCTTTATTACTACTACCCCACTCCCGGGAGCCTCATCCTCTCCTCCGGCCGGGAGAAGCAGGCAGAAAGCCTTCGCCAGGTTATCCAGGCGTCCGAAGCGTATTACAAGGCCCACGCAGATCCCCGGCAACAAAAGATCTGGGAAAGGGAATTCCTGTCCGCCTATAGGCACAAACTCCGCAAACAAGAGCGCCGCCTCGCCCGTAGATAGCTGGTTTATCCTGATATTTCTTCTTATCTTTGTAAAGATGGACGGACAAAAGCACGCATACCTCCTGCTGGTCCACGCCTGTCCCGGACAGGTGTGCAAACTGCTCTCGCTGCTCGACGATCCCCGCAACGACATCTTCGTCCACATCGACGGGAAAGCCGCATTCGGGCCGGAAACGTTCCGGGATGTCTGCCGTTTCTCCCAGGTACAGTTCATCACCCCGCGCCTGCCCGTCAACTGGGGGGGTGTCAATATGATGCGCGCCACGCTCGCGCTGCTGAAAAGCGCCGTTCCGGGCCAGTATGCCTATTATCACCTGCTCAGCGGGATGGACCTGCCCCTCAAGGGCCAGGACGAAATCCACGCTTTCTTCAACGCACATCCCGGCTATGAGTTTCTCAAGATGTGGCCGGTTGAACATAAACGGGAATCCCGCTTCCGCTATTTTACGCTGTTCCCCGAAGGGAAAGATTTCTTCCTGACCAACTTTGCGAACAACGTCGTCAAGGGCATCCTGATGGCGCTGCGCATCCGCATCAACAAGGGTATCGATTTCCGGATGGCGTCGCAGTGGTTCAGCATCACAGACGGGTTCGCCCGCTATGTGCTCGGTGAGGAAGCGTGGCTGGAAAAGGTTTTCCGCCGCACCGGCACCTGCGACGAAGTGTTCCTGCCCACCCTGCTCTGGCGCTCTCCTTTCCGCGACCGGCTATACGACGCCACACTGCACCAGGAACGCGAACTGTCCGTGAACACGGAACACCTCGGCAACCTGCGTTTCATCGACTGGACCCGAGGAGAAAGCGTCCGCCACCCCTGGGTATTCCGGGAGGAAGACTGGGACCTGCTGATGAGTGTCCCCTATTTCTGGGCCCGCAAATTCGACGAACGGGTCGATGCACAGATCATCGACCGCCTGTACGGGTATCTGAAGCGGGAAGGTTAGACTATTTCCTGGAAACGCTCAGGAATGCGTACCACGATCTTCAGTTCGAGCATCGCGGGCTTGTTCAGCGCGTAGGGCGGACGGCAGACTGTCTGGCAGATGCGTGCGAAACGCGTCCAGCGGTCAAAGTCGCGCGCCGGCAGGTCGGTGGCATAGCGGATGGTGCGCGCGCGTTTCTGCATATGGGCGCCCCAGCCCTGGCTGAGACGGTCGGCATCCTGGAAACGGTCCTGCAGACGCTTCATATCAAAATAGCCGAAGTGAAGCAGATACAAATCCTTGGCGATGTGGAAGTTATGCCCCTTGATCCGGTGGAAGCCGGAGCCCCAGACACAGGGTTTCGCCACGATGGACGGCTTGGTGTAACGGGTGCCGATCTGGGCATAATGCCGCTGCTGCAGGAACGGAACCGTGTCCGTGACGTCAGGCTCCTCCCCCAGTTTCTGCCCAAAATCCAGCCCCAAGGCGGACAGGGACACGCCGATCTTCCGGCGGCTCAGGAATTCCGGCAGGCTCAGGCCCAGTTTCGGGTCCACGACGATGAATTCGTCGGCGTCCACGCCGATCACCAGGTCGTACCCCTGCCCCAGCAGGGCCGCAGCCTGTTCCGAGAGGAACTTCAGCCGGCCTTTCTCCGCGGACACCACCTGCGTGCCGATCTTCTCGTGCAGTCGGGCGTGCGTCCCCTCGCAGAAAGGAGCGATGGCCTGGTCGGTGCCGTCGAAGAAGATGTACAGGTTCTCCTTTCCCAACTGCGCACCGTAATACTCCACCCACTTGCGCAGGTAGAAGTCGTCGTTACGGACCATCGTGAGGGCGGCTATCTTTTTCATAAGTATCTGGCTGTAAACGTGTCGGCTTTCTTCAAGTCCTCCGGCGTGCCGGCGAAGACCACCTGCCCGCCGCGGTCGCCGGCGTCGGGGCCGAGGTCGATCACCCAGTCCGCGGCGCGGATCACGTCGAGGTTGTGCTCGACCACCACGAGCGAATGGCCGGCGGACAGCAGCGCGTCGAAGGAGCGCAGCAGTTTTTCAACGTCATAGAAATGCAGGCCGGTGGTCGGCTCGTCGAAGATGAAAAGAATCTTCTCCGAGCGGGCCTTTCCCTGACTCAGGGACAGGAAATACGCCAGTTTGATGCGCTGGCTCTCGCCGCCGGACAGGGTGGAGCTGCTCTGTCCGAGCTTGATATAGCCCAGCCCCACGTCCTGCAGGGGCCGGAGCAGGGCGGCCACGTCCTTCGCCTCGGACTCGGGGCCGGCGTCAAAGAACTCCACCGCCTCGTCCACACTCAGGTTCAGGATGTCGTCGATGTTCTTCCCGCGATAGCGGATTTCCAGCACTTCCGGGCGGAAACGCTTGCCGCCGCACTCTTCGCACACCATCTCCACGTCGGCCATAAACTGCATCCCGATGCGTACGACCCCCTCGCCCTGGCATTCCGGGCAGCGGCCGCCATCGGTGTTGAACGAGAAATGGTTGGCAGTCAGACCGGAGAGCTTGGCCGCCTGCTGCGCCGCCATCAGTTTGCGTATGCCGTCGTAGGCTTTCAGGTAGGTGACCGCATTGGAGCGGGACGAACGCCCGATGGGATTCTGGTCCACGTATTCCACGCGCGTGACGCGGTCCAGGTTGCCCGACAGGCCGCGATGCGTGCCCGGCAGGTCGCCGGCCTCGTGGATGCGACGGTAGAGCGCGGGATACAGGATGTCGCCCACCAGCGAGGACTTTCCGGAACCGGACACGCCGGTTACGACGGTCAGCGCGCCCAGCGGAAAACGCACGTCGATATCCTTGAGATTGTGCTCCATCGCGCCATTTACCGTGATACTGTACTGCCAGGGCCGTTTTTCGCGCAGGTAGCGCTGCCGCTGCCCGTTCAGGTACTGGAGCGTCAGCGAGCCCGCGACATCCTTCTGCTTCGCGTCCCCGACGACACCGGAGAACACGACCTCGCCCCCGTTCACGCCGGCCCGCGGTCCCATATCGATGAGCAGGTCGGCCGCCCGGATGATGTCTTCGTCGTGCTCCACCACGACCACCGTGTTGCCTATGTCGCGCAGGCGCCGGAGCACCCCGATCAGCCGCTCGGTGTCGCGCGGATGCAGGCCGATGCTCGGTTCGTCCAGGATGTACATCGAGCCTACGAGGCTCGAGCCCAGCGCCGTCACGAGGTTCACCCGCTGGCTCTCGCCGCCCGACAGGGTGTTGCAGGCACGGTCGAGCGTCAGATAGCCCAGGCCCACGTCCAGGATGCACTGCAGCCGGGATTCGATCTCGGAAAGCGGCTCCGCCACGATGGCGCGCTCGGTTTCCGGAAGGTCCAGGTTCCGGAAGAAATCCAGCGCCGTCTCGGCATTCATCTGCAGGATATCGTGGACGGTCCGCCCGGCCACCTTCACCCACAGGGCTTCGGGCCGCAGGCGGCTGCCTCCGCAGGCCGTGCAGGTGGCCCGTCCGCTGAAACGGCTGAGCATAAACTTGAATTGGATCTTGTAGCGCTGGGTTTCCACCCAGGAGAAGAAGTCGTTGACGCCCACGAAGGAATGCTCGTCGTGCTCGTCGTACTTCGTGTTCCAGATCAGGTCTTTCGCCTCCCGGGAAAGGTTGCAATAGGGTTCGAAGATGGGGATGCCGTAGTGCTCCGCAACTTCGACCAGGCGGTCCTTGAACCAGCCCATCTTCTCTCCGCGCCAGCAGGCCAGGGCCCCTTCGTAGATGCTCTTGGTCTTGTCCGGCACCACCAGGTCTTCACTGATACCGATGATCTTGCCGAGTCCCCCGCACACGGGACAGGCGCCGAGGGGTGAATTGAAACTGAAAAGATACTCATCCGGCTCGCGGAAAACGATGCCGTCCAGTTCGAAACGGCTGCAGAAACGGCGCCGGACGCCGTCCTCATCTGCCAGGGCGATGTACCCGTCGCCGCGAGCGAAAGCGTCGGCTACGGACGACAACAGGCGCGTGCGCGTGTCGGCGTCCATCGGGCCGGACAAACGGACGCGGTCTACCAGCAGGGATGCATCGGTGAATGTATCCGCCCCGCGCTGCAAGACATCGTCAATCCGCACAGGAACGCCGTCCGCCCAAAGCCGGTTGTAACCGTCTTCCTTGAGCTGCAGGAGCAGTTCCGTGCGGTCTTCCCGCCCGGCCCACTTCAGGTCGGCGAGCAGATACCAGGTCCCGGGACCTGCGGCCGCAAGGGCATCCAGCACTTCCGCGACGCCGTCCCGCCGGACCTCCCTCCCCGAAACCGGCGAGAAGGTGTGCCCGATACGGGCGAAGACCAGCCGCAGGAAATCGTAGATCTCCGTGGTGGTGGCCACGGTGGAACGGGGGTTGCGCACGCTGACCTTCTGTTCGATGGCGATGGCCGGCGGGATGCCGTCGATGCTGTCTACGTCGGGCTTGGTCATCCGCCCGAGGAACTGGCGGGCATAAGACGAGAGACTCTCCGAAAACCGGCGCTGCCCCTCGGCATAAAGCGTATCGAAAGCAAGGGAGGACTTACCCGAGCCGGAAATGCCCGTGACGACCACGAACTTCCCACGCGGGATCCGCAGGGTCAGATTCTTGAGATTGTTGACCCTGGCGCCCTTGATTTCGATGAATTCTTCCACTTATTCCTTGCCGGAGGTCTCCGCTGCCGCTTCCGGAGCGTCTTCGTTCTCCTTCTTCTTGAAGCCTGCAATGGCGTCACGTCCCCAAAGCACCCACAGGGCGGCCAGGACGCCACCGAGGAAAACGCAAGCGACCAGAATGGTGGCCTTGGAAGGCTTGCTGCGCTTGAGCGGTACCTGCGGCGGGTTGATGATGGTGAATACCGGCGTCTCCTGCTGCACCTTAGCCTTGGCTGCCTGAAGCTGCTGGGCGCAGGTATTGTAGAGCTGGTAATTGAGGTTCATCTCGTTCTGCAGGCGTTCCTGCTCGGTCTTGACCCGCTGGAGCACGACGCCCTGGTTGCGGTCCATATAGGAAGCATAACGCTGCTGGGCAGCGAAATAATCCGAGCGGGATTCTTCATAAAGCTTCTGGTAGTACTCCAGGTCCTTGCGGGCCTTTTCCGTCCGGTAATTCGTGACATAGGTCTGCAGGCGGTCGATCACCTCCTGCGAAATCTTCGCGGCCACCTGCGGGTCCTGCGCAGTAACGCTCAGTGAGATGACCGAAGTCTTTTTATCAATACCCAAAGAAATATTGCTCCTAATGG
Organism: Bacteroidales bacterium; assembly: GCA_017548445.1. Next base: position 5,764 of record JAFYZZ010000052.1, on the reverse strand, counting down.
CAGAAACGATCCTATCCTGCTCTGGGGTCAAACGTTCAGGATTCAAGCGGGCAAAACCTTCTTCCTTCTCGACTTTTTCACGAAACAAGCCCATGAACCAACTCAAGACCTTCATCGGAGCCTTGATGACCTTTCCCCACCAGGGGCTGCGGGTGTACTCTTTCAAATAGGTGTAATAGTCGTTCCGGGCCGGCTGCTTTCCATCCTTGAAATCCACCTGCACCGGGAACAACTCCACCACGAACGGGGTGGACGCCACGATTTCGGGATATAGGTCCGGATATACGGCGTCGGCCGTGCTCACCGAACCCAGGTTGATGCCGGCAAGGCTCGCCAGGGATCCCAAGCTTCCGCTTGATCCCTTCGAAACAGTTTCGGGTGCCATCTTGGACGTGACGGTATACTCCTTCGGGATACTGAACGCGACCACCAAGCCCACGATGGCGGCGATACCACACCATTTAAGGATCAGTTTCCAATCTTTCAGAAGCTTGCGGAGCAACTCCATAATGTCGATTTCGTCATACTCTTCCTCCATATATGGAGGTTCGACATTCCGTTTCTCTTCCATAACGCGCTACTTTTTGACGAACAGGTTTACCAGGGTAGCGACCACCATCGCCATCGACGTTCCGGCCGAAGCCAACGTCGCCACCTCCGCCGTACTCATTCCCTGGCGCTCGGGACGTTCGGGAACGATAATTTCACAGCCGGGCTCCACCTTGGCGCCTTTGTTCGCGACCTGCACCCGGCCGTTCATATATACGATGTAGGTACCGGAACGCTTGGCCCGGGCACCATATCCGCCGGCGGAGTCAATATAATAGTTGACACCCTTGCCCGACACGTAAATGACGGAATTGGGATAAAGCACGTCACCGCTGATTCGGACGGTGCTCAACTCTTCGGGAACGAAGATCCGGTCGCCTTCACGCAGGATCAGGTCGTATTCCGATCCCGGCCGGGCTACCGCCTTGTCCAGTTCGATGCCCACGCGATAGTTCTCGGACAAGGCTATCTGACTGACATCCACCGTGTCACGGAGCGCGTCACTTTCAGCAAGCTGCCGCTTGGCCCGCTCCAAATTGCGCTCTTCTTCGTTCATCCTCCTCGTAAGCACGGCGCCACGAAGGAAAGCGTGGTGGGTAGGACCTCCTGCGCGCTTGACCAATTCGGAAACCCGCTCACCCTCGGTCAGCAGGACATAGGATCCCGGAAACGCCACCTCTCCATCGATATTCACGAATTTCTGCACGCGGAATGCCGGACTTCGGCGCACCGATACCACGTCGTAGGGTTGCAGGACGAAGCACTCGCCGCCGTCGACCAGCAGGCCGTCCTTCAAGGCGAAAGAGAATGTCCGTCCCACCGTGTCGGAAGGCATCAGGCCATACGGGTCCGACACGCGGCGCGCGACATCCACGCGGGAAAGGGAGGCGCCTTCCAGGAGTCCTCCGGCACGAAGGATCAGGTCTTCCACCGTCGTATTCTCCGAGAAGATGAAGACGCCCGGATCGCGCACATATCCGTTGATCGTCAGGGTACCCGGATCATTGAGATCGCGGTTAGCGGAGATGACTAGGACATCGTTCTTCCGCAGCAGGATGTCATCGACCTTGCCGGAAAGAACGCCGCCCAGATCCACAGTGAGGGTTTCGGACGTCAAGTCCTCCTTTTCACGGACCAGCACGGCGCGGCCCGTGAAGGCATCTTCCGTAAGGCCCCCTGCCGCTCGTACCAACTGCCTGACCGTTGCAATTTCGCCTCCCAATTCAAACACGCCGGGCCGGAAAACCGAACCCTGGACCTCCACGCGGTTGGCGAAACGGTCCAATGCGGTGCCGATGTTTACGGCATCGCCGTCTTCCATCACAAAAACAGCCTGCTGCTCCTTCACGACAGTGAAAACCTCGCGCTCCGGGCCGGACTGGCGCGTCACGGTGATGTCGTCCCGGTGGGCGTTGGCCGTGAAACCGCCGGCGTATCCGACCAGCGTGGAAAGCGTCTCACCGGACTTCATTTCGTAGCGCATCGGACGCTTGACACCGCCGGTTACTGTCACGAGGTTCTCGTAGGAAGGCACGATGATGATATCCCCCTCCTTGAGCGGGACGTCGCTTTCGGAGCGGCCGTTGAACAGGTATCCGTACAGGTCCACGACCGCCACGGTCTCTCCGGCGCGCACCACGCGGATGGAGCGCAGGGAACCGTTTTCCATCACGCCACCGGCGTGGTACAGCGCGTTGAACACCGTGGCAAACGGCGACAGACGGAACGTTCCCGGCATCTGCACCTCTCCCATAATGTTCACCTGGATGGTGCGGATGTTGCGGAGGGTGATGCTCACCGAAGAATTGGGCCGGCTGCCGCCGATGCTGGCATATTTGGAAACGAGCGCCTTGCGGAGCTTCTCCCTTGCCTCCTTGATGGTGAGGCCGCCCAGCTGCACCTGGCCGATCTGGCTGATAATGATGGTCCCTTCAGGAGAAATGGTTTTGGAATACGAGCCCTCGCTGTAGCCGAATACCTCGATGAGCAGTTCGTCTCCCGGACCGAGAACATAGGTCTCCGGGGTGGCAAGGTTCTCGTTTGGTTCGAAGGTCAGCTCTCCACCGTCAAACAAATCGTGTCCGTAGATGCCATTGGGGTCCGCAACCAGTCTGCGCCGGCGCGGCAGGTTCTGTTCCAGTTCAGCACCGGAATCGGAACGCACAAAGCCGTCCTGCACATCGGAACCTGCCGCCTGCGTGTCCGGCGACCCGTTCCTGTAGGCCGCGGCGATCCGCTCGGCCTGGGCCTGCGTGACGCCGCGCGCGAGCAATTCGCGCTGGATGTCCGTCTGGCTCTTGCCCGCGGCCTGGGCCGACTTGACGTAATTCACCACCTGTTCGTCGGTCATCTGCGCATAGACGCCGAACGACAGACACAGAGCCGTGATGATCAATGCGATTCTCTTCATATAAAACAAACTCTATTTTGCCATTTTAGATATATTCGTACAAAAATAGCGCTTTTTTTTCTCTTAAGCAACCCGCGCGCCCGCGAAGGGAAAAACTATTTTTTTTCAGGGACACGCTTGCGGATTTCCAAATTATACTTATCTTTGCATCCGCTTTCCAAATGAAAGAACTCAAGGTGTGGTAGTTCAGTTTGGTTAGAATGCCGGCCTGTCACGCCGGAGGTCGCGAGTTCGAGCCTCGTCCGCACCGCTTGAAACGCCTCTGCAGATACCTGCGAGGCGTTTTTTGTTTCTAGTGCCCCAAATAATGCCCCAGTTTTGTCCTTATTATTCTCAAAAATAGTTACAAAACGGGTGGGCGCAGGTATACACAGGAACGAATTCGGCATCAGATTTGAAGCAAAAACAAACGAGTATTTGAAGAATCATGAGACATATTTGTTTGTTACTGGCTGGAATTCTTGCCGGCATTAGCATAAGTGTTAATGCACAAGAGCTGAAACGTATGGAGCCCGAGTTCGCAGACTTTCTTTCCATGCTACATACGGAAGGCTATGAGATGTTCGCTTTTGATATCTCCTCGCTGAAAGAAGATACATATACGATTTCGTACGAGATTAAGGAGTATTCGAAGGGTGAGATTGTCGGGAGCGAAACATCTTCTTCATTCTTCGTGAACAGGCGCATGATGTCTGAACTTCCCAAATCGTCATGGCAGCAGTATATAGACGCGGGGCGTGTCTATGATCTGGAGAAAGGTATCTTTTCTTTGGCAGAAAAGATCACAATTGGTTTTCTCCCTGCGAAGGATTCCTTGAAGAAAATGTCTTTTTCCGTAGTCGGGGCGGGCTTATCGACTCGGAATCTTACTTTGAAACCACTGGAAGGCCCCTCGGAGGAAGACAGATACTACTATGATGCCCGCCCGTTCAAAGTAGGTGCCATCCAGCCGGGTATCTTTACACCTTTGGTGCTGTTGGGATCTTACTGGTACGATGAGAGGGTCGGTTTCTACCGTTTCTGCGGAGAAAAGGAATTCCCTGCAGATATGTCGTCGCCGTCGCTGAAGTATGTTCCGCATTATTATGTGATTGGGATTAATGTAACAAAGAACGAGTAGATTCATCCTTCCACACGAATTAAACAAATAGTCATTCTTTTGAGGAAATAACAGATATGAAGGCAAGGTTATATATTCTCGCGTTAGTAACAATCTTGATGGCTGCCTGCACGCCAAAGGTTTCAGAGATTACACGCATTAACGGGCGCATCGAGGATGGTTCGGCCGACCAGGTCACAGTCTTTGTGTTGGATTATAATATCCAAAATGAGCAGATAGAGGTTACTGATGGCACGTTCAGTTATGAGTTGGCCACCAATCCCGCAGTCGTTGCAACATTTACCTGCTATGTGGATGGCAAGAGGGTTTCCCAAGCCCTTATACCTGACGGTTCCGAGTTGCAGTTGGTTTTTTCTTCGGATGGTGCGTCTTTGACTTCGTCTAATAAGAAATCTATTAATTACAGGTATCTGGAAGTAGACAGGGTTTATAAGGAGATGAGCGATTTCGCTTCACAGTATATGGCATTGCAACGCGCTGGAGCGCCCAAGGAGCAACTTGACTCGATGGCAGAACTCAGGCGTCCTGTTTCCGAGAAGCTCCAAACACTTTACCGTGAAGATCTTGAAAAGCATAAAGACAACTACTTGTCCGTTCGAGGGTTGACAGGGCTGCAAGGGGAGCTGACGGACGAGCAAAAGGATTCACTGATTCATACGCTAGATTCTACAGTCATTCAAACGGCTCGTATTCAAATGGTGCTTAAAGATATTCAGGGTCGGCTTCGGTCCAAAGAAGGAATGCCGTTCGTGGACTTCAGTATTGATGCCGAGGATGTCACTGTCCAGCTATCTGATTTCGTGGGTAATGGCAAATATGTCCTCGCCGACTTCTGGGCCAGCTGGTGCCAACCTTGTATAGTGGAGATGCCTCATCTTAAGGAATTATACAAGAAGTATAAAGGCTCAGAGTTTACCATCCTGGGCATTGCAGTATCTGATAATATAGCTGACTCTAGAAAAGCCATTCGTGAGTTAGAGCTTCCCTGGGATCAGATTCTCGGCACAGGTGATATTGCGATGAATGCTTATGGTATCAATAGCATTCCCCACATTATCCTCTTCGGCCCGGATGGAACAATCTTGCGTCGTGATTTGCGTGGCGAGGAGATAGATCGGGCATTGGAAGGATTCATAAAACTCAACTGATTTTTTATTTAACTGCCGTCACCTCAAATGAGATGACGGCAGTTTGCTGTATTCTAGGGTTATCTCGATATTCCGCCGCCACGGCCACGATCAATTCTGTCAATTCTCCAGTCGTACTCACCATCAGCGACTTTTTTGACCCCTCTTTCAGCACGGTTGAGTTCCCAATCATTAAACCTTGCTATTCTGCTAGCGACATAGACAAGCCAGTTACCAATTGTTTGAAAAGTGGTTTTCGCAATTTCGGCCAGATTTGTCATAACTTTCTTGATTATGTAGGCTTCATTATCTCTAAAGCAATCTCCGTGATTGCCGCCACGACCTCCGGTTCCGGAATAAGCATAGTCCTGGATCGCTTCGATGGCGAATTTGATTATTTCATCCGTGGCTACCAGGTAGCCTGAAACGGCACGAAGGGCCGGATCTTTCCACTCGTTACTGGTATCAATCGAGTACTTCTCCCTACGTTTCTCTGCGACTTCCGTCTGCAGTCCGTCAAGTGTTGCTTGCTTGTTGTTGATCCTTTGTTCCAGCCTG
>JAFYZZ010000051.1 GCA_017548445.1 Bacteroidales bacterium | reverse complement strand
GAGGAAGGCGCTCGAGAACGTGACCCCGCAGATCGAGGTCAAGTCCCGCCGTATCGGCGGCGCCAACTTCCAGGTGCCTACCGAGTTGCGCCCTGAGCGGAAGGTTTCTCTCTCCATGAAGAATATGATATCCTTCGCCCGTAAACGTTCCGGCCGCTCGATGGCAGAAAAGCTCTGTGCCGAGATTATTGCAGCTTACAACAATGAAGGCGGCGCCTTCAAGCGGAAGGAAGACATGCACAAGATGGCCGAGGCCAACAAGGCCTTCGCTCATTTCCGCTTTTAATTGAATTTGTAAGTTAGTTAGATGGCTAAAAGAGACCTTAAGTACACACGTAACATCGGCATCATGGCACACATCGATGCCGGTAAGACCACTACGTCCGAGCGTATCCTTTACTACACCGGAAAGACCCACAAGATCGGTGAGGTCCACGAAGGTGCTGCTACGATGGACTGGATGGTTCAGGAGCAGGAGCGTGGTATCACCATCACTTCCGCTGCGACCACCGCCTTCTGGCACTACAACGGGGATACCTATCAGATCAACCTGATCGACACTCCGGGCCACGTGGATTTCACTGTCGAGGTGGAGCGTTCGCTCCGCGTCCTCGACGGTACCGTGGCAACGTTCTGCGCCGTGGGGCGCGTCCAGCCTCAGTCCGAGACGGTTTGGCGTCAAGCGGACAAATATCGTGTGCCGAAGATTGCCTATGTGAACAAGATGGACCGTGTCGGTGCTGACTTCCTCGCCTGTGTCGAGGAGATCAAGACCAAGCTCGGTGCCACCGCAGTCCCTATCTGCCTCCCGATCGGTTCGGAGGAGAGCTTCAAGGGAATTGTCGACCTGATCGCCATGAAGGCGATTGTCTATGATGCCGGCGACGCCCTGGTCAACTACCAGATCCAGGACATCCCCGCCGACATGCAGGACATCGTCGCCCTCTGGCACGACAAGCTGGTCGAGTCTGCCGCCGAGTGCGACGACGCCCTGATGGACAAGTATTTCGAGAATCCCGAATCCATCACGGAGGAGGAACTCATCGCTGCGCTCCGCAAGGGTACCATCGCCATGCAGATCGTTCCTGCCTGCTGCGGTTCTTCGTTCAAGAATAAGGGTGTCCAGTTCCTGCTGGACGCCGTGATGCGCTATCTCCCTTCGCCGCTGGACATCGGCGCCACCAAGGCGACGAATCTGGCGAATGACCAGGAACTGCACCTCGAGCCCAAGGCGACCGAGCCGTTCTGCGGTCTTGTCTTCAAGATCGCGACCGACCCGTTCGTTGGACGCCTGGCGTATGTTCGCGTCTATTCCGGTCACCTGGATGCCGGTTCCTACGTGCTCAACTCCCGTTCGGGCAAGAAGGAGCGCGTGGCCCGTCTGTACCAGATGCACTCCAACCACCAGAACCCGATCGAGTTCGTGGAGGCTGGCGACATCTGCGCGGCGGTCGGCTTCAAGGACCTCCGTACGGGCGACACGATCTGTGCGGAAGACCATCGTTATTCGCTTGAGTCCATGGAGTTCCCCGATCCGGTGATCGGTATCGCCGTGGAGCCCAAGACGCAGAAGGACCTCGACAAGCTGGGCGTCGCGCTCGGCAAGCTCGCCGAGGAGGATCCGACCTTTACCGTCAAGTCCGACCCTGACACGGGCCAGACCGTCATCAGCGGTATGGGTGAGCTCCACCTCGACATCATCGTCGACCGTCTGCGCCGCGAATTCGGCGTGGAGATCAACCAGGGTGCTCCCCAGGTTAACTACAAAGAGGCGATCACCACTTCCGTCCAGCACCGCGAGGTGTTCAAGAAGCAGACGGGCGGTCGTGGCAAATTTGCTGATATTATCGTCGAGATCGGGCCCGCCGACGAGGGTGTGCAGGGTCTCCAGTTCGACAACCAGGTCAAGGGTGGCAACGTGCCCAAGGAATTCGTCCCCTGCGTTCAGAAGGGTTTCGAGTCCGCGATGGCGAACGGCTGCCTGGCCGGTTACGAGGTCCCTTCCCTGAAGGTTACGCTCCTGGACGGTTCGTTCCACCCTGTGGACTCCGACCAGCTGTCCTTCGAACTGGCCGCCCGTATGGCCTTCCGTCACGCTTGTCCTAAGTGCAAGCCTGTCATTCTGGAGCCTATCATGAACCTCGAGGTCGTGACCCCGGAGGATTATATGGGTGACATCGTCGGTGACCTCAACCGTCGCCGCGGACAGATTGTCGCGATGGATTCGACCACCAACGGCGCCCGTATCGTGAAAGCCTTCGTCCCTCTCTCCGAGCAGTTCGGTTATGTCACCGTGCTCCGTACCCTGTCTTCCGGCCGGGCCACCAGCACGATGGCGTTCGACCACTACGCCGAGGTCCCTGCCGCCATGGCCAAGGACATCGTGGAGAAGAGCGGTTACAAGACGCCGTCTGACGACGAATAGTATTGAATGAAAAAAAGCATTTTGATATGAGCCAGAAAATTAGAATCAAACTCAAGTCTTTCGACCACATGCTCGTGGACAAGTCCGCGTCCAAGATTGTCGAGACCGTGAAGTCGACGGGTGCGAAGGTGAATGGCCCCATTCCCCTTCCTACCAACAAGAAGATCTTCACCGTCAACCGCTCGACCTTCGTCAACAAGAAGGCTCGTGAGCAGTTTGAGCTCGACTCCTACCGCAGACTTCTCGACATCGAGGATTCCAACGCCAAGACGGTGGACGCCCTGATGAAGCTTGAGCTCCCCTCCGGCGTGGAGGTCGAGATCAAGGTCTGAGACTGATCGGTACACAGATTTAGATGAGTGCAGGGTCGCTTTCGGGTGATCCTGCGCTTTCGGTCCCTTAGCTCAGTTGGTTAGCAGCAGCTGACTCATAATCAGCGGGTCGCAGGTTCAAGTCCTGCAGGGACCACGCAGCGCCTGCCTGTCGGCAGGCGTTTTTGCGTGGCCCCTGCAGGACTTGAAGCAGGCCATTTCGCTTGTGGCAGGGGTTTTGCAAAGGGTAGGGGGAAAATTAAATCAAGAATTATGAAAACTAAGAGATTCCTCCTTTTCCTGATTGCGGCGGGTCTGATGTTGACCGGCTGTGTTGAAAAGGTCTATGTGCCTTCCGGCTCGGATGTGGTCAAGTTGGATTACGACGTCCGCTCCAGCCAGTGGCAGGTGTTCGGCGATTCTTATCGGGTGGTGCTGGATGCTCCGGATATCACCTCCAGGGTAGTTTCCCGCGGCGACGTCAAGGTCTCCCGGATCTATACCGGCGAGAACCACGGCACGGACATCCTGACCCCGCTGCCCTGCATCCGCACGGAAGTGACGGAAGGGCCCGATGGCGGCGACTACTTCTACACCACCTTCATCGACTACGAATGGACGACGGGTACCGTCAGCATTTTCGTCACGACCTCTGACCTGTACACGGGCGACGTCCCGGGCGACATGGCATTCCGCGTCTTCGTCACGAAGTAACGCACGGCTGATAAAGAACGGTGCGGATGAGTCTTGGACTCGTCCGCACCGTTTGTTTTCTGCCGGCAGCGCCGCTAGCGGTACTCTTCGTACTCGGGCATGGCGAGCTGGGAAAGGAAGTCCTTGAGCTTCTCCTCGTCGCGGGGACAGATCATCAGCACGTCCTCCGTGTCCACGACGATGAAGTTCTCGAGGCCGCGCACGGCCAGGAGCTTGTCGTCCCGGGTGGAATAGACGATGTTGTCGGAGCTGTCCTTGAGCAGGCGGCGGGCCGTGCGGTTGAGGGCGTTGCCCTGGTCGTCGTGGTAGGCGAGGTAGTCATAGAGCGACTCCCAGTTTCCGATATCCGCCCAGCGGAACTCGGCGGGATAGACCCAGGCGTTTTCCGTCTTCTCCATCACGGCGTAGTCGATGGAGATGCGGGGCATGTCGGTGTAGATGTGCTCCAGGAAAGCGCGCTGGCCGTCGGTGCCGAGCACGTCGCGCCAGCCTTTCCACAGGTGCGTGATTTCCGGGGCGTGCTTCTCCAGCTCCTTGCGGATGGCGTCGGCGCGCCAGACGAAGATACCGGAGTTCCAGAGGAACTCGCCGGTCTCGATGAAGACGCGCGCCAGCTCGGGATCCGGTTTCTCGGTGAAGGTCTTGGTCTTGACGGGGTGGCCCTTTTCGGGCTTGCCCGCCATCTGGATATAACCGAAGTTGGAGTCCGCGCGGGTCGGGATGACGCCCAGGGTGATGAGCGCCGGGGAGCCGGCGGCATAGGAGAGCGCGTCCTGCAGGGTCTTGTTGAACGCTTCGTGGCGCGCGATGGCGTGGTCGGAAGGCGTCACCACGCAGACGGCGTCGGGGTCGCGCTTGAGGATCGTATAGGTGGCGAAAGCGATACAGGGAGCCGTGCTGCGGTTGTAGGGTTCGAGCAGCAGGTTCTCCTCGCGCAGCTCGGGAAGGTGGGTGCGCACCTGTTCGCGGTAGCGCTCCAGGCTGACGACGAGGATGTTCTCTTCCGGGATGATGACCTTCATACGGTCATAGGTGCGGCGCAGGAAGGAGCGCCCCTGGATGCTGAAATCCAGGAACTGCTTGGGCATTCCGGTGCGGCTGATGGGCCAGAAGCGGGAGCCGATCCCGCCGGCCATGATTATACAGTAATGGTGGTTATTAAGCATAAAGTGGTATAAAGGCGTTGGGATAATATTCTATTTCAAAGTCTGCGCCATTCCCGAAGAAAACGACGGACAGGACGTCGAAAATGATTTCCAGGTCGGCGGGGAGCTCCTTGCGCTCCGCCGAATGCAGGAAAGCGTTGGCGGCGGCGACCATCCGCCGCTGCTTGTCGCGCCGGACGTTCTGCTCCGGCTCCGCCATCACCGGCGCCACGCGGCTCTTGACCTCCACGATGTGGAGCTCCCTGCCCAGCAGGGAAACGATGTCGAGCTCGAGGTGCCCGCTGCGCCAGTTGCGCGCCAGGATGCGGTGCCCCAGGCGCGCCAGATAGCTGCTGGCTTCCTCTTCGCCGCGGCGGCCTACGCTCGGTCTGTCGGTCCTCATAGCTTGACGATGGTTACGCCGGTGCCGCCGTTGCGGATATCCTCGTCGCTGACGGTCAGGCCCGGCTGGGTCCGGAGGTATTTCTGGATCTCTTCGCGCAGCACGCCCGTGCCCTTGCCGTGGATGATGCGCACGGTGCCGATGCCGAGCATGATGGCGTCGTCGATGTAGTGCGTGACGATGTCGAGGGCGTCGGAGAGGCGCTCGCCGCGGATGTCCAGTTCCGGCTTGAAGGCGAGCTTGCGCTCGGTGATGGAGCTGTCCACCTTCTGCTGGACGGGCGAGAACACCTTGCGGGACACCTCCCGGAATTCGTTCGAGGAGATGCGCTCCACGCGCTCGGGCGCCATGGTGCTGGTGATGTTGCCCACGATGACGGTCACGGCCTTGCGGTTGATCTTGGCGACCTCGCCCACGAGGCCGTTGTCCAGGATGCGGACCTTTTCGCCCACCTTGAGCGGAGCGGCCTTGACCGGTTCCGCGGCCTCGACCTTGTCCTTCTTCTTGCGTTTCTTGAGCTGCTCGAGCTTGCGGTCGATGTATTCATCGCGGTTCTTCTTCTCCTTGGCCTTGCGCTGTTCCAGCGCACCCAGGAAGCCCTGCAGCTCCTGGCGGGCGGCTTTGGTCTGCTCCTTGCCGGCCTGGGCCTCGCGGATGTCGCGGATGGTCTTTTCGACCTGCTTGCCCGCGCCCTTGACGATCTGTTCGGCCTCCTGACGGGCTTCGTCGAGGATGGCCTTCTTCTGCTTGCGGATGTCCTCCAGCTCCTTCTCGTAGCGCTCCGTGATGCCCTCCAGGGCCTTGTCGGTGTGCTTGATCTTCTGCAGCTTCTCGTCCAGCGCGCGGCGGTTGCGGGCAATCTTGCGCAGGTTGCGCTCGATGCCCACGAATTCCTCGCCGGCGCGCGCCTCGGCATCCTTGACGATGGTCTCCGGCAGGCGCATCTTGCGCGCCAGCTCGAAGGCGAAGGAGTTGCCCGGCAGGCCGATCTCCAGCTGGAACATCGGGGCGATCCTGGCGGCGTCATAGAGCATCGCGCCGTTGATCACGTGCGTGTCCGCGCCGGAGGCGTAGAGCTTGAGGTTGGTGTAGTGCGTGGTGATGACGCCCCGCACGCCGCGGCGGTCGAGCTCGGCGAGGATCGCCTCGGCGATCGCGCCGCCGGCCGCGGGCTCGGTGCCCGAGCCGAATTCGTCGATGAGCACCAGCGTCCGCTCCCCGGCGTCGGCGAGCAGGTCGCGCATATCGGAGAGGAAGGAACTGTAGGTGCTGAGGTCGTCCTCGAGGTTCTGGTCGTCGCCGATGCTGACCGCGATGCGGTCGAAGACCGGCAGCTCGGAGGACTCGGAGGTGGGGATGAGCATTCCCCACTGGAACATATACTGCAGCAGGCCGACGGTCTTGAGACAGACCGACTTGCCGCCTGCGTTGGGTCCGGAGATGAGCAGGATGCGCTTCTGCGGGGTGAGCGTGACCGTGAGCGGGACGATGCTGCGTCCCTCGCGCGCGAGCGCCTTTTCCAATAAAGGATGGCGCGCCTTGCGCAGCGACAAGCTGCCGTCTTCCGAGATGACGGGCATCCCGGCCACGAGGTCGAGCGCCGTCTGCGCCTTGGCCATCAGGAAATCGACTTCGCCGATGAAGGCGGCGCCGGCCAGCAGGTCCGGCAGATAGGGACGGAGGAACTCCGTGAATTCGAACAGGATCTTCTGGATCTCGCGCGCCTCCTCGAAGCGGAGCTCCGCGATGTCGTTTTCCAGCTCGATGACTTCGGCAGGCTCGATGAAGGCGGTCTTGCCGGAGGCGGACACGTCGTGGACGAAGCCCTGCACCTTGCGCTTGGCGGAAGTGGCGACAGGGATCAGGTATTTGCCGTCGCGGATGGTCACGTCCGCGTCGGCGTCCACCAGCCCCTCCTCCTGCGCCTGGCGCAGGATGGCGCCGGCGCGCTTGGAGACCGCCGCTTCCTTGCTGCGCAGGTCGCGCCGGATCTCGAAGAGCCGGTCGGAGGCGGAATCCTTGATCTCGCCGTATTTGTCGAGGATGCTCTCGATGCGCCGTTGCACCTCCGGGAAGGAGCGCACGGGCGCGGCGAGCCGCTCCAGCTGCGGATAGATGCCGTCCTTGATGCTGCTGAAGAAATGCAGGATGCGGCGGAGCGTGTCTGTAACGGTCTTGAGCTTGGCGAGCGAAAGCACGTCGATGCACGAACCCTCGCGCTCCAGCGCGCTCAGGAAGGGGATTGCGTCGATATAGCCCGTGGTCGGGAAACTTTCCTCGAACATCAGGATCAGTCGCATCTCGTCCGTCAGGGCGAGCCGCCGCCGGATGATGTCCGCGTCGGTGCTGAACGCCTCTTCGGCGACGCGCCCGGCGGCATAGTCCGTCAGGCAGCGGTCGGCGATGGTCTTGCGGATCTTGTCGAATCCGAGTTTGCTCTCCAGTCTTTCGTTCGTCATTCAGTCTTCTCTCCGAGCAATAGGTTCAGGGTGTTGATGGAGTCGATGGCGGTAATCAGGCCGCCGCGGACGAGCGAGATGCCGCCCGTCTCCTCGCTGACAACGATCACGTCCACATCGCACTGTTCGGAGATGCCGATGGCGGCCTTGTGCCGCATCCCGTAGCGGGCGGGCAGGTCCGTGCGCTCCGTAATCGGGAGCGTGCAGCGGGCCGCCACGATACGGTTGTCGCTGATGATCATCGCCCCGTCGTGCAGGGGCGAATTCTTGAAGAAGATGTTCATGATCAGGCGGCGTCCGACCTCGGCGTCCAGGCGGTCGCCGGTGGCGATGATGTCTTCGAGGGAATTCTTGCGCTGGATCAGGATGAGCGCGCCCTGCTTGAGCGTGGACATTTCCCGGCAGGCTTCGGTGATCTCCTGCATGGCGTGCGTGTCCATCTGGCGGTCCCGCCAGGCGGGGAAGATGCGCTGCAGGAAGGTCTGCCGCTCGAGCGTGGTGCCGGCCTTGCGGCCCAGCGAACTCAGGAAGCGGCGCACCTCCGGCTGGAAGATGATGACGAGCGCGATGGCGCCCATGTCGATGAGCGTGCCCAGCAGGGAGGAAATCATCTTCATGCCGACGGCTTCCGCGATCACGCGGACGACGAGCACGATGATGATGGCGATGAAGATGTTGATGGCTGTGGAGCCCCTGATCCACCTGAACAACAGGTAGATGATCGCGGCCACCAGCAGGATGTCCAGGATGTCTATCCAGGAAAAACGCAGAAAATCCAACATCTTCAAACGAATTACTTTACAAAGATAGATGAATTTCTTGGAAATCAAGTGTTTGTAATTTGAGAAAATAGTTGTATATTTGCAGCCCGCAAAAATGCGCGGAAACTCATAAAGTATTTATAAACAATTAATTAACAAACCAATGCCTGGATTAATTGGAAAGAAAATCGGAATGACTTCCGTTTTCGGTGCCGACGGCAAGAACCTGCCGTGCACCGTCATCGAGGCTGGTCCGTGCGTCGTTACGCAGCTGCGTACAGTTGAGAAAGATGGTTATGCCGCTGTACAGCTTGCCTATGACGAAACCACCGAAAAGCACACCAGCGCGCCTCTCATGGGGCATTTCAAAAAGGCAGGAACCACTCCCAAGCGCAAGTTGGTCGAGTTCAAGGCCGACTTCGCCGGAGAGCTGAAACTCGGAGACACGTTCACGGTCGCCGACATCTTCACCGAGGATGTCAAGTTCGTGGATGTGATCGGTACCTCTAAGGGTAAGGGTTTCCAGGGCGTTGTGCACCGTCATCATTTCGCCGGCGTCGGCGGACAGACCCACGGCCAGCACAACCGTCTGCGTCACCCTGGTTCCATGGGTGCATCCTCCTGGCCGTCCCGCGTCCTCCCCGGTATGCGTATGGCTGGCCATATGGGCAACGAGCGCGTCAAGGTCGAGAACCTGCAGGTGCTCAAGGTGCTCCCTGAGAACAATCTCATCGTCGTCAAGGGTTCCGTTCCCGGAGCCAAGGGTTCTTATGTAATTTTGGAGGCATAGCGTTATGGAATTAGAAGTTTTGAAAATTGACGGCTCCAAGTCCGGCAAGAAAGTGACGCTCGAGGAGCAGGTCTTCGGCATTGAGCCCAACGACCACGCCGTCTATCTTGACGTCATCCAGTACCTCGCCAACCAGCGTCACGGCAACGCCAAGACCAAGGATCGCAGCGAGATCGCGCACAGCACCAAGAAACTCGGTCGTCAGAAGGGCGGCGGCGGCGCACGCCACGGTTCCCTCAAGGCGAACATCTTCGTCGGCGGCGGCCGCGTGTTCGGTCCCACCCCGCGTTTCTATCATAACAAGTTGAACAAGAAGGTCAAGGCTCTCGCCCGCAAGTCCGCGCTGACTTACAAGGCCCAGGAGAATGCCATCATCATTCTCGAGCCGTTCACCATGGACGCCCCGAAGACCAAGGAGCTGCTCGCCATCAACAACGCCATCAAGGCCGGCGACCGCAAGGTCCTCTACGTGCTTCCGCAGAACTCGACCAACATCTATCTTTCATCCCGCAACCTTCCGCAGGTGAATGTCCTCTCCGTTGACGAGATCAACACCTACGCCATCATGAACGCCAACACCCTGGTGCTCGTGGACGGCGTGCAGGACATCCTCGCCGAGAGGAACATGCGCTAAAAGTACACGAAGATGGGAATTATCATTAAGCCAATCGTTACAGAGAAGTTGACGGATCAGGGCGAAAAGTTGAACCGTTACGGCTTTATCGTAGATCGTAAGGCCAACAAACTTCAGATCAAAGAGGCTGTGGAGAAGATGTACAATGTCTCCGTGGCCGATGTCAATACGGTGAACTATCACGGCAAGCGCAAGAGCCGCTACACCAAGGCGGGTCTGCTCCGCGGCCGGATGAATCACTTCAAGAAAGCGTACATCACCCTCGCCGGTGATGACAAGATTGATTTCTACGCTAACATTTAAGGGAGGGACAGACAATGGCAGTAAGAAAATTCAAACCGGTTACCCCCGGTCAGCGTAATAAAGTGATCAGCACCTTCGAGGAGATCACCGCTAAGAAACCCCAGAAATCATTGTGTGAGCCTCTCAAGAGCTCCGGCGGTCGTAACAACACCGGTCAGATGACCGTGCGTTACATCGGTGGCGGTCACAAGAGAATGTACCGTATCATCGACTTCCGCCGCGCCAAGGACGAGTGCACCGCAACGGTCCTGACCATCGAGTATGATCCGAACCGCAGCGCCCGCATCGCCCTCGTGCAGTATGAAGACGGAGAGAAGAGATATATCATCGCTCCGAAAGGACTCAAGGTAGGTCAGGTGATCGCCTCCGGTAGCGGCGTCGCTCCGGAAGTCGGCAACTGCCTCCCGCTCAGCGAAATTCCTGTCGGTACCCTCGTGCACTGCATCGAGCTCCGTCCCGGCCAGGGCGCCGCAATGGCCCGCTCCGCCGGTACGTTCGCTCAGCTGGCCGCCCGCGAAGGCAACCACGCCGTGCTCCGTCTGCCTTCGGGCGAGACCCGCATGGTGCTCGTTTCCTGCCGCGCTACCGTCGGCGAGGTGTCGAATACCGATCACAACCTGGAGAGCCACGGTAAGGCCGGCCGTCGTCGCTGGCTGGGCAAGCGCCCGCACAACCGTGGTGTCGTGATGAACCCGCACGATCACCCGATGGGTGGTGGTGAAGGTCGCGCTTCCGGTGGACATCCGCGTTCCCGTAAGGGTCTGCCTGCAAAGGGCTACAAGACGCGTAATCCGAAGGCATCTTCCAACAAGTTCATCATTGAGAGAAGAAAGAAATAACAGGAATAAACTTTTGAGATTATGAGTCGTTCTTTAAGAAAAGGTCCCTATATCCAGGAAGCCCTGGAGAAGAGAGTTCTTGCTATGAATGATGGTAGCAAGAAGAAGGAAGTGGTCAAGACCTGGTCTCGTGCCAGCATGATCTCTCCTGACTTTATCGGCCATACGATCGCCGTTCACAACGGGAACAAGTTCATCCCTGTGTACGTCACCGAGCAGATGGTCGGTCACAAGCTGGGCGAATTCGCCCCTACCCGCAACTTTAGAGGTCATTCAGGTAACAATAAGAAGTAATCACTATGGGAAAGCGTAAAAGACTTATGGCCGAGCGCCTCAAGGAGGCGAAGAAGGTTACAGCTGTTGCCAAGCTGAATGACGTCCCCACCTCTCCCCGCAAGATGCGTCTGGTGGCCGACACCGTCCGTGGTGTCGAGGTCAACCGCGCTCTCGATCTGTTGAAGTTCTCGAAGCGTGAGGCTTCCGTGCGTCTGGAGAAGCTGCTCCGCAGCGCCATCGCCAACTGGGAAGCCAAGAACCCGGAGCAGAGCAAAGAACTGGACAACGGCAACGTGTACGTCAAGACCATCATGGTCGACGAAGGCCGCACGCTGAAGCGCATCCGTCCGTGCCCGCAGGGCCGTGCCGGTCGCATCCGCAAGCGTTCCAACCACGTTACCATTATCCTGGACGTCAAAAAAGCAGTGGAGGAATAAACTATGGGTCAGAAAACTAATCCTATCAGCAACCGAATCGGTATCACCCGTGGTTGGGACTCCAACTGGGTAGGCGGTAACTATGCAGAGAAAATCGCCGAAGACTACGAGATCCGCAAGTATCTGGGCAGCCGTCTGGCAAAAGCCAGCCTCTCCCGCATCATCATTGAGCGCACCCTCAAGCTCATCACTGTCACCATCCATGCCGCCCGTCCGGGTGTGATCATTGGTAAAGGTGGTCAGGAAGTGGACAAACTGAAGGAAGAACTCAAGAAGGTGACCAAGAAGGATGTCCAGATCAACATCTTTGAAGTAAAGCGCCCTGAGGTC
>JAFYZZ010000050.1 GCA_017548445.1 Bacteroidales bacterium | reverse complement strand
TGCGACGGCTGCCGGATGAACGGACGGAAAACTGTATTCTGTGACCGTCTGTGCCCAGTCCGTCAATGCGCTTTAAGCAAGGGCTTCGAGACCTGTGGCGCTTGCCCGGAGAAGGACACCTGCCCAAAAGTCGGCGCCATATGGCAGAACAATCCTCTGGCGAAGAAGAATCTTAAGAAGTAATTATCTTCATTTTTCTCTTGACTCGTACCCTACGGCATATATTATCTTTGCAGCCGGATAACAAAAGTGCACAATTGTTATGGGTAAAAACAAGTTGAAAATCGGGGAGTTTTCCCGCCTGGGCAGGGTGACCGTAAGGGCCCTCAGGCATTACGAGGAGATTAGCCTGCTGAAACCGGAGATTGTGGACCGAGACACGGGCTACCGCTATTATGCCGTGGGGCAGTTGCAGAAGATCCAGAGCATCACAACCCTCAAGAGTCTCGGCTACTCGCTGGAGGAAATCCGGGACCTGTGGGATGACGACAATCATTTCCCTTCTGTAGAATCGCTGGAGCAGAAGATCCTGAAGTGCGAAGAGGAACTGGCGGTGCTCAAGGAGCGGCGGCGTATGCTCAAGGCGGTGGTGGCTTCCCAGAAGAAATTGCACAAAATGGAGAAAGTTTACTTCGAAGCGCTGCCCGCCATCACCGTGGCAAGCTACCGAACCATCATCCCTTCTTTTGAGGATCTCGGCCGCCTCTGCTATGAGGTCATCGGCCCGGAAATGGCCCGCCTGGGCTGTGAATGCCCGGAACCGGGATACTGCTACACCATCGAACACGGCGGCTACAAACCGCAGGACATCGACATCGAGTACTGTGAGAAGGTGACCAAGAAAGGCACGGACTCTGCCATCATCCAGTTCAAGGACATTCCGGAAGTTCCGCTGGCCGCCTGCCTCAAGGTCTTCGGCCCTTATGACCGCCTGTACCAGGCCTATCTGAATCTCTTTGCATATCTGGAGAAGGAGGGTTACAGCATCATCGGTGCCCCTCGCGCTTGCTACGTAGATGGTGTGTGGAACCAGGAAGATGCCGAAAAATGGCTGACCATCATCCAGGTACCGGTGGAGAAAACAATTAATTAACCAATATGGCATTTGATTTCAAAAAGGAGTTTAAGGAGTTTTATCTCCCGGCGACTAAACCTGCAATCGTGGAGATGCCTATCATAAACTACCTGGCTGTCCGCGGCAAGGGCAACCCGAACGAGGAGGGAGGCGCGTACAAACAGGCTCTAGAGCAGCTCTATGGCATCGCATACACGTTGAAGATGAGTTACAAGAGCGATTATCGGATCGAGGGCTTCTTTGAGTATGTCGTGCCGCCACTCGAAGGCCTGTGGTGGGCGGAGGACGGCGAGATTGACTATGCAAACAAGGACGGATTCTGTTTCATCTCGATGATTCGGCTGCCCGATTTCATTATGGAGAAAGATGTTCACTGGGCCATCAGCGAAGCGACCCGGAAGAAAAAGATGGACTTCTCGCAGGTGGAGTTCTTCCCTTATAATGAGGGCCTGTGCGTGCAATGCCTGCACATCGGCTCTTATGACGATGAACCGGCTACGATAAAAGAGATGGTGGAGTATGCCCGAAGCCAAGGATACCAGATTGCCATTGATGATGTCCGCCGGCATCACGAGATCTATCTTGGTGACCCGAGGAAGACGTCGGCAGATACGCTGAAGACGGTTATCCGCTATCCTATACGTTAAATTCCCTGTTTATCGAAATGAATAGGCCCCGACAGTCCAGTAGGATTGCCGGGGTTATTTTCTTTTGATCCGAAAGGGGGAGAAGAGTTCTTTTCAGCTAGTTTTGTCACACAAAATCGAGTTTTGCAGAACTCGTAACAAATTGATTATAGGGTATTTACTTGCCGATGCAGAATCGCGAGAAGATCTCTCCGAGGACTTCGTCGGTGGTGATTTCGCCGGTGATGGAACCGAGGGAGGCGAGGGCGGCGCGGAGATCTTCGGCAAGGAGGTCGGAGGGGATGTTTTGGTCGAGCCCGTCGCTGACGACGGAGAGCGATTCGGCAGCTGAACGGAGGGCTTGCGCGTGGCGGGCGTTGGTCACCAAAGTGCTTTCAAAAGCGGTCGGCCCCACGGCGGAAACGAGCTTGGAACGCAGATTTTCAAGTCCGGAACCGGTCTTGGCGGAGATTGCTAATACGGAAATCTCTTCACCTTGATAATCAGGTAATAAAACAAAAAAGTTGACATTTTTAACAAGATTGTTAACCCCTAAAATGTCCGTTTTGTTCAGCAAAATCAACAGTTTTTGCCGGTCAAAATCGATGCGAGCGGCGATGTCCTGGACAGCCGATCCGATGGTCGCTTCCGAGTCGGCCTTCGTGCCGTCAATAACCCCGAGAACGATGTCCGCCTCGGAGATTTTCCGGTAGGTCCGTTCGATTCCGAGCCGTTCGATCTCATCGGATGACGCCCGGATTCCGGCGGTGTCGATGAAGCGGAAAAGTACGCCGTCCAGCACGTAGGTTTCCTCGACCGTGTCGCGTGTCGTTCCCGGGATTTCGGACACGATGGCGCGGTCGTCGCGGAGCAGCGCGTTAAGCAGGGTGCTCTTGCCGCTGTTGGGGGCGCCGACAATCGCGACGGGAACCCCGTTCCGGATTGCGTTGCCCAGCCTGAAGGAATCGGCCAGTTGCCGGCAGTGCGAGCAGGCCGTGTCCAGCAGTTCCCGCAGCCGTGTACGGTCCGCGAACTCCACGTCTTCTTCACTGAAATCGAGTTCCAGCTCCATCAAGGCGGTAAGTTCCAGCAATTGTCTGCGCAGGCCCCGGAGTTCCTGGGAATACCCACCGCGCAACTGGTTCATCGCGACCCGGTGCTGTGCTGAAGTCGTAGATGAAATAATATCTGCAACCGCTTCTGCTTGTGCAAGATCCATCTTGCCATTCAGGAATGCTCGCTGGGTAAATTCGCCCGGGTCTGCCAGTCGGCAGCCCGCTTCGGTCAGCCGGTCCAGCAAGGAGCTTACGATGAAAGGGGAAGCGTGGCAGGATATCTCCGCGGCGTCTTCTCCCGTATAGGAATGCGGGGCGCGAAAGATGGAGACGAGCACGTCGTCGAGCCCGGGTACAGTCCCGTATTTCAGCGAATATCCTGGAGCGGAGGACGCGTCACCCCGTCTGAAGGAAACGACGCGGTCCGTAACGGCAAGCGCCTCCTGTCCGCTGATGCGTATCACGGAAACGGCACCTCCGCCGACGGGGGTCGCCGGAGCGCAGATTGTATCGGAATAGTTCGCCATCGGACTGCGAATTTACAAAAAACCTGCGTATATTTACCCATCAATAATATCATTATGTCTTTCCTTGGACGCACCGCCTGCAAGCCGGATACGCAAAAACCGGCCACCGTGTATATGACCACGGAGATTACCCCCGAATCCCTCATCCGGATGTATGAAATCCTCGGCATTCCCGCCGAAGGCCGCGTGGCCGTAAAAATCAGCTCCGGCGAGCCCGGCGGCCACAATTACCTCAAACCGGAACTCATCGCCCCACTGGTCCGCAAGGTGAACGGCACCATCGTGGAATGCAATACGGCCTACGGCGGACTGCGCGGCACGACGGAGGAACACCTCCAGGCGGCGCGCGACCACGGTTTCCTGGACATCGCACCCTTCGATGTGATGGACGCGGAAGGGGAGATGCGCATCCCGGTGCGCGACACGACCTACCTCAAGTACGACATCGTGGGCAGCCATCTACAGAACTACGACTTTATGATCAACCTCGCCCATTTCAAAGGCCACGTGATGGGAGGTTTCGGCGGCGTGCTGAAGAACCAGAGCATCGGCGTCTCCTCGCAAGGCGGCAAGTGCTATCAGCATTCCACCGGCAAGGCGGAGAACATCGACGACTTCAACGCGCTGCTGATGTCCACCGTCATCGAAGAAGGCGCCGGCCTTGAGGCGGCGGACTGGGTGGCCATCACACACAGCCACGACGCCTTCCACGAATGTATGGCCAACTGTGCGGCTGCAGTGGAAGATTATATGGGTAAAGGGAAAATACTGTATATCAATGTAATGAATAACCTGTCAGTGGATTGTGACTGCGACGGCGCCCCGGCTGATCCGGAGATGCACGACATAGGAATCCTTTCCAGTCTGGATCCCGTTGCTCTGGACCAGGCCTGCGTAGACCTCGTTTTCAATTATGAAGACAAGGAGGGCGACAGCGCCGAGGCGCTCAAGGAGCGCATCACCTCGCGTCACGGCATCCACATCGTGGAGCACGCCGAGAAGATCGGCCTGGGCACGCGGAAATATAACTTGATAAATTGCGACGGAATTGCTAATTTTGCAGAATTGAAATGATAGTTTCTAATTCCATATTTCAAATATGATCTACACCAAAGAAGTGCAGCAGATGTGCTGCGTTGCTAAAGGCGCCAATCACGCCAATGCACCTATCCCCGAGGAAGGGAAGTGGGTGCACGCAAAAGAAATCAAGGACATATCCGGCCTTACCCACGGTATCGGCTGGTGCGCCCCGCAGCAGGGATGCTGCAAACTCACCCTCAACGTCAAGGACGGCATCATCGAGGAGGCCCTCGTCGAGACCCTCGGTTGCTCCGGTATGACACACTCCGCCGCTATGGCTTCCGAGATCCTTCCGGGCAAGACCCTGCTCGAGGCTCTGAACACCGACCTCGTCTGCGACGCCATCAACACGGCGATGCGCGAGCTCTTCCTCCAGATCGTCTACGGCCGCACCCAGTCCGCTTTCTCCGAGGGCGGTCTGCCCGTCGGCGGTTCCCTCGAGGACCTTGGCAAGAACCTCCGCAGCCAGGTGGGTACGATGTACGGCACCAAGCTCAAGGGTTCCCGTTACCTCGAAATGACGGAAGGTTACTGCACCCGTATGGCCCTCGACGAAGACAACGAGGTCATCGGTTATGAGTTTGTCAACCTGGGCAAGCTTATGGATGCTCTCAAAGCCGGCGCCACCGGTCCCGAGGCCATCGAGAAGGCCAAGGGCACCTACGGCCGCTTCAAGGATGCTGTGAAATATATCGATCCCCGTAAAGAGTAAGAGGTTATGGCACTTTTCGAAAGCTACGAGCGTCGCATCGATCAGATCAATGCAGCTCTCAACAAATACGGTATCAAGGACATCGACGAGGCCAAGGCCATCTGCGATGCGAAGGGTATCGACCCGTACAAGATGTGCGAGGACACCCAGAAAATCTGCTTTGAGAATGCAAAGTGGGCTTATGTCGTGGGCGCCGCCATCGCCATCAAGAAGGGCGTGAAGAGCGCCGCCGAGGCCGCCGAGGCCATCGGCGAGGGTCTCCAGGCCTTCTGCATCCCCGGTTCCGTCGCTGACGACCGCAAGGTCGGTCTCGGCCACGGTAACCTCGCCGCCCGCCTCCTCTCCGAGGAGACCGAGTGCTTCGCCTTCCTGGCCGGCCACGAGTCCTATGCCGCTGCCGAAGGCGCCATCAAGATCGCCGAAATGGCCAACAAGGTGCGCCAGAAACCGCTTCGCGTCATCCTGAACGGTCTCGGCAAGGACGCCGCCAAGATCATCTCCCGCATCAACGGCTTCACCTACGTGCAGACCCAGTTCGACTATGCCACCGGCAAGCTGAACATCGTCAGCGAGAAGAGGTATTCCGACGGTGTCCGCGGCGGCGTGCGCTGCTACGGTGCCGACGACGTCCGCGAGGGCGTGGCCATCAACTGGCACGAGAACGTGGACATCTCCATCACCGGCAACTCCACCAACCCCACGCGCTTCCAGCACCCCGTGGCCGGCACGTACAAGAAAGAGCGTGTCCTCGCGGGCAAGAAGTACTTTTCCGTGGCTTCCGGCGGCGGCACCGGCCGTACCCTGCACCCGGACAATATGGCCGCCGGTCCCGCCTCCTACGGTATGACCGACACCCTGGGCCGTATGCATTCCGACGCGCAGTTCGCCGGTTCCTCCTCCGTGCCTGCGCACGTGGAGATGATGGGCTTCCTGGGAATGGGCAACAACCCGATGGTCGGCGCGACGGTCGCCGTCGCGGTGGCGGTCGCCCAGGCGATGTAGGTTCGCCGATCCATAGGCGAATGACGAAAAAAGAAGCAGCCTTACCGGGCTGCTTCTTTCATTTTCTCCGCGACGAGCGTCGCTGCGTTGAAGACGATTTCGGGGCAGGGCCGTTTCCGGTAATACTCCTGCGTCCGGGCCGAAGGTTCCGGCCCTTCCGGCCGGCGCTCCCGCAGGCCGAGCAGTTCCCCGCAGATGATGCTGCCTCCGTTCCGCTCCTTGAACGATCCCGCCAGTTCCTGCACGAGGGCGTAGTTGGCCTTGCGCTCTTCCATTCCGGGTGTAACGGCCGGGCGGATGAAGCCGGCGAGCATCGTGCAGGCGCTGAAGGCGCCGCACGCTTCGCGCATCCGGCCGAAACCGCCGCCGAATCCGGCGCCGACGGTCTTCAGCAGTTCCTCGCCGGCCAGGCGGTTCGACTCGAGGATGTCGGCGAAAGCCAGCAGGACGGCCTGGCAGCAGTTGTAACCCTCCTGGAAGAAGCTCCGGGCGCGTTCTCCGCGCTCGGCAGGGTCGAAGGAATCCGGAAGGACGAACATAGCCCCTTAGTCGATGAAACTCCGGATGAGGGAGGTGGGCGGAAGTTCCTTGTCGGACACGGGCACGAAATAGTGCAGGAACATCAGCAGGCGGTGCGCCTCGCCGTACTCCGGGCAGTTCTTCGGCACCGTGGCGAGGATGCGCTCCGCGTGGGTGCGCAGGACGGCGAACTCGGCCAGGTAGGCGGAATTGAAGATGACGTCGGCCGTCTCCTGGTAGGGATAGATCCACTTGACCTCCGCCCGGCGGACGTTGGGCCAGTTGGAGATGGTCTCGCGCGCCGTATAGGCTCCCTTGTTGAAGTCGCGCACGATGCGGCGCAGCAGGCGGTTGTCGCTGGTGGGGATGCAGTTGTGGTCGTCCAGCGAGATGCTCGTGACGGTATTGATGAAGATGCGGAACTTGGCGCTCTCCGGCACCAGGTTGGTCAGCAGCGGATTCAGGGCGTGGATGCCTTCCACCAGCAGGACGGAGCGGTCGTCCAGCTGGAGCTTCTTGCCGTTGAATTCCCGCTTGCCTGTCACGAAGTTATACTCGGGCACCTCCACCTCTTCTCCGGCCAGCAGCTGCAGGACGTCCTCCTGCAGGTAGTCGTGGTCCACCGTCTCGAAGTTGTCGAAATCGTAGGTTCCGTCGGGGAACTTGGGGGTGTCCAGCCGGTTCACGAAATAGTCGTCCGTGGAGAAGGAGACCGGGTGCAGGCCACAGGCCATCAGCTGGATGCTCAGGCGCTTGCAGAACGTGCTCTTGCCGCTGCTGGTAGGGCCCGTGATCAGCACGATGCGCACCGGATTCTCGCCCTGGTGGCGGCGTTCGATTTCCTCGGCGATCTGGACGATCTTCTTCTCCTGCAGCGCCTCGGAAATCTGGATCATATCGGACGCCTTCCCTTCCAGGCAGGCGCAGTTCACGTCGCCCACGTTGCCCAGGCCCATAATGCGGTTCCAGCGCAGCGTCTCCGTAAAGATGTCGAAGGTCTTGGGCTGCTCGAAGAAGGGCGCCAGCCCCTCGGGCGCGTGACGGTCCGGCACGCGCAGCAGCATCCCGCCGCGGTAGGGGAGCAGGTCCCACACCTTGAGCAGGCCGGTACTGGGCACCAGCGCGTCGTAGTAATAGTCTGCGGTGTCCTGCAGCGTGTAGTAGGTGATATAGACGTCGCCGCAGGTGCGCAGCAACTTCACCTTGTCTTCGTAGCCGAGTTTCTTGAAGATGCGGATGGCCTCGGAGGTCTGCACCTCGTGGCGCCGGAAGGGGATGTCCCGCGTGACGAGCTCCTGCATATGCTCCTTGATCTTCGAGACCTCCTCCATCGTCACTTCCGTGCCGTCCGGTTTTTCCACGTGGCAGAAATAGCCCTTGGAAATGGGCCGGCGCAGGGCGATCTTGTAGTCGGGGAAGAGGTCGCGCGCAGCCTTGCACAGCAGGAAACTGAGCGAGCGGCAGTAGACGTTTCGTCCGCTGTAGGACCGGAAATCGAGGAATTCGACGTCCCGGTTGTTGAAAACACGGAACTTCAGGCCCTCGGAGACATTGTTCACCTTGGCGGAGAGGATGTCGTAAGGCCGTTCGAACTCAAATGCCGGAAGCATTTCCAGCAGCGTGGTCCCTTCCTGGAATTCCTGGAAAGTCCCGGTGTTTTTGCAGAAGATTTTGAGCATCGTCGTGGTTTGGCTGTTTCAGTCTTACAAATTTAGCAAATAATTAGTATATTTGTATCCCGATTGGACCAAAAGGGATACCCGATGTCACATATTCCTCAGGATGCCGGCCTCCTTCTGCTCGGGCAGCAGCGTGGAACGAGCATTTACCAACTCCAGTCCGTCGGGCTGCAGAATCAATATTATGTCGTGAGCGGCGAGGGAACCCGCCATATGATGGCGTCTCCGGAAGTCGTCGGCTACGAATCCTATCTGGCGATGAAGCCGGCCACCTCGGCCGCGCTGGAGTATTTTGCGCAGAACGGCCTCGCCACGGAAACGGACATCCTGACCATCCTCCGCGGCGGTCTGAACTATCCGCTGGAGGAATGCTGCTACAAGGCGGGCATCCGCGTCCCGAATATGGATTTCATCTCCTGCGAGCGCAAGATAGAATCCGGCGTGATCACGGGTCTGGACATCAAATACGAGAAACTTCATATCGGTAAGGACATCACCCTGATGATCGGCGACATCATCGCCAGCGGCGACACCCTGCGCCTTTGCCTCTCGCAGGTCGTCGACCGTTTCCGCCGGCGCGGCGGGAGCCTGCGGCGCATCATCTTCTTCACGGTGGGCGGCACCAAGGCCATTCCGCTGATGGAACGCTTTACGGAAGAAATCCGCGGCCTTTTCCCGGACTTCGAGGGTTTCCGCTGTATCTTCTACGAAGGCATCTTCACGGTCTATGAAGACAAGGGCGTGACGGGCGTCAACATCCCGGACATCGATTTCGGCTGGCGCGGCGGCGTGGTGGCCCCGGAATTCCGGCACTACGTGCTGAGCTTCGGCGAAGAGGCCCTCTTCGAGAAATGCATCATCTACGACGGGGGAGCGCGCCGGTACGAGATTCCCGCGCATTACGACGAGGTGATGGAATACTGGGAGGGGCTCCTGGCCATCGCGGACCGGGTGGACTTCGAGGAGTTCATCGCCGAGAAGATCGGCTACAGGCGCCCCGTGAGCTATGAACAATGGCTGGAAATCAACCGCTACACGCAGCTGGGAGACCTCCGCAAGCTATACGACCTGGAGCAGCATTACCTGGACATCGTGTCCGCCCGTACGCTGGCGGATATCTGCGAAAGACGCATCCGGGAAATCAAGGCCGACCTGGGAAAGTACATACAATAATAATCATACACGACGATGAGTACCACAAAGTCAAAGGTCGATTTCGACTACACCGCCGGCAAGGTCGCGTTGGGCGGGCGCAAAAGCAACCTGAGTATGTTTATGATTATGCTCGGCTTCACCTTCTTCTCCGCCAGTATGTGGGTGGGGCAGCAGATGGCCGCCGGGCTGGATTTCAAGGGCTTTATCCTGGCGATGCTGCTGGGCGGCCTGATCCTGGGCGCCTATACCGGCGCGCTGGGATACATCGGCGCCGAGAGCGGCCTCACGCTGGATATGCTGGCGCACCGCAGTTTCGGCGTCAAGGGAAGCTGGCTTCCCAGCGCGATGATCAGCTTCACGCAGATCGGCTGGTTCGGCGTGGGCCTGGCGATGTTCGCCATCCCCGTGGCCAAAGAGATTATGGGCCTTGAGGTTACGCCTGACCATATGCCCGCCGTAGGCTACGTGCTCGTGGCCGTGGCCGGCCTGCTGATGACGGCCAGCGCCTATTTCGGCATCAAGAGCCTGACCATCATCAGCTACATCGCCGTTCCGCTGGTGGCCATCCTCGGCACGGTGGCGATGATCCTCGCGATCCGCCGCGGCGACGTGGGGCTTGTGGAGCAGTTCTCCCGCGGCACCAAGGACCTCTCGGTCATCGCCGGCGCCGGCCTCGTGATCGGCAGCTTCGTGTCCGGCGGTACCGCCACGCCCAACTTCACCCGCTTTGCCAAGAGCGCGAAGGTTGGCCTGTGGGTCACCGTCATCGCCTTCTTCATCGGCAACTCCCTGATGTTCCTTTTCGGCGCCGTGTCCAGCATCTACGCAGGTGGCAACGACATCTTCGAGGTGATGCTGAACCTGAACCTCTTCTACTTCGCCATCCTCGTGCTGGGCCTGAACATCTGGACCACCAACGACAACGCGCTGTACTCCGCCGGCCTGGGTCTGTCGAACATCTTCGGGCTTCCGAAGAAGACGATGGTGCTGGTGTCGGGCATCATCGGCACCGTGGCTGCCGTGTGGCTGTATTGGAACTTCTGCGACTGGCTGAACGTGCTGAACTGCACCCTGCCGCCCGTTGGCATCATCCTGATCCTGAGCTACTTCTGCAATAGGAAGAAGTATCTGGAGGACAAGATGCCCGCCATCCAGGTGAACTGGTGGGCCGTGATCGGTGTTGTGCTGGGCGCCGTGGTGGCGAACCTGGTGAAGTGGGGCATCCCGTCCCTGAACGGTATGGCCGTCGCGGCCGTCTGCTTCCTGGCGGGGGAGATGCTGAAGAAAAAATGATTATCTTTGCCTGAACAATAACCAATCAGACACTATGAGCCAAGTACACGTTATCGACCATCCGATGATTCAGCACAAGCTGACCATTATGCGCGACAAGGAAACGGGACCCAAGGATTTCCGCCAGCTCCTCGATGAGATTTCGCTGCTGATGGGCTATGAAGTCACCCGGGACATCCCGCTGGAGGACGTGGAGATAGAGACGCCGCTGTGCAGGATGACTGCCAAGAAGGTCTCCGGACGCAAGCTCGCCATCGTGCCGATCCTGCGTGCAGGGATGGGTATGATGGGAGGACTGCAGACGCTCGTCCCCGTAGCCAAGGTGGGCCACATCGGACTTTACCGCAACGAGAAGACCCACGAGCCCGTGGTCTATTACTGCAAGCTCCCGGAGGATATCCAGGACCGTATGGTGATCGTCACCGACCCGATGCTCGCGACGGGCGGCAGCGCCACCGACGCCATCCATATGCTGAAGGAGCGCGGCTGCACGAACATCCGCCTGATGTGCCTGGTGGCCGCTCCGGAAGGCATTGTGAAAGTGCAGACCGAGCACCCGGACGTGGATATCTACGTGGCGGCCGTAGACGACCACCTGAACTCCGACGCCTACATCGTCCCCGGTCTGGGCGACGCGGGAGACCGCATCTTCGGAACGAAATAATTGAAAAGCGCCGCAATTTCTGCGGCGCTTTTCATTAATAATTGTCGTAATACTTTGCCTCGCGGGGCGTGACCTTGGACATATTGTCCAGCAGGTCCTGGTTGGTCTTGTATTCGTCCATCAGCTGGAGCATAAAGTTCATCGCCTCGGTGGGGTTCATATCGGCCAGCAGCTTGCGGAGGATCCAGATGCGCTGGCTCTGGTCCGCACGGTACAGCAGGTCGTCGCGGCGCGTGCCGGACAGGACCAGGTTGACGGCCGGGAAGATGCGCCGGTTCGCCAGCGTGCGGTCCAGCTGGATTTCGCTGTTGCCGGTGCCCTTGAATTCCTCGAAGATGACGTCGTCCATCTTGGAGCCCGTTTCGGTAAGGGCCGTGGCCAGGATGGTGAGCGAGCCGCCGCCCTCGATGTTGCGGGCCGCGCCGAAGAAACGCTTCGGCTTCTGGAGCGCATTGGCGTCCACGCCGCCGGTGAGTACCTTGCCGGAAGCCGGCTGGACGGTGTTGTAGGCGCGGGCGAGGCGGGTGATGGAGTCGAGCAGGATCACGACGTCGTGGCCGCATTCGACCAGGCGGCGGGCCTTCTCGATGACCATATTGGCCACCTTTACGTGCTTCTCGGCCGGCTCGTCGAAGGTGGAGGCGACCACCTCGGCCTGCACCGAGCGCTGCATATCCGTTACCTCCTCGGGGCGCTCGTCCACGAGCAGGACAATCTCGTAAACCTCCGGATGGTTGTCCGCGATGGCGTTGGCGATGCTCTTGAGCAGCAAGGTCTTACCGGCCTTCGGCGGGGAAACGATCAGCATACGCTGGCCCTTGCCGATGGGCGCGAACATATCCACGATGCGGCAGCTGACGTCCTTGTTGTGGCCGTTGCCCGTGAGGTTGAACTTCTCGTCCGGGAAAAGGGGAGTGAGGAAGTCGAAGGGCACGCGGTCGCGGATGAACTCGGTGCTGCGGCCGTTCACGGAAAGGATCCTCACCAGCGGGAAGTACTTGTCGCCTTCGCGCGGGGGACGGATCTCGCCGGTCACGGTGTCGCCGCTCTTCAGCGCATTGACCTTGATCTGCTGCTGGGAGATATAGATGTCGTCCGGGGAATTCAGGTAGTTGTAGTCGGAGGAGCGCAGGAAGCCGTAGCCGTCCGGCATAATTTCCAGGACGCCGGTGGCGACCACGGTACCTTCGAATTCGGGCACGCGCGGGCGCTGGTTCTGCTGGTTTTGCTGCTGATTCTGCTGCCCCTGCTGGTTCTGGAAGCGCTGGCGCTGCTGGTTCTGCTGATTTTGCTGCTGGCCTTGATTCTGGTTCTGTTGACGGGGCTGTTCCGGACGTTCCTGGGGCTGTTTGGGCTGCTTGGGGGCATTGTCGCGGGCTTGCTCCGGCTGCGCGTTTTCAGCGGGTTTTCCGGCCGTTTCCGGAGCCTGCTGGGCGTTGGCGTCGGCCGCTGCGGCCTTGGGCTTGCGTCCTCGTTTCTTCGGCGCTTCGGCAGCGGGGGCTTCCACGGCCGGCTCGGCCTTCTGTTCCGGCTGAGGAGTCTTCTGCTTCTTCGGCTTCTGCTCCTTTGCCGGCTCGGCGGCGGGAGCCGCTTCAGCCGGCTGCGCAGCCTTCTCGGCAGGCTTTTCGGCGGCCTTCTCCTTGGGCGGACGGCCCCGGCGCGCCTTCGGTTTCTCGGGCGCGTCCTTCACTTTGACGGATTCCGCATCCGCCTGGGCGTCCAGGATTTTATAGGCGAGGTTTTCGTCGTCCAGTTTCTTGATACCTTTGATGTTAAGTTCTTCTGCGATGGTCTCGAGCTGCTCTCTGTTCATAGTGTTCAGCTCGAACAAACTGTGTGTCATATGGAAATAATAAGGTTCCGGCGAGCGCCGGAAGGTTTCGATATGCAAAGATACGAATAAAAATCAATTATCCCAATAGCTGTCGCTCTTCTTGAAGCGCAGCAGGTCGGCGAGCGCGGAGGCGTTGGCCGCGATCCGGAAACTGTAGGATTTCCAGTTGCCGGTAGGGATCCACGACACGGCGATGTTGAAGCAGTGCAGGTCGTACGTGGCGCTGATGCTGGTCGTGGTGAGCCGCTTGGCCACGAAGTCGTAGCCGGAGCTCATATTGAGGGACATCTTGGGCGTGAGCTTGATGTTGCCGGAAGCGCTCAGGGTGGCCGTAATCCGGTTCTGGTGCGTCAGGGCGGCGAGTTCCCGGTCATAGGCGTAGCTGCGCGACATACTGAAACTGGCGCTCATATTGACCGACCAGGGGACGTTCGGGTTGGTGTAATAGAGCCATCCGCCCGGGATGTATTCGCCCGTGACGGGATGGTAGTAGATGCGCTGGTAATACTCCGCAGCACCGGCGCTGCCCCGCCCGTTGTTGCCCGTTCCGTCGTAGCCGTTCATCGTTCCCTTGCCGGACAGGGAATACGAGGCGGAGGCGGAGAAATTGGTGAGCCGGGCGAGCCCCTGGCCGTCCTGGAAGGCAAACCGGTTGTACCGTGTGCCCCTCTCGCTGATGGCGTAAGGGTCGAAACCGGCGCTGGCGCTGATGCTGACCTTGCCGAAGAGCGAGGTGGACATACTCATCGAGATGGTGTTCATCTTCAGCGAGTCCGCCAGGAAATTGTAGCCGGTATTGATGCTCAGCTGGTCGATCAGCTTGACCTTCTTGGTTCCGGTGCCCGTGGTGTCCGCGTAATCCCGGACCTTGGCCTCCAGGTTGTTGCCTATGGACAGGGACGCGGTCGCCGACTGTCCGCGTCCGGGCGGCGAATACATCTGCCCGGAATAGACGTTGTACTGGTAGCTCTGCTCCTTGCCAGCGGCGTCGATGTAGTCCAGCGTGCGGTAACCGTTGGCGTAGGTGGCCTTGTCCGGGCTCCACGACAGCGAAACCGACGGCGAGATCACGTGCCGGATGGCCTGGATCCTGTGGTGCCGGCCGAAGTTGAAGGTGCCGTAGATGCGCGTGCTCATCGACGCGCCGGCCGAATAGTTCTGCGTGACGCCGAAGGTGTTGAACTGTGAACTCGGGAGGGCCTCCACCTTGTCCGTTTCCGGATTGTAGGCGTACTCGTTCTTGCGGAAGAACCAGTTCATCCCGTAGGTGACGGAAGGCGCGAAGCTGATGTACTTGAGTATCTGGAAGTTCGGCAGGCCGATGCTGAAGTTGTGCGCCATTCCGTTCTGAAACTTGTCCAGGAAGCCTTCCTGGCCGAACTCGGACGCCTTGAAGCTGATCTTGTTCTGCAGGGTGGTGTTGTAGCCGATCGAGATCCGCTCGTAGAACTTCTCCTTGCCCACGCGGTTCTTCTTCTTGAACGGGTACATCGTGCTCATCGAGAAGGTGACGTTCGGCAGGGTGAAGGTGTAGGAAGAGTCCCGCGAGTTCTGGCTGTGCAGGGCGTTGATGCTCAGGTTGAACTTGCCGTTCCAGTTGTGCGACCAGGACACGGACGAAGACACCTGGTTCTGCAGCGCCTCTTCGACGCTGCGCGAGTTGTACCGGCTGTTGGACGGGCTCTGGAAGTTCACGGACGCGCTGAAGGTGGTGCCCGGATGCGCCTTGGAGTCCTGCGTGTGCGACCAACGGAGGCCGAAGTTGCGGGTCTGGAAGAAGTCCGGCATACCCTTCTCGCCCTTCTGGTCGTTGGAATAGTTCAGCGAGAGGTTGCCGCTGAACTTGTAGTTGACCTTGTACCGGGAATTCACGTCCACGGCCCACGAGCCCAGGGTGTAATAGCTGCCGGTGACCGACAGGTCGAAGTGGTCGCCGAACACGAAATACATTCCCAGGTCGCGCATATAGAAGCCGCGGGCCTCCTCCTCGCCGAACGACGGGGTGAGCAGGCCGGTCGCCCGCTGGGGCTTCTTCGGGATGAAACCGAAGGGGATGCCGATGAAGGGCAGGTGGACGTCTTCGATGACCAGGTGGGCGGGGCCGAAGACGGTGGTCTTCGTCTGGCTGATCACCTTGCCCAGGCTCATATCGATGTAATAGTGGGGATGGTCGGCGTCGCAGACCGTATATTTCCCGTGTGCCAGGTTGATGGACTGGTCGTCCATCATCTTGATGTCGCGGCCGTGCAGGATGCCTTCGCTGTCGGTCGTGACCATATTGGTGATGCGGGCCTTGCGGGAATTGAAGTTGTAGCGGACCTCGTCCATATTGTAGGTCTGGGCGCCCTGCTTCATCACGGGGCGGCCGTTCCAGACGCCTTCCAGGCTGTCATAGACGCCCCTCGCATAGACGGTACCGCTGTTCAGGTCGTATTCCATATAGGCCGCCGTCAGCTCCATATCCTGATATTTAACGCTCACGTCGCCATAATAGTGAATCAGGCGCTGTCCGTTGGTGAAGTCGTTGACGATCGAGTCCGCGGCATTGGAGAAGGCGGGCCGTTCCAGGGAGCTCTTGCCCAGCATCGCCAGCGAATCGATCCGGCGCAGCGAGTCGACCTGCCGGAGCGAATCCCGGCGGGCGAGGGCGGCGGAGTCGGGGAGGGCGACCTCTTTCTCGACGCGAGTGCCGTAGATGGTGCCGCTCCCGCGGCGGTTCCGGCGCAACTGAGCCGCCGCATCCGGCGCGGCGAACGTCAGCAGCAGGAGTGCGCAGGCACAAAATATGCAGGCAGTCTTCCTCAAACGGGATTTTTTCCTATATTTGCAATAATCTACAAAAATACGACTATTTTTTGAAACGAACAATCTGCATCCTCCTTGCCTCGCTGCTCTGCCTGGCACCTGCCGCCGCCGACGGGCTCAAGCTTACGACCGTGGTGATCGACGCCGGACACGGCGGAAAGGATTCCGGCGCCGTCAGCCGCGACGGGAAGACATACGAGAAAACCCTCGTGCTCGACATCGCCAAGACCCTCCGGGACAAGATTCGTGCCGCGTATCCGGACGTGAACGTCATCCTGACGCGCTCCACCGACACTTACGTGACCCTGGGCGACCGGGCCGACATCGCCAACAAGGCGAATGCGAACCTGTTCATCTCCATCCATATCAATTCCGTCGACAAGACCTCCCCCAACGGCTTCTCCGTGCACGTGCTGGGACAGTCCAGCCGGAAGGGCACGGACCTGTACGCCAACAATATGGACATCGTCCGGCGGGAGAACTCCGTTATCCTTCTTGAAGACGACTACACCACGACCTACGGCGACTTCGACCCCAGCGACCCCGAGTCCTACATCTTTATGAACCTGATGCAGAACGCCAACCTGGAGCAGAGCGTCCGTTTCGCGCAGCTGGTGCAGAAGCACCTGAAGGGAGGCCCCGTCAAGACGGACCGCGGCGTGTCGCAGGACCCGTTCCTGGTGCTGTGGCGGACGGCGATGCCCGCCGTGCTGCTGGAGTTGGGCTTCATCTCCAACGCGAACGATCTCGCCGCCCTGCGGCAGCAGGCGGACCGCAACAAGCTGGCCGAGCGGGTCTTCCAGGCGTTCAAGGAGTACAAGTCCATCTACGAGGGCGGCGCCGCCATCGCTCCGCCCGAGACGAAACCCGCCCCCGGGCCGGAGCAGGGGAGTCCTTCGGACGGAAAGAAGGCCGACGCGCAGAAGGACGCTCCGGTGTATGCCGTGCAGATCTTCGCCGTCAGCAGGCAGATGGATCCCAAGGCGAAGGAATTTATGGGTTACACCCCGCTCGTCATCAAGAGCGGAAAGCTGAACAAATACTTCATCGCCACCGGCTCGAGCGCCGCGGAGGTACGGAAAAAACTGCCCGCCATCAAGAAAAAATATCCCGACGCTTTTTTGGTGAAAATCGTCGGCGAAACGGTCACCCGGGCGGAGTGACGACAGGGTAAATTTCGGATTTTCAAGGCTCAGAAACGGTTGCGCCGAGGATAAACGTTTAAATCGTAATTTAGAAGAATTCTAATTGCGTAAATAGCTTGTAAGAGAGCAACTTACTCCGGCGCTGTCAATGTATATTGTTGATTGACAACTATTTGGAAATGCGTTGCACTGCACCGCATTCAGTATTAATTAAAGCCAAAAATTGTTAAAAAGCAATATCAAAAAAAAGTTTTTTTCAATTTTTTTTCCTCCACCTTTGCACTGCGATCCGGCGCATCCCGCCGAATCTTTTTTGTCCCTAAACCAATGGATTCGCA
This sequence comes from Bacteroidales bacterium, assembly GCA_017548445.1. The sequence goes on along the minus strand of JAFYZZ010000050.1, from coordinate 6,919 downwards.
AGAGAGGCACATAGAAATCTGGAACAACTGTCTGCAGATCATAGAGCAGATCGTGGAACCGCAGCAATTCAAGACGTGGTTCCGTCCGATCCGTGCCGTCTCGTTCGTGGATTCCCGCCTCACGGTCGAAGTGCCCTCGCCCTTCTTCCAGGAGTATCTCGAGTCCGCGTTCCTCGATATCCTGCGCCTGACGCTCCGCCGCGTGATCGGCGAGGACGCACGCCTGTCCTACAAGGTCAGCCCCGTGCGCAACCAGCCCGCGATGCGCGTGTCCGGCCAGAGCACGTCGGTTCCCGTGAATCCGGAGGTGACGGTCAATACGCATCCGTCCTCGAATCCCAGCCCGTTCGTCTATCCCGGCCTGCACAAGATCCAGATCGATCCCAGGCTCAACCCGGTCTATTGCTTCGCCAACCTGGTGGAAGGCGAATGCAACAAGATGGGCGTGACGGCGGGGGAGAACATCGCCAAGGCGCCCGGGAAGACCCCGTTCAACCCGCTCTTCATCTTCGGCGGTCCCGGTCTGGGCAAGACGCATCTGGCCCAGGCCATCGGCATCGCCATCAAGGAGCGTTTCCCCGAGCAGGTGGTGCTGTATGTGACGGGCCACGAGTTCAAGACCACGTATATGCACGCGGTGTCCGTGCTGAACAAGCTGACGGACTTCCTGGCTTACTATATGAAGCTGGACGTGCTGATCGTGGACGACATCCAGGACCTGATGGGTCCGGGTTGCCAGAACGCCTTCTTCAACATCTTCAATTACCTGCACCAGAGCGGCAAGCAGCTCATCTTCACTTCGGACCGCGCCCCCGTGGACCTGCAGAATTTCGAAGAGCGCCTGCTTTCCCGTTTCAAGTGGGGCCTTTCCGTGCAGCTGACGCTTCCGGACCGCAATACCCGTCTGCAGATGCTCCGTTCCCGCGCCGAGCGCGAGGGCGTGGACGTCCCGGACGACGTGCTGGAGTTCCTGGCCACGCGCGTCCGCTCGAGTTTCCGCGAGCTGGAAGGCGCGCTCATTTCCCTGATCGCGCACGCTTCCGTCGAACGGGACAAGACGATGATGGAACTGGCCGCCTCGATCACGGAGAACCTGGTGGGGGAGGAGAAATCCGAACTGGACATCGAAAAGGTGCAGCAGTCCGTGTGCGAGTACTTCAACATCAGCCGCGAAGACCTGCTGTCCAAGTCGCGCAAGCGCCAGATCGTCCAGGCCCGGCAGATCGCGATGTTCCTCAGCCGCAACCTCATCTCCAACTGCTCGCTCGCCGCGATCGGCCAGGAGATCGGCGGCAAGGACCACGCGACGGTGCTGCACGCCTGCACCACCGTCTCCGACCTGATGTCCACGGACAAGGTGTTCCGGAAGTACGTCACGGACATCGAGGCGCAGTTGTCCCAGCATTCCCGTTAAACGATTGATCATCAGCAGGGTATGTTCCAGGTTGCTCCCTCTCTTCTGGCGGCGGACTTTCTCCATTTGGAGAAGGATGTAGAACTCGTGAACCGCTGTGGCGACATCATCCATCTGGACGTGATGGACGGCTCGCTCGTGCCCAACATCTCCTTCGGCTTCTCGGTCATAGACCAGGTGGCGAAGATCGCCCGGGCGCCTATGGACGCACACCTGATGGTGGTTCATCCGGAGCGCTGGTTCGACAAGATCGCTTCCGACGGCGTGCAGATGTGTTCTTTCCACTGGGAGGCGGCCGGGAGCAACACTTCCCGTTTCATCACCCGGCTTCACGCCCTGGGCCTGAAGGCCGGCGTGGCCATCAATCCGGACGTGCCGGTAAGCCGGCTTTACCCTTACATCGGCAAGGCGGACTATTTCCTGGTGATGTCGGTGTTCGCCGGATTCGGCGGACAGAAGTTCATTTACGAAACGCTCGACCGCGTGGCGGCCCTTCGTGCGCAGATCTCCCGCAAGGGGGCGCAGGGGCTTATAGAGGTCGACGGGGGCGTGAATGAAGGGATCGTGCGCGCCATCGAGGACGCGGGTGTGGACATCGCCGTGGCCGGGAGTTCCGTTTACGGAGCCCCCGACCCGGCAGCGGCTATTTCGGCTCTTCGCGGAGCCTGAACATATATTTTCCGAATTCTTCTTGCAATGACGCTCTGCCGTCGGCGTCGGCCAGCAGGCCGAACCGGCGGCGGAGTTCGTTTTCCAGCTTCACCAGTTCGGTATCGGGATCATAGGACCGCCCGGTAAGTTCGTGCAGCGAGACGGGATTGGGCAGTTCTTCCGGCCATCCGGTCTCATTGAGGTTGAGCCCGATGCCCACGATGCTGGCGCGGATGAAGGTCCCTTCCAGGATGTTCTCGATGAGGATGCCGCAGATCTTCCGGTCGCCCACCCAGATGTCGTTCGGCCACTTGATGCGGGCCTCCACGCCGTGGCCGAGCAGGTAGTCGCGCAGGGCGAGCGCCGTCACCTGGGTAATCAGCAGGGCGTCCGCGGCGGCCAGCGTGAAATCGCCCTCGTAGCGGTAAAGAATGCTGAAGGTAAGATTCTTTCCCGGGCTGGAGAACCAACTATGCGAGCCCTGTCCGCGGCCGGCCGTCTGGTAGCGCGCGGCCACGATTGACAGATTGTCAGAAGCCTCCAGACGCGTTCTGAGCGCGTTGTTGGTCGATTCCGTGCTTTCCAGCCACAATATGCGGGGAGTTCGGTCGGTTGGTTCCATTTTTGTTATTATATTTGTCCAGCAAAATTACAACAGATGCCTCAAAAACCCAACAATAAAGACCCCAGGAAACCCAAGATCATCCGGATCAACCTTTCCTGGCTCTATATCCTGCTGCTCATCGCCATCGGCTATATGCTCTTCTCGCAGAGCGGACCGTCTCCGCAGAAGATCGAGTGGGCGCAGGTCCGCCAGATGATGCTGGACGGCGACATCAAGGAAATCCATTTCGTCCGCAACGACTTCAAGGGCTCCATCACGGTGCAGCCCGACAAGCTCGGCAAGTACGCCGGCCTGTTCGCGAACGGCAAGGTCCCCACCCGTTCCCCGCATTTCTTCTTCCTCACTTCCACCAAGTTCGACCCCGAGCACGAGTTCGAGGCCCTGAACGCCGAACTTCCCGAGGACGCGCAGGTGAAGATCATTATGGAGAACGACGCCAAGGTGTGGGCCAACGTCCTGGAATGGATCATCCCCCTGGTGCTGCTTTTCCTGCTGTGGGGCTGGATGTTCCGCGGGATGGGCCGTCAGATGGGCGGCGGCGCGGGCGGTGCCGGCGGCGGGATGAACCCCTTCAACGTGGGCAAGTCCACCGGCAAGCTCGCCGACAAGAACAAGGTGAACGTCACCTTCAAAGACGTGGCGGGCCTGTACGGCGCCAAGGAGGAGGTGATGGAAATCGTGGACTTCCTCAAGAATCCCAAGAAGTACACCGCCCTGGGCGGCAAGATTCCCAAGGGTGCGCTGCTGGTCGGCCCTCCGGGCACGGGCAAGACCCTGCTGGCCAAGGCCGTGGCGGGGGAGGCCGACGTGCCGTTCTTCAGCATCAGTGGCTCCGACTTCGTGGAGATGTTCGTGGGCGTGGGCGCCAGCCGCGTGCGCGACCTCTTCGCCCAGGCCAAGGAGAAGGCCCCCTGCATCGTGTTCATCGACGAAATCGACGCCGTGGGCCGCGCCCGCGGAAAGAACGTGGGCTTCTCGTCCAACGACGAGCGCGAGAACACGCTCAACCAGCTCCTCACCGAGATGGACGGCTTCGGCTCCAACAGCGGCGTGATCGTGCTGGCCGCGACCAACCGCGCGGACATCCTGGACAAGGCCCTGATGCGCGCCGGCCGCTTCGACCGGCAGATCCACGTCACGCTGCCGGACCTGAACGAGCGAAAGGAGATCTTCCAGGTGCACGTCAAGAACCTCAAGCTCTCCAAGGATTTCGACATCGAGCTCATCGCGAAGAATACGCCGGGCTTCTCCGGCGCCGACATCGCCAACGTGTGCAACGAAGCCGCGCTGACGGCTGCCCGCAAGGGCAAGAACGACATCGACAACAAGGACTTCTCCGATGCTGTGGACCGCGTGGTGGGCGGCATCGAGCGCAAGAAGACCATTATGTCCCCGCAGGAGAAGCGCCTGACGGCCTTCCACGAGGCGGGCCACGCCGTCGCGGGCTGGCTGCTGCCCGGCTGCGACCCGGTCCTGAAGGTGTCCATCATCCCGCGCGGCCAGGCGCTCGGCATTACCTGGAGCCTGCCGGACGAGAAGGTGATGATGTCCCGTTCCGACCTGATGGACGAAATGTGCTGCCTGGTAGGCGGCCGCGTCGCCGAGGAACTCGTGAACGACGGCGTGCCGTGCACCGGGGCCCTCAGCGACTTCGAGCGGATGACCAAGATCGCCTATGCGATGGTTACATACTACGGAATGAGCGAGAAGGTGGGCAACCTGTCGTTCTACGACCCGGCCGGTGCCGGATACGAGCTTACCAAGCCTTACAGTGAAAAGACGGCCGAACTGATCGACGCCGAGGCGAAGGCCATCATCGACGAGGTCACGGCCCGAACGCGCAAGATCCTCACCGAGAACTGGGAGGGCCTGACGCAACTGGCCGAACAGCTGATCGAGAAGGAGATCATTATGTCCGACGACATCGAGAAACTGTTCGGTCCCAAGGCCGGCAAGCACGGCGAGGAGCGGCTCCGCAAAGAGGAAACCGCCGTATGAAAAACTTTTGGATCCGCACGCTTACCGGAATCGCCTTCCTGGCGGTGATGGTGTTCGGTCTCATCTGGGACCGGACCCTCTTCGGCTGCCTCTTCGTCATCATCCTGGTCGTCGCCCTGCAGGAATTCTACCGGATGGCGTTGGGCAGGCGTTTCCTGCTTCAGCAGAAGCTGGGCGAGCTGGCCGGTGCCGCCGCGTTCGTGCTGGTGGCCGGCCACTGTTTCTATGGCTGGGACCTCCACTGGCTGGTCATCGCCCTGATTCCGTTGCTGCTGATCCCTTTCAGCTGTCCTTTCCTGCCGTCCCGCGAGGGGTTCGGGGACCTGACCTATATCTATGCCGGGTTGCTTTATATCGCCTTGCCAATCAGCCTCTCTCCGCTCCTGATGATGGACGGGGACGTGTTTGACGGCTGGTTCCTGCTGTCGCTGTTCATCCTGATCTGGGCCTCCGACGTAGGTGCATATTGCATTGGCACCGCATTCGGGCAGCGGCCCGGTTCGCGCCGGTTGGCGCCGGAAATCTCCCCGAAAAAGTCCTGGTGGGGCTTCTGGGGCGGCCTGGCGTTCTGCGTGGCGGCTGCCGTAGGGCTTCATTACCTGACCTGGCTGCCCTTCCCGCTGATCCATTGCATCGCCCTGGGCTTCATCATCGGCATCGGGGGCGTTTGCGGCGACCTCTTCGAATCGATGTGGAAACGCCATTTCGGCGTCAAGGATTCCGGCAAGTGCATCCCCGGTCACGGGGGTATGCTGGACCGTTTCGACAGCAGCCTGGTGGCCATTCCGCTCGCCTGCGTGTATTTATCCCTGTTCGGCCTGATATGAAAATCGACCGCAACTCCCGGGGAACGCTCGCGCTGGTCTATGCGCTGAGTCTCGTGGCAGGATGCTTCCTGCTGCTGTTCGTGCACGTTCCCTGGGTGGTGTGGCCGCTGATCGCGCTGCTGGTCTGGTTCTGCGTGTGGCAGACGGCTTTCTTCCGGGTTCCTTCACGCGTGCGGAGCGGGGGCCCTTCCGCCGTCACTTCCGTCGCCGACGGCCGCGTGGTCATCCTGGAGAAGGTGTATGAAGGGGAGTTCCTGCACCGCGACTGCATCCAGTTGTCCGTGTATATGAATTTCTTCGACGTGCACGCCAACTTCTGGCCGGCCGACGGCGTGATCACCTATTACCACTATTATCCCGGTGAGCATTTCCTGGCTTTCGCCCCGAAGGCGTCGGCGGAGAACGAGCATTCCTGCGTGGGGATGCGCCTGTCCGGCGGGCAGGAAATCCTCTTCAAGCAGCTGGCGGGCGTGTTCGCCCGCAGGATCGTCTGCTACGCGCAGGAAGGCATTTCCGTGAAAGGCGGCGCCCAGTGCGGCATCATCAAGTTCGGCTCGCGCATCGACCTCTTCCTGCCGCTGGAAGCGCGGCTCAAGGTGAAACTGGGCGATACCGTTCGCGCCTGCGAGACGGTGCTGGCGGAATTCTAGCGCTCCAGCAAGCGGTCCAGTTCGGCCCGCAACTGTTCCTCATTGTGAAAGACGATACCCCGGATGCCAAGGGATTCGCCACCGGCGGCATTGACGGGATTGTCGTCGATGAAGACGCATTCCTCTCCCTTGAGTCCGTACCGGTCCAGCAGGATGCGGTACAGTTCCGGATCGGGCTTGATGATCCGCTCTTCTCCCGACACCACCATTCCGTCCATCAACTTGAACACCGGGAAACGGTCCCTGACGAGCGGGAAAAGCTCTTTGGACCAGTTCGTCAGGCCGTAGACGCCGAATCCGCGGGCCTTGAGTTCGCATACGAAAGCCTCCATTCCCGGAATGGCGTCGCCCACCATATTAATCCAGCGGTCGTAGTACATCCGGATCTCTTTCTCCCATTCGGGAAAGAGGGCCACGCGTTCTTCCGTGATCTCCGCCGTCGTGCGTCCGGAATCCACCTGGGCGTTCCAGCTGTAGGGACAGATTTCCGTCAGGAACCAGTCCGCCTTCGCGTCGTCACCGAACCAGGGGTCGAACAGATAATGGGGATTCCAGTCCACGAGGACGCCTCCGAAGTCGAAAATGATATTGCGGATCATAGCGCAAAATTACATTTTTCACCCTGCTTTTGCAAGTATGGGATTTTTGCTTATCTTTGCAATCCCGAACGGTGCGTTGGCCGAGTGGCTAGGCGCAGGTCTGCAAAACCTGTCACAGTGGTTCGATTCCGCTACGCACCTCCAAAAATGCCCCT
>JAFYZZ010000049.1 GCA_017548445.1 Bacteroidales bacterium | reverse complement strand
GTGACCTTCTGATTGCGCTCCGCGGCGCTGATGTTCAGGTACCGGAGAGGCAGCTCAATGTTCTCATACACATTGAGTTCGTCGATCAAATTGAAGCTCTGGAACACGAAGCCGATGTTCCCCTTGCGGAACTTCGTGCGCTCCTTCTCCTTCAGGTTCGCCACCTCGGTGTCCAGCAGTTTGTAGCTGCCGCTCGTCGGATTGTCCAGCAGACCCAGGATGTTCAGCAGCGTAGACTTGCCGCAGCCCGAAGGGCCCATGATGGCGACGAACTCGCCGTCCTTGATTTCGAAGGAAACGCCGTTGAGCGCCGTGGTCTCGATCTCTTCCGTCCGGAAGATTTTGGAAAGGTTGGAAACAGTAATCATTGTTTATTTGTTGTTTAGTTTATTCCTTTTTCTCTTGACTGCTCGTACAGGTCCATTTGATGGACCGTTACAAGCATTTTGGGCCTTTTTTGCTTGTAAGGGTCCACGTTTTGGACCTGTACAAGCACTTAAAACACCAACACGTCGGAATCGCCATACGTATCATATCCCGAGGTGATGACTTTTTCGCCGGGCTCCAGGCCTTCGAGGACTTCGTAGTACTGGGGGTTCTGGCGGCCGATGCGGATTTCGCGCTTGACCGCCTTGGTGCCTTCTTTGTTGACGACGTAGATCCATTTGCCGCCGGTTTTCTGGTAGAAGGTGCCGCGCGGGATGATGACGGCCTCCTCGGGCTGACCGAGCTGGAGGTTCAGGTAGTAGGTCTGGCCGGAGCGGATGTTGTCGGGCTGCTCGCCGTCGAACTTGAAATCGGCCTTGAACTTGCCGTCGCGGACCTCCGGATAGACCTTGCGGATGACGGTCGAGAAGGTCTCGCCCTGGCGCTCGAAGGTGGCCTCCAGGCCATCGACGACGCGGTCGATGTAGTGCTCGTCGATCTGCGCCTCCACCTTGTAGGTCCCCACGGAATTGATCTGGCCGATCTTGGTTCCGCTGGCGATGCTCTGGCCCAGGACCACGTCCAGCAGGCCCAGTTCCCCGTCGATGGGAGCCTTGATGATCAGGTTCGACTTGCGCTTGCGGATCATCTGCATGTTCAGCAGCATGTTGTCCAGGGACTCTTCCATGCGGTCGATCTGGGTGCCGCGGTACAGGCTGTCCTGCTTGGAGCGCTCGCGGATGAGGTCATACTTCTGCCTGGCAAGCCGATAGTCTTCCTCGGCCTTCAAATAGTCTTCCTTGGCGATAAGCTTGTCCTCGTAAAGGGCCTTCTGCTGCTCGTAGGCACGCTTGAGCCGCTCTACCTGCGTGCCGTACTCCAGCACATTCTGGCGCACGTCCAGCTTCTGCTGCTCCATTTGGATTTGCGTATTTCGGAGAATGTTTTCCTTCTCGGCCAGCTCCGCCTCGGAGTTCAGGATCTGCAGGTCCAGGTTGTCGTTGGACAGGATCAGGATGGGGTCGCCGGCGTGGACCGTGGAGCCTTCCTCGATGAGAATCTTCTCCACAATGCCGCCTTCCTGCGGGCTCAGCTGGATGGTGGTCATCGGTTGCACGCGCCCGCTGATGCGGATGTAATCATTGAACTCCCCGCTCACGGCGGAACCGATCGTCACCGTGTCTTTATCTACCCGCAGCGTCTTGTTGTTCGGACGCGCGATGAGGTACACGATGAACGCGAGCAGCAGCGCCCCCAGCCACCACGGCAGCGCTTTCTTGGTGAAAGCCACCCGCCAACCTGTTTTCTTTTCGATGATCTTATCCATAGTCTTCTTCTGTAATCAGATTGCCGGTCAAGCCGGCAATGACGGTCCTTTTACGTCATGCCCGACCTGATCGGGCATCTATTTATTGATTGATATATTCTATTCCGTTATAATACTTTACCACCGCCTGCTTGATGAGATACTTGAACAGACTGTTCATCTCATCAGCCCGGGCCTTCAGGTAATTGTTGTTCGCCGTCTGGAACTCCAGCGGGGAGATCAAGCCCTGCTCCAGTTTCTTGAGATTCAAGGTGTATGCTTCCTCCTGCACCTCGGCTTTGTACTGCGCCCGCTCAAAAGCGAGCTCCGCTCCGTCGCGGTCCTGGACCGCCCGGCGCACCTCGGACTCAACGTCCCGGCGCTTCTGGTCATACTCGGCCGTGGCCTTGTCCAGCGCATGCTGCTTTCTCCCGATGGCCGAGTGCTTGCTCATCCGGTTCCAGATGGGGATGGACAGGGAAACCTGCAGATACTCGCCGCCGTTGTTGCGGAACTGGCTCCAGAACGGGTTGGTCGAAGCCCCCTGATAAGAGTAATAACTGGTGTTCCAACCGGCATACAGTCCCACGGTGGGCAGCAGCTGCCACTTGGCCGTATTCAGCTCCCGACGGGCGTTCTGCTGCTGCCAGGAAGCAATCTGAACCGCCGGGTTGTGCTCCAGGGCGAAGTCCACGACCGATTCGGTCGCCAGATTGCCGGTCGCGGCCGGCAATGACGAAAGGCCGTCGTGCCCGGAGCTGACGAATCCGTCATGCCCGGCCTGACCGGGCATCCCGGTGTCGATGGCCAATTCCTCGTCCAGCGGCCAGAACATCAGGTCGGAGAGCGTCATCAGCTGGTCCCGATACATATTGGAGATATTCGTCAGCTCATACTGGCGGTCAGCCAGGTCGGCCTCCATCTGGATCACATCGGCGTGGCCTTTTTGCCCCACTTCCTCCTGCCGGCGGGCCTTGACGAGCGCCTGCTCCGCCGTGGCCACCTGCTCCTCGTACACATCGCAGAGGCGCTTGTAGTACACCACGTTGTAGTAGGCTTCCATCACCGCCAGCCAGATGTCGGCCTCCACCTGCTTCTCCTGCGACGCGGCAATCAGCATCCCGGTCTTGGAGATCTTGTAATTGTTCACGGCCTTGAAGCCGTCGAAGAGATCGTACCCCGCCGAGACGCTGTAACCGTTGTGGAAGGAGGTCGTGTGGAAATAGGTGTTCGCGTTGATCTGCGGGGTGAAAAGTGCCAGGGCGGCATCCCGCCGGTCGATCTGCGCGTCGCCGATCGCTGCCTGCTGGATCCGGATCTTCGTCGCATTGGAGATCGCATATTCCATGCAATCATGCAGCGTCATCGG
>JAFYZZ010000048.1 GCA_017548445.1 Bacteroidales bacterium | reverse complement strand
CCGCAGCCGGCAAGAGCTATTCGATCAAGTGCCCTGACGGCGCAAGCCGCAACGCCTGGGAGACCGTTGTCTGGTGCCAGCAGCAGATCGAGGCGGAAGGTTACAAGCTCGCGACCAACTTCTCGGACAACTTTACCGCCAACAACGACGCGACTTCGCCCGAGAACATCTTCGTGATGCCGATGGACGAGGACGCCGGATTCTTCCAGTCGACCGTGTTCTTCAGTATGAACTTCGACCACGCGAAGGGCCTCGGCATCTCCATCGCCTGTAACGGCCCCATCTCCACCATCCAGTCCGCGAGACTGTGGGGATATGATCCGGACACGCAGACGGCGGCCGATCCCCGTATGGGACAGACGGTCTATTTCGGTCTTCAGAAGAACAAATCGGGCGATCCGATCCCGTCCTCCAACGGTACGAGTTTCAATCCGTCCATCTTCTACTATCCCGAGTATTCCAGACTGGACTACCAGGAATCCTATGCCGGAGCCAAGTGGGACTACCTCTTCACTTACGGTGGTCCGCGCGCCAGCAAGAAGCGTGACTGGGACTTCTCCGTGTCGAACCCGGCCTTCTACAACAACAGCGACCGCGTCGTATGGCGTTATGCCGATGTCGTCCTGGCCGCCGCGGAGGCGTACAAGCGTATGGGCGATGAGGGCAAGTGCCTCGAGATGTTCAACAAGATCCGCACCCGTGCGAAGGTCGACAATTACACCGAGGTCAAGCCGTCCGACCTCCTCGACGAGCGCGCACGCGAACTCGCCTGGGAGTGCGGCCGCCGTGCCGACCTCGTGCGTTTCGGTATGTGGACGCTGCCTACGGACGACAAGTTCGTCGGCGTTCCCGCCCACTCGCTCGGCGGCAAGTTCAAGGAGGACCCCGACGGTGTGACCACGGTTTATCCGATTCCTCTGTCCGTCCTTCAGCTGAATCCGAATCTGAGCCAGAACCCTTGGAAATAAGGTATGAGAGTTAGATTTTTACTTTTTGCTGTCGCCGCACTTCTGGCCGCTTCCTGCGGCCAGAAGCCCGGCGGCAACGTGTCCGGCAAGGTCGAGAGCCAGCTGTGGGCGCCCGTGGCCGGCGTGAACGTGTCCGTGGCGGGCGGTGCCGCGAAAGCGCGGACGGACTTCGAAGGCAAGTTCACCATCAATGCGAACGAGGGTGACACGCTGCTGTTCGAGCTGCCCGGCTACCGCTCCGCCCGTGCTGTGGTGAAGGACGGCGTGGCCAACGCCACGGTGAACCTGACCTGCAAGACCGTGGCCGTGAACCCGGACGGAACGGTCACCTTCACCTACCCTGCGCCGGACGCCAAGTCCGTGCAGGTGTGCGGCAACTTCTTCCAGCTGGCGAACGGCACCTTCGGCGAGGGCATCGCCGAGATGGAGAAGAACGCCGAGGGCCTTTGGACCTACACGACGGTTCCCACCAAGAGCGAGCTCTACCGCTATGAGTTCATCATCGACGGCAATTACACCATCGACGCCGCCGCGCCGTACACCATCCGTGACGGCGAGGTGCTGCGCAACGTGTTCGTGGTGCCGGGCGAGGTGGGCGACCTGACGATGGTGCAGGACGTGCCCCACGGCACGGTGTCCAAGATCTGGTATCCTTCTTCCCTGGGCTACGACCGCCGGATGAGCGTCTATACGCCGTACGGCTACGAGGCCTCGGGCAACAAGAAATATCCGGTGCTGTACCTGCTTCACGGAGGTGGCGGTGACGAGAACGAGTGGCTGAACCTCGGCCGGGCCGCGCAGATTATGGACAACCTGATCGCCGCGGGCAAGACCGTGCCGATGATCGTGGTGATGCCGAACGGTCACGTGGGAATGACGGCTGCTCCCGGCGAGAACAGCCGCGGTTATGACGGCGCGAAGAGCAGCCGGGCCGTGCGTACCGAGCCGAACGCTTACGAAGCCACGTTTATGGACGTGGTGAAGTTCGTGGACAAGACCTACCGGACCATTCCGGACCGTGCGCACCGCGCAATCTGCGGCCTGTCGATGGGCGGCGGCCACACCGCCGTGATTTCCACCAACTATCCGGACAAGTTCGGCTACGTGGGCCTGTTCTCCGCCGCCGTAGGCAACTACGGCAACGGCCGTGCGGCGAGCGAGATGACCAAAGACTTCGACAAGAAGCTCGAGAAGGTCTTCTCCCTCAAGCCGGTGTACTACATCGCCATCGGCGACGAGGATTTCCTGTACGAGGCCAACAAGGCGTATCGCGAGAACCTCGACGCCCACGGTTACAAGTACATTTACAAGGAATCCGACTGCGGTCACGTCTGGAAGAACTGGAGGCACTACCTCACCGACTTCTCCCAGCTGCTGTTCAAATAGAATGACGACGATATGAAGAAAGTACTGTTTGCCTTATGCTGCCTTGCTGCCCTGGCGGGCTGCAAGACGGAACCGGAGAAAATCGTGTTCGACCGGGAAACCGCCCGCAGCGTGCAGTCCGTGGTCCAGGAGCCGGACGGCTCCGTGACGTTCAGCATTTATGCGCCGATGGCGGACACCGTCGCCCTGACCGGCGACCTGGCCGCCCGCGACCAGGTGTTCGAGAAGAGCCCGGAAGGCGTCTGGAGCGTGAAGGTGACCGGCGTGGAGCCGGGCTCCTACCGCTACGGCTTCAACGTGGACGGCCTGAACGTCATCGACCCGCTGTTCCCGAGAAGCCGCGACGTGCTGACGATGACCGAACTGACCTTCGACAAGGGAGAGCAGTTCTGGTCCGTGAAGGACGTCCCCCACGGGGCGATGTCCGTCATCTACTACCATTCGAAGACGACGGGACAGACGCGCCGGATGCACGTCTGGACGCCGCCGGGATACCTCAAGTCGGCGGAAAGGCTGCCTGTCTTCTATCTGCTGCACGGCGGCGGCGACGTGGATAACGGCTGGCCAGTGATCGGCTGCGCCGGTGCGGTGCTGGACAATCTGCTCGCCGAGAAGAAGATGGTTCCGATGGTGGTGGTGATGCCGGATGCGAGCCTCCCGCAGGGGACGTTCACGACCGAGCTCATCGAGGACATTATGCCTTATATCGAGTCGAATTTCCGGGTGAAGACCGGCAATCCGAACACCGCGCTGGCAGGCCTGTCGATGGGCGGCATCCACATCCTGGACATCCTGATGAAGTATCCGGCGAAGTTCAAGTACGTGAACATAATGAGTTCGGGCTTCTTTATGCGTGACGACGCTGCCGTGGCCGAGAACGAGGCGAAACTCGCCGCCGTGGCGCCCCAGCTGAAGAAGAACATCGCGTATCTGCGCTTCACGCAGGGCGGTCCCGAGGACATCGCCTACCAGAACGGGCAGAAGACTCTGGACCTCTTCAGGAAGTGCGGGATCCCCTTCGAGTACAGCGAGATGCCTGGCGGCCACAACTGGTATGTGTGGCGATTCGACCTCCACTATTTCGCACAGAAGATCTTCAAATAATGAAGAGAATGCTAAAAGTGTTTCCGGCGCTGGCCCTGACCGCCTTGTTGCTTTCGTGCGGGCGGCAGCCGGCTGGCCGGTACCTGATCCTCCCGGTCCGGGAGGCGAACGACGAGATTGTCCTGACCATCGACAAGGGAGGGGAGACCCTCTATGTGGCGGACGTCCGCCTGGCCCGTGAAGGCGAGGAGCCCGATTACTGTTTCCCGCTGGACCTGGAGCGCTTCGGCGCGAAGAAGCGCGACGTGCACTTCAAGGGTATCGATGCGGAGCAGGCCTGGGCGCTGATCGGTTTTTCGGACAGCGTGCCGGAGATTCCGGCGGAGAAATACCGTCCCTTGTATCACCACACGCCGCCCTACGGCTGGATGAACGACGCGAACGGCCTGTTCTACAAGGACGGGGTGTATCATCTTTACTACCAGTACAATCCCTACGCCTGCGTGTGGGGGAATATGCATTGGGGGCACTCCACCAGCACGGATATGGTGCACTGGGAGCATCAGCCCGTCGCCATCTGGCGCGATGCGTACGGACATATCTTCTCCGGGAGCTCGGTGGTGGACTACAAGAACACCGCAGGCTTCGGCGAGGGGGCTGTCATCGCCTTCTACACTTCCTGGAATACCACGCGCGAGTTCATCCAGACCCAGTGCCTGGCGTACAGCCTGGACGACGGACAGACCTTCACGAAATACGACGGGAATCCGGTGCTGACGCCTTTCGACGGCATCAAGGATTTCCGGGACCCGAAGGTCTTCTGGTACGAGCCCGAGCAGAAGTGGATAATGATCGTGTCGGCCGACAAGGAGATGCGTTTCTACTCTTCGCAGAACCTGAAGGACTGGGACTTTATGAGCGGCTGGGGCGAGGGCTACGGCGTGCAGCCCCGCCAGTTCGAATGTCCTGATTTCTTCCAGCTGACCACTGCGGAAGGGGAGACGAAGTGGGTGATGATCGTCAATGTGAACCCGGGCTGCTTCTTCGGAGGCAGCGCCACGCAGTACTTCGTGGGCGAGTTCGACGGAAAGACCTTCACCTGCGACTCGCCCAAGGAGACGGTCAAATGGCTGGACTGGGGCAAGGACCACTACGCGACCGTGTGTTTCTCCAACACCGGCGACCGGGTGATCGCGGTGCCGTGGATGAGCAACTGGCAGTACGGCACCATCGTGCCCAGCAAGTACTTCCGCAGCGCCAATGCCGTGCCCCGGCAACTGGGGCTTTTCAAGGACGGCAAGGAGTTCTATGTGAGCGCCTTTCCGGTGGCTGAGGTCGCCGGCCTCGAGAAGGAATCCCGGACGGAAGGCCGCATCGTCGCCGCAGCCGGCAAACCGCAGACCGTCAAGCTGTTCGAGACTACCGACGGCGCCTACGAGCTGGATATGGACATTACCGTTCCGGCCGCCGGCAAGGCGGGCTGGCGCCTGACGAACACCGCCGGCGAAGCGGTGGATATGTATTTCGACGCGGCCCTTCAGCGCTTCGTGATGGACCGCACCGCGAGCGGGCTGACCGATTTCGCCAGGCGGAGCACCACGCACGAGATCGAGAACCACGACCGCCGCAAAACGAATTCGATGCACTATGTGAACGACTTCGCCCTTGCGACCTGGGCGCCGGTGAAAGTCGCCGGAAAGCACAGCGTGAAGATCCTGTACGATCTTACCTCGCTGGAGGTCTTCATTGACGGCGGCAGGGTCGTGATGACGAACCTGGTTTTCCCGAACGAGCCTTACAACATCCTGGAAACCTACTCCGACAAGGGCCGTTTCCCGATGGACCGGTTGAAGATTACGGCGCTGGGCTTGTGAAATAGTACTATTTCCCCATAATTTGGCAGAATCCTTTCACGCGTACGTGTGTGGAAGGATTCTGTCTTTTTTTGGCGGAATAGGTCTGAAGGAAGGATAACCCGAAAATTATATTTGTGTTAACTAAAACTAATTCAGACAATGGAAGCAAAACAATCCAATCTGTCCAAGTTGCTGCCGATTATGTTCACGTTCTTTACGATGGGGTTCGTGGATATGGTCGGTACGGCGACCAATTATGTGAAGGCCGACTTCGCACTATCCGACACAGTTGCGAACTTCCTGCCGTCGATGGTCTTCCTCTGGTTCTTCTTCCTGTCCGTCCCTACCGGACTGATGATGAACAAGATCGGCAAGCGGAAAACGGTGCTCCTGAGCCTCGTCGTGACGGCGTTGGCGCTGGCCCTGCCGATGTGTGCATACTTCTTCAAGTCGATGTACACGTTCCCCGTGATGCTGGTTTCCTTCTGCCTGCTGGGCATCGGGAACACGCTGATGCAGGTTTCGCTCAACCCGCTCATCACCTGCATCGTAAGCGGTGAGAAGCTGGCCAGCACCCTGACGTTCGGGCAGTTCATCAAGGCCATCGCTTCGTTCGTCGCCCCGCTCATCGCGAGCTGGGCCTCCGTGAAGTATCAGAGCTGGCTGCCCCTGTGCCTGATTTTCCTGGTGTTCGCCATCATCGCGGTGTTCTTCCTGGGAGGGACCAAGATCGAGGAGGAGATGCCGAAGGACAAGTCCTCGAGTTTCGTCCAGTGCCTCAAACTGTTGGGCGACGGCTCCGTGCTGCTGTTTTTCCTCGGCATCGTGGCGCACGTGGGAATCGACGTCGGCGTGAACACCTGCGCTCCGAAGATCATTATGGAACGGCTTGCGCTGCCTTTGGAGAAGGCCGGTATCGCCACCAGCATCTACTTCCTTTTCCGTACGCTGGGCTGCTTCTCCGGATCCTTCATCCTGGCCAGGTTCCCGCTCAAGAAGTTCTTCGCCATCAGCGTGGCCTGTATGGTCCTCGCGATGATCGGCCTGTTCGTGTGCCATACCCTGGTCGGCCTGTACATTGCCATCGCCCTGGTCGGCTTCGGTAACTCCAACATCTTCTCGATGGTCTTCTCCAAGGCGCTGCTCTATCTGCCCGAGAAGAACAACGAGATGTCCGGCCTGATGATTATGGGCCTGATCGGCGGCACGATTTTCCCGCTGCTGATGGGCGTGCTGTCCGACGCGATGGGCACCCAGATCGGTTCGGTGATCGTAATCAGCCTCGGCGTCGCGTACCTTGTGTACCTCGCCACTGTGTTCTTCAAGAAAGAGCGCGTATGAAAAAGAAAGTGATCGTCGGGATCGGAGAGATCCTGTGGGATATGCTCCCTTCCGGCAAGGCCCTCGGCGGCGCGCCCGCCAATTTCGCCTATCACGCCCAGCGCCTCGGAGAGGAAGGCTGGGCGGTGAGCGCCATCGGTGACGACCCGCTCGGAGCCGAGATTATGGACATCGTGACGGACAAGAAGCTCCGCAATATCATCGCGGTGACGGACAAGCCCACCGGCACGGTCCAGGTGTCTCTCGACGACAAAGGCGTGCCCAGCTACAACATTATGGAGGACGTGGCCTGGGACAACATCCCCTTCACCCCGGAAATGGAGGCGCTCGCCGCCCGTGCCGACGCCGTATGCTTCGGCTCGCTGGTGCAGCGGATGGCCTCCCGCGATTCCGTGCTCCGCTTCCTGCGCGCCACGCGTCCCGAAGCCTTGCGGGTGTTCGACATCAACCTCCGTCAGCATTACTATTCCCCGGAGGTGATCGACGAGTCCCTGAAGCTTGCCAACATCTTGAAGATCAATGACGACGAGATCCGCATCGTGGCGGATATGTTCGGTCTCGGAGACGACGACACCGCCGCCTGCCGCGCGCTCGTGGAGCGTTACGCCCTCAAGCTCGTCATCCTGACCAAGGGCGCGGACGGAAGCGAGGTGATCACCGCGGAGGAAGCGATTCCGCAGGCGGTGGGCAAGGTCAATGTCGTGGATACCGTGGGCGCCGGCGATTCCTTCACCGCCGCCTTCGTGGTCGCCTACCTGCGCGGGGATTCCCTGTCCGACGCGCAGCGCCTGGCCAATGAAACTGCTGCTTATGTGTGCTCCTGCAAGGGAGCTATGCCTCTTTAATAATGATTTCTCATTTCTATCTTAACATTTACCAGATGAAAAAGTTTTTATCACTTACTCTTGCGACAGCGCTTATGCTCGTCTGCTCGATGCAGCTGGGCGCTCAGACCAGGTCGGTAAAAGTGAACGTCGTGGACTCCTACGGTCCCGTGGCAGGCGCCGCGGTCCAGGTCAAGGGAACCACGAACGGCGCCGCTACCGATTTGGACGGTAACGCTACGATCAACAATGTCGACGCACAGTCCGTCCTGGTCATCTCCTGCATCGGATTCGTTACCCAGGAAGTGACCGTAGGCAGCCGCTCATCCTTTGACATCACCCTTGTGGAGGATGCCGAGATGCTGGAAGAGACGGTCCTCGTCGGTTACGGTACCCAGAAGAAGGAATCCCTGACGAGCGCCATCTCGTCCGTCCGTGCTGAAGACGTCACCAAGACCAAGCAGAACGACGTGGTGACCGCCCTCCAGGGCAAGGTCCCGGGCCTGCTCATCCGCCAGTCCGGCGGTACGCCGGGTTCCTTCGGCGCCGACATCAGCCTCCGCGGCTACGGCGCCCCGATGATCGTCATCGACGGCGTTGTGCGTTCCAGCGGATACCGGAACAGCAACAAGGGCATCAACACCGACCTCGAGTTCTCCCAGCTCAACCCGGAGGACATCGAGAGCATTTCCGTGTTGAAGGACGCCTCCGCTTCCATCTACGGTCTTGGCGCCGCCAACGGCGTCATTATGGTGACCACGAAGAAAGGCGCCGCCGCGAAGAAGCCGACGATCAACTATTCCAACGTTTTCTCTTTCGGCCGTCCGAAGATGCCGAAGGAGGTGAGCATCGCCGACTACGTGAAGATGACGAACGAAATGTACGACGTCGCCCGCAAGCCCCGTCCGTTCAGCGATGAGGATATCCGGGCCGCCGAGAACGGCACGCTCCAGAACTTCAGCTGGTGGGATGCCGCCATCAAGCACCACTCCACCACGCAGACGCACAACCTGTCCGTGCGTGGCGGTACCGATGCGATAACCTACTTCGTGTCCGGCAGTTTCAACCACGACAAGAGTATCTACAACGTCGAGGACAATTACTGGTACAAGAGGTTCACCCTCCGCGGCAACTTCTCCTTCAAGCTTGCCGACGACCTGACGATGGAGTATCAGACTTCCTTCCGAGCGACTTCGTCCGCCGACCCGGCCAACGATGACGTGTACAACGAGAAGTCCAATATGATCTTCAACTACATCGCCTTCTCCGACCGTACCGTCCCGGCCACCGTCGAGGGCAATCCGAACCACTACACCTATCAGGGTCTGTCCCCGACCGAGAACGTGATGGCGATGATGAACCACGACCTCAACTATACCGATAAGCGCGGCCGTGCGTTCACCAATACGATCAACTTCAACTACAACCCTCATCAGATCAAGGGTCTCCGTCTTATGCTGCAGGGTGCGTACGACTTCAATTACGACGGCACGTACACCAAGAAGACCATTTACCAGCTGTATGACTACGAGACCGATACGACCTCGCCGCTGATGATTGGCGGTGACGAGAACTCCTATCGTGAGAATATTCGCGAACGCGAGCGACTGTACGGCCGTTTCCAGGCCAACTACAACAGGGTCTGGGGTAAGCACAACCTCCAGGCTATGGCGGCCGCCGAAGTTACCAGGATGAACACCCGCAACCAGACCAGCAAGCGTCTGTTCGGCGACTTCTTCACCAAGCCGACGGTTTCCAGCGGCCTTTCGAGCGCCCAGCAGGCGGAGGGTTCCCGTTCTTCCACCGCGACGGCCGGCTACCTGGCCCGTGTGAACTACGAGTATGCCAGCCGCTACCTGGTGGAGTTGATGGGCCGTTACGACGGTACCTATATCTACCAGAAGGGGCATCGCTGGGGTTTCTTCCCGTCCTACTCCCTGGGCTGGCGCATTTCCGAGGAGCCGTTCATCAAGAACAACCTCCCCTGGATCAGCAACCTCAAGCTCCGCTGGTCCGACGGCAAGACCGGCTTGACTCAGGGCTCCGCCTATGCTTATGTGAGCGGTTACACCCCGGGCAGTTCCTATGTCTTTGAAGAGGGCTCCCTGACGCCCGGCTTTGTGAACAGCGAGATCGCCAACACCATCCTTTCCTGGGCCGACGTCCGAATGATGAACGCCGGTATCGACTGGAACTTCTGGCACGACAAGTTCAGCGGCACCTTCGATATTTTCCAGCGTATGACCAAGGGTATCGCCGGCCGAAGCTCCGGTTCCACCCCGACCATCCTCGGCGTCACCGAGCCGCAGATCAACGTCGACTCCCGTGTGAACGCCGGTATGGAACTCACCCTGACGCACCGCAACCGCATCGGCGAGTTCAACTACTACGTCACCGGCACCGGTACGATCTCCCGTACGATGAACCTGCACATCGAGAGCCAGGCGACGTCCAAGTACTACTCTTCGATGAACTACTATGGCGCCGGCTTCATTATGAACGGCACCGCCAGTACGCAGAACCGCTGGTCCGACTACCACGGCCTGTGGAAGTACGGCCTTGCAGGCGGCCGCTACGAGAGCTGGGAAGAGATTTACAACTCTCCCGTGAAGCTGGAAGCCGAAGCCGGTATGCAGAACACCGTGCTCGGCCAGTACAAGCTCCTCGACTGGAACGGCGATGGTTACATCACCGCCCACGACGTGCAGTACGCCTGGCCGGAAGCCAACCCGTCCTTCCAGTTCGGTCTGAATATGGGTTTCAACTGGAAGAACTTCGACTTCAATATGGTCTGGCAGGGCGCGACGATGACCTCCAAGATCATCTGGCTGCTCCACACCTTCGGCTATGGCGGTTACAACAATATCTATGATATGTATCTCGACCGCTACCACGTTGCCGTCCAGGGTGCCGACCCGTACGATCCCACGACCGAGTGGATTGCCGGTTACTGGCCGGCCCTGATGAAGTCCTCCGATGCCAACAACTGGCGTCCGGGTATGTACGACGCCCCGTCCGACTTCACACAGCTGGATGCGACGTACTTCCGCCTCAAGAGCTTCGAGCTGGGCTACACCCTGCCGAAGAACATCACCTCCAAGATCGGAATGCGTTCCGCCCGCGTCTATGTCGGCGGCACCAACTGGCTGACCATCACCGACAAGAAGATCGCAGCCTACGATCCTGAGTCCGCGGCCGCTATGCAGTCCAACACGATGCCTGTTATGCGCACCTTGACGATGGGTGTCAACGTCAACTTCTAATTCAGTACAGCGATGAAAAAGATATTATACATTCTGTCCGCGTTTGTTTGCCTCTCCCTGACGTTCACGTCTTGCGACGCCATCTTCGACAACCTCGAAGGCGACCTTTCCAAGATGTCGGGTGCGGATATGGCTTCTTCTGAAGCCGGTATCTCGCGACTGCTCGCCCAGGTGTATTCCTACATTCCGATGAACGCGTTCGGAGTCGAGGACCAGTACACGATGAATGCGTGCGACAGCCACGGTGGCGACTACGGTTTCAATTCGAACCCTTACTACGGTATGTACGGCGTCCAGACCTTCTGGAACTGGGGCGCCATCCGTACCATCAACCAGTTTATGGTGATCGCCGAGGAGGCCGGCGCGGCCGGGACCCTCACCGACGCGCAAGCCAAGAATTATATTGCCGAGGCCCGTTTCGTGCGTGCCTACTGCTACTTCGTGATGGTCCGCAACCTCGGTGGCGTGCCTATCATCGAGGAGCCGCTTGACGCCTATTACAACCCTGCCGACGGTAACAAGGAGCTTTTCGACAAAGCTGCGCGTGCCACCGAGCAAGAGACCTGGGACTGGGTCATCAAGGAATTCCAGCTGGCTGCCGACGATCTCCCGGCCGTGCCCGAGGGATACCACGCCAGCAAGTATGCGGCCCTCGGTATGAAGGCCCGCGCTGCCTTGTATGCCGCTTCCGTGAGCAAATACTGGAATGCCCAGGGCGGTATCGAGAGCACCTATAAGGCCGTCTCCGCCAAGAAGACCTATATGGACGCCGGTATGGCCAACAAGTATTACAAGGACTGCATCGACGCCTGCGAAGCCATCATCGGCAGCGGCAAGTTCTCCCTCTACGGGGCCAACCCCAAGAGCGTTGCCGAGGCAGTTAAGAACCTGGGCGACCTGTTCGTGACCCGGCAGGACTGCGAGTTCATTTTCGGCAGGACCCTCAATGACGGCAACAACACGTCCGGCAATGCCTTCGACCTGGACAACAGCCCGGCCCAGACGGTGACTACCAACGACCTTTGCGGCAAGTACTCCGTCACGATCGACTTCGTGGACAAGTTCGACAATTACGACGCCGACCGCCACGCCGTGAACGGTACGGTCAAGACCCGTACCGACGGCAAGGAAGACGAGTATTTCACCGGTACGGTGACCCGTTTCCCGCAGGAATACAAGGATATCCCGTATGTCGAGTATAATTCGATCGACGAGCCTTTCGTCAGCAAGGACGCCCGCTTCCAGGCCTGGGTCCTCTATCCCGACTGCACCTTCCGCAACACGGTAATCAAGCTGCAGGGCGGTATGATCAAAACCGACGGCAGCGTGGCCATCTGGGCGGATGACAGCGAGGAAGTGGGAGGTACGACCTATTACGCCTTCGGAGCTCCCTCCGGCAGCGTGTCCGGCTTCTTCAACTACGAGAACAAGATGGCCGGCAAGGTGTACACCACCGGTTTCGGCCTGCGCAAGTTCTTGAACCCGCAGTCCTTCCAGAAGTACAACAAGAGTTTCTGGTATGACATCCGCTACGCCGAGATCCTGCTCGACTACTGCGAGGCCGTGGCCGAGAGCGGCCAGGGCAATGCAGCCAGCGCCAAGCAGTACCTGAACGCCATCCGCAAGCGCGCCGCTTTCACGGACGAGGTCGACCTGACGGTCGAGAATGTCCTGCACCAGCGCGAGCTCGAGCTCGCCTTCGAGGGCGACCAGCTTTACACCCTGCACCGCCGCCGTGCGTTCTACAACAAATTCACGGATCCGCTGGTGGTTGGCCAGAAGCACGCGCTTACCCCGATTCTCGACCTGCGCAGCGGCTCGCCGAAGTACATCTTCGTCCGTTCGGTCCACTTTGCCGAGGATCCGCTCGTGGGCGGCAAGGTTTCCGACTACCACACCATCGCGAAGAGCTATTACGGCCGTATCAGCGACTACAGCGTAAACGGCTACGAACCTAACCCTGCTGACGAATAAAAATGACCCAGGTTATGAAAAAAATACTCTTTTTACTCCCGCTTGCATTGATGGTCAACTCCTGCGTCTTCTTCAAGATGGACAACTACGAGGGACCGAATGCATCCATTACCGGCCGGATCATCGACTCCAAGACAGGAGACAACGTCCCGACCGAGTGCAAGTACGGCAACTTCTTCGGCGGCGCCTATTTCGGCTCCCCGACCACGGGCTATTTCTCCGTGTACGAGAAGGATTATTCCGAGGTGTACAATATTCCCCTGGAGGGTACCGGTACCCAGTATTGGCACATCAAATATGATGGCACATATTCCAACACCCAGGTCTTCTCCGGCAACTACCGTATCGCCGCGCTGTCCGACAACTTCTATCCCGTCACCAAGGACGACGTCCGGATCAATCCGGGCGAGAACGTCCTCGACTGGACCGTCACGCCGTATTGCCGCATCGTCAACCCGAAGATCGAGCTCCAGGGCGGCAAGTTCGTCGCGACCTTCTCCGTCGAACTGGGTGACGCCACCAAGGCGAACACCATCTACGACGCCAGACTGCTCTGCTATCCCGACTGCTACGTAGGTATGTATTGCAACTACTGCAGCCAGGACCAGGGCGCCAATATGCTGGATGTCAAGGGTACCGGCGCCGTGGTGAACGAAGTCAAGGCGGATGGTGCCACCTACACGCTGACCATCGATCCGACGCTCACGGCGAACATCAGCGAGTTCAAGTACGCAGGCAAGGGCAAGGAGCACTTCTTCCGCATCGCGGTATGTGCCACCGGCAACGGCGCCAACGGCTCCCGTTTCTACAACTACAGTCCTACCGTAAAGATTGTCTACTAGTATGAAAATCAGTCATATCCTTGTAGCGTGTGCGCTCCTGCTCGTTTCGGGCCAGGCCTTTGCGCAGAACCACGCCCGCGGCCAGCTGAAAGTCGGCGCGGCCAAGATTGACGTCACGCCTGCGGAGGACCAGCTGGGCCGGAACTCCTACGGTATCCTCGACCGTACCCACTTCCGTGTCATCCTCTTCTCGAACGGCACCAACATCGCCGGTCTCGCGAACGTGGACGGCAATGCCAACCAGCGTTGCGTCGACGCCGTGAACGAGCGTATCGAGAAGGAATTCGGCATCCCTCAGGGCAACATCATCTACAACGGCACCCACTGCCACTCGACCGGCACCGTCCCTGCGGACGAGATGACCGAGCGGATGTACCAGGCCATCAAGCAGGCTTACCAGAATATGGTGCCTGCGAAGGTCGGTACCGGCAAGGGCGTCTGCTACCTCAACGTCAAGCGCGACCTGTTCGATCCCGAGCGCGGCACGTGGTGGGAAGGCCCCGACTATGACGGCAAGTCCGACAAGACCGTGGGTGTGATCTATTTCGAGACCCTCGACGGCAAGCCCATCGCCACGTACTACAACTACGCAATGCACGCGGTCATCACCGGCCAGCTCGATATGATCACCGGCGACTTCCCGGGCAAGTCCGAGGAGTACATCGAAGCCCGCTACGGCAAGGACTTCGTGGCCATCTTCTCCTCCGGCGCCGCCGGCGACCAGAACCCGCTCTACTTCCAGCAGACCTTCGACCTGCGCGACATCCGCATCGCGGACTATGCCAAGCGGGGCGAGGACATCTCCAACCGGATGCCTCCGGGAGGTACCGGCCTGGACCGCAACGATCCCGAGACGCACCGTCTGATGGAAGAGCAGAAGCGGATGGCCGAGAGCTACGGCCAGCTGCTGGGCGAAGAGGTGAAGTACGTCATTATGATGATGCGCCGCTTCGAGACCAATGTCACGCTGGAAGCCGCCCGCACGCACATCACCTGCCCGGCGCGCCGCCAGACGAACGGCGGTGGCCGTGCCGGTTATGCCGGCGAGTATGAGGACGCCCCCGACATCACCCTCGAGCTGGGTCTCGTGATGCTGGACGACATCCCCGTATGCGCCGTGTCCGGCGAGGTTTACAACCAGATTGCGGTGGACCTGAAAAACAAGTCGCCGTATTCCTTCACGATGATGACCACCGTGACGGACGGCCACAACCAGGGCCGGGGCGGTTATATCCCTGACGACGAGTCCTATGGCGCCCAGGTGTTCGAGGTGCTGGGTTCCGGCTACAAGCAGGGCTATGCCCAGAAGCGCATCGTCGACGGCCTGCTGGGCCTGATCCACGACGCGACGCACTGATGAACCGTTTTATCCTTGCTGTGTATTTACTGTCCTCCTGTGCCAACCCGGCACAGGGGGGCGTAAATACGCGTATCGTCGAGGAAGGCGGGGCGGGAACCTGGAAGGCGGTGGTGGCCGAAGCCCGGGAAACGGGCGGCGTGCGGCTCTATGCGCCGAAGGACCTCGCGGCAGCCGCCGCGAAGACCACGCTCCCGGTCGTCCTCTTCGAAGCGCGCGACAAGGACCCTTACGACAAGTATCTCAATGAAATCGCTTCCTTCGGCTATGTGGTCGTGAACACGGCCGGACAGGACCCTGATACGGTCCTGGACGCCCTCCGCGCTCCGCAGGGGATGCTCCCCGGCGGCCGCGGCGACCTAGTGGACTGGGAGCGTGTCGCGGTGATCTCGATGCTGGGGGCCGGCACGGCCCTCCCGGCGCGCGCTCCCGCGACCCTGATTTATCTGCATTCGTCCGGACCGCAGTATTCCGCACCGTATCTCTTTATGACGGGCGGTCAGGACGGCGGGCTCCTGGCGCAGGTCCAGGATGCCTTCGACCGGGTGGGGGACGGCACTTTCGTGGCCGCCGCCACCTATCCTGCAGGAGAGGAAGGAACCTTCTCCGACCCTTTCGGCGGCTCTTATTCGATGCTCACCATCGAGTGGCTCGAATGGCGGCTGAAGGACAAGCCCTGGTCGCGTTCGGTCTTTACCGGCGAGGAGTGTATCTGCATATACACCGGCTGGGGCATCCAGCACAAGAATGAAGACATTGTAATAAACGCTTTGTTATGATGAAAAAGATAATGCTGACCCTGTTCGGAGCCCTGGTGCTCGCGACGGGGCTGTGCCACGCACAGCGCGGACAACTGTATGCCGGCGCCTCCCGGGTGGACGTCACTCCGGACGAGGCTTCTCTTCCCAAGACCTCCCAGGGCATCCTGGACCACTGCCACGCCCGGGCCATCGTCTTTACGAACGGTGTCACGAAGGCGGCTTTCGTGACGATCGACGCCGCGATGGGCAATATCCGGATGGTCAACGCCGTCAATGAACGGGCTTTCAAGGAACTGGGCATCCCCGAGGGGAACATCCTGTACAACTGGACCCACACCCATTCCGGCTCGACGGTTTTCGGCGATGAACTCAACAACCGCGTGTTCCAGGCGCTCAAGGAGGCCAACGACCGGCTGGTGCCCGCCAAGGTGGGTTATGGTAACGGCGTATGCTACCTGAATGTGAAGCGCGACCTCTTCGATCCGGAGCGCGGCACGTGGTGGGAAGGCCCGGACTACGACGGAAAGTCGGACAAGACCGTGGCAGTCATCTATTTCGAGGGCCTGGACGGCAAGCCCATCGCGACTTACTTCAACTATGCGATGCACGCGGTGATCACGGGCAACACCGACAAGGTGAGCGCGGACTTCCCGGGCGAGGCCGAGACCTACATCGAGGCCCGCTACGGCAAGGACTTCGTGGCCTGCTTCGCCTCCGGCGCCGCGGGCGACCAGAACCCGATCTATTTCCAGCAGACCTTCGACCTGCGCGACATCCGCATCGCGGACTACGCGGCACGCGGCGAGGACATCTCCAACGCGATGCCTCCGGGAGGCCAGGGCCTGGACCGCACGAAACCTGAGGTTCAGCGTCTGCTGGGCGAGCAGGAGCGGATGATCCGGAGCTACGGGCAGATCCTGGGCGAGGAGGTGAAGTACGTGATTATGATGATGCGCAGCTTCGAGACGAACGTCACGCTGAAGTGCCTCCACAAGACCGTCAGCTGCCCGGCACGCCGTCAGCTGAACGGCGGCGGCCGTGCCGGCTATGAGGGCCAGTACGAAGACGCTGGCGAAGCGACCATCGACCTCCACCTGACGATGCTCGACGACATCCCCGTGGTGGGTACGAGCGGCGAGCCGTACAACCCGATCGCGGTGGAACTGAAGGAGAAGTCCCCGTACGCCCGCACGATGCTCACCACGCTCTGCCAGGGCACGTTCACGGGCTACATCCCGGATGACGAGTCCTACGGCGCCCAGTCCTTCGAGGTGCTGGGATCCCGTTTCAAGCAGGGCTACGCGCAGAAGGCCATCGTGGACGGCGCACTGGACCTGATCCACGAAGCCACCCACGGCGAGTAAACGGGTTATTTGACAAAAAGGGTTGCCCGTCTTTCCGTTCCGCACGGAAGACAGGTCCTGAATATAAATGGTTATGGGTTGGAAAAGCCGGCACGATTGGCGTGCCGGCTTTCGGTTGATTTTCGCGAAGATATTGCGTATCTTTGCCTTGTTATGAAGAAAGTCCTCATCCTACTGTCGCTCCTTTTGCCGGCGTTTTCCGCCGGGGCTCAGGGGCGTTTCGACAAATACCTCGACCGGGCTGAAGGGGCCCCGTTCATCGTGATCGACAAGCAGGCTTTCACGCTTACGCTGGTGGATCCGCAGGGGGCGCCCATCAAGGAATACGGCATCTCCTGCGCCGTCAATTACGGCCCCAAGAAGGTCAAGGGCGACCACAAGACGCCGGAGGGGACTTTCAAGATCAACCAGCTGCTCAACGCGAAAGGGCTTTCGCACGACTTCCACGATGGCAAGGGGCCGGTCAAGGACGCCTACGGTCCGTGGTTCCTGCGCCTGGCCGTGCCGGGATTCATCGACATCGGCATCCACGGCACGCCGTTCCCGGAGAGCATCGGAACCCGCGCCACCGAAGGCTGCATCCGCCTGCGCAACGAGGACATCGTGGACCTCAAGCAGCGCGTGAAGGTCGGCACCGTGGTCATCATCCTTCCGGATCCGCAGTAATCGCCAAGATATGAAACGCCTTCTCCTTCTGATTACGCTTTTGTGCGCCGCTCTTGCCGCAACTGCACAATCGTACGACGGCCCGCAGTGGGCGGTCGTGAACTCGTCCTCCTGCTTCCTGCGGCTCGAGCCGGATTATGAATCCGGCAACGAAACCCAGTGCCTGATGGGCACCGTGCTGCGGGTGAAGGACGCCGAACGCTATTGGCGACAGGTGGACGCGCCCGACTACAAGGATGTCTGGACCACGGAACTGAACGTGGCGTTTATGGACGAGGCGGGCAAGGACGCCTGGATCGCGGCGCCGAAATATATCTGTGTGGCGGAGTACACCCACCTGTTCACCGAACCCTCCACGCTGGCCGGGCGCGTGTGCGACTTTACGATGGCGGACCTGGTGCGGAAAGGCGCGGAGAGCCGTCCGGGCTGGGTGCAGGTGTTCCTGCCTTCCGGCCGGGAATGCTGGGCGCGGGCCTATGACGTGATGGATTTCGAGGAGTGGGTCCGCACCCGCGAGGCCTCGGAGGCGGCGCTGCTCGCGACGGCGCGGAGCCGGCTGGGCACGCCCTATATGTGGGGCGGGGCCAGCATCAAGCACTTCGACTGCAGCGGCTTCACCCAGTTCGTGTACCGCCAGGCCGGGATCGTGCTGCCGCGCAACGCCCGCGAGCAGATCTACACGGGCGAGGAAGTGCCCTACGACTTCGCGCAGATGCGCCCCGGCGACCTTCTTTTCTACGGCACGCCCGCCACGGCCCGCAAGCCGATGGTGGTGGCCCACGTGGCGATGTATTATGGCGACGGGAAGATCATCCATTCCTCGCAGGTGGTCCGCATCAGTTCGCTGACCCCGGACGGCGAGGACTTCTACGACCGCCAGCCGCTGGCCGTGCGCCGTATCCTCGGCCACGTGGACGACGGCTCCGGCATCCGCAGCGTGGCGGTCCGCCCGTGGTATTATTGAATTCCTTAAATCATCCGATATGAAAAAGTTATTCCTTTTGCT
>JAFYZZ010000047.1 GCA_017548445.1 Bacteroidales bacterium | reverse complement strand
TTCTTCGCCTTCTGTATGGGTGACGCCGGCTACGGCCTCGTCCTCATCCTCGTGGGCTTCCTGCTGAAGAAGGTCAAGAGCTTCGCGAACCTCGCCCCGCTGGTCGTCACCCTGGGTGTCGGCACGACGGTGATCGTTGCCTCCGGAAGAGGTGGAGAACCTGGCGGCCATAGCCGCGCTGGTCCGAGCCACGCGCGGCATCTGCTTCGACGAACTGTGCCGCGCGTCGGGACTCGACTACGCCGAGGTGGCCCGCGCCGCCGGGCTGCTGGAGGAGGAGGGTTTCATCTGCATCGATCTGCTTCAAAGATGCACCATTAATGTAAAAAATGCTTAAATTTGTTTGATGGAATTCATCGACACCCATACCCACACCTACGACGTAGCGTTCGACGGTTGCGAAGAGGAAGTAATCGCGCGGGCCCTGGCAGCCGGCGTGAGCATACAGTTGCAGGCGGACGTGGACTCCCGCGAACGGGAGCAGATGTTCGCCCTCGTGGAACGGCATCCCGGCACGCTGCGCCCGATGCTCGGGCTCTATCCCGGCTCGGTGGACCGGGACTGGCGCCGCGAGATCGACGCGCTGGAAGCCTGGCGCACGCGCGGAATCGTGGCCGTGGGCGAAATCGGACTGGACTACCACTACGGCGCGGATTTCAAGGAGGAGCAGAAAGAGGCCTTCCGCGTCCAATTGGAACTCGCCGCCGCCTGGGACCTGCCGGTGAACATCCATCTGCGGGAGGCCACGGAAGACTTCCTGGCCATCATCGGCGACTGCCGGCACCTCCACCTGCGGGGCAACCTGCACGCCTTCAGCGGCAGCGCGGAGACCTTCGCGCAGCTGCAGCGCCTCGGAGGCGACTGGTACGTGGGCATCGGCGGGGTGGTCACCTTCAGGAAAGCCTCGCTGGCCGAGACGATCCGGCACATCCCGCTGGACCGCATCCTGCTGGAGACCGACGCCCCCTACCTCACCCCCGCCCCCCATCGCGGCGAACGGAACGAAAGCGCCTACATCCCCCTGATCGCCGCCTTTCTGGCGGAACGGAAGGGCGTGAGCGTGGAGGAAGTCGCCGCCAAAACCACTGAAAACGCAAAAAGACTGTTTGGCCTATGAAGCTGAATTTCAAACTGTTCCCGGAGAAGGAATCCCCAAATTCCGTGCTGCTCATCTATACCGGCGGCACCATCGGGATGAAGGAAGACCCCGCCGACGGCACCCTGAAACCCTTCGACTTCAGCGGCATCCTCGAGGAGGTGCCGGAACTGCGCAAGTTCGCGGTGAAGATCGACTCCTACACCTTCAGCCCGCTCATCGACTCGTCCGACGTCGAGCCCGCTCTATGGCAGTCGCTCGCGCGGCTCATCCGCGACCGCTACGACGACTACGACGGCTTCGTGGTCCTGCACGGCACGGACACGATGGCCTATAGCGCTTCCGCGCTGAGCTTTATGCTGGAAAACCTGGGCAAGCCGGTGATCTTCACGGGCAGCCAGCTCCCCATCGGGAAGCTGCGCACCGACGGGAAGGAGAACCTCATCTCCGCCGTCGAGATCGCCACGGCGAAGGACTCGCACCACCATCCGATGGTGCCGGAGGTGTGCATCTGCTTCAACTCCCAGCTGCTGCGCGGCAACCGGAGCGTGAAGGTCAACGCCACCGGCTTCGACGCCTTCAAGTCGCCGAACTACCCGCCGCTCGCCACGGCCGGCATCAACATCAAGTACAACAACAGCTTCATCCACTACGGCTACGACCGCCGGAAAGGCCTGACCATCCACACCGACCTGGACACGCGCGTATCGGTGCTCAAGCTGCACCCCGGCATCACGGAACAGGCCGTGCGGGACATCCTGCTGGGCGACGGCTCCCGGGCAGTGATCCTCGAGACCTACGGTTCCGGCAACGCCCCCTGCCGCCCCTGGTTCCTCTCCCTGGTGCGCGAGGCGGCTTCGCGCGGCAAGATCCTGCTGAACGTCACCCAGTGTATGAGCGGCGACGTGGATATGGACCTGTACGCCACCGGACGCGCCCTGAAGGACGCCGGCGTGGTGTGCGGACACGACATCACCACAGAAAGCGCGCTCGGAAAACTCTTTTACCTGATGGGCGGACACGCCGACAATGCCAAAGTGAAAGCCCTTCTGGAGAAAAATCTCAAGGGCGAAATCTCAAAATAATTATTGATAAATGGATTTTTTTTGCTAAATTGCACCGCTTTTAGATAATTTGGACGCATAGAATATATCACAACTAATACATTATCAAATTCATTATGAAAAAGTTTTTCAAGTTTTTGGCAGTCGCGGGCGCTATGGCCTTCTCTGCAAACTTCGCATTCGCTCAGGAAGAAGGGATGAGCGCAGCTGATCTCCTCAGCGGCAGCGAGCAGCCCCTCAACCAGGCGCTCAAGCAGAAATTCATCGAAGGTGGTCCTGCCTTTATGTCCCTGATCATCATCTGCTTGATCATCGGTCTTGCCCTCGCCATCGAGCGCATCCTCTATCTCTCCTTCGCCAAGATCAACACCAAGAAGCTGGTCGCCAAGGTCGAGGAAGCCCTCAAGGAAGGCGGTATCGAGAAAGCCAAGGAGGTCTGCCGCAACACCCGCGGTCCTGTCGCCCGTGTGTACTATGACGGCCTGATGCATTATGACGAGGGAATCGATGTCGTCGAGAAGCACATCATCTCGGCCGGCAGCGTGGAGCAGAGCCAGCTGGAGAGCGGCCTGTCCTGGATCTCCCTGTTCATCGCCATCGCCCCGTCCCTCGGATTCCTCGGTACGGTTATCGGTATGATCAACGCCTTCGACGCCATCCAGGCTGCGGGTGATATCTCCCCGAACGTTGTTGCCGGTGGTATGAAGGTCGCCCTTATCACTACGGTCGGCGGTCTCATCGTCGCTATGATTCTCCAGGTCTTCTACAACTACATCCTTGCGAAGATCGAGAACATCACCATCGATATGGAGGACTCTTCCATCGCCCTCATCGATGTGCTGACCGAGTACAACAAGAAGTAATCATCCGTTCCCGTCCCCTAAAAAACTGAATAATGAAACTTAACAAGATATTCAAGTTGGGAATGGTGGTGCTGATCCTCATCAGCATCGCACTCCTGGTGTGGGGCTTCGTTGCAGGCTTCGCGACCCCTGACAAGGTCGCCTTGCCGCCGACCAACGCCCTCCTCACCTGGGCTGCGATTATGATTGGCATCGCCCTCTTCTGCTGGATTGTCATCGGGCTCATCATCAGCATCGCGAACGACCCGAAGTCCCTCGTCAAGATGGGCATCGTCCTGCTCGTGATCGCCGCCGTGTGCCTGGTTGCATTCCTCCTGGCGAAGGGCAACCCCGTCCCCGGCTACACGGGCACGGAAGTGTCCGCCGGTATGCTCAAGCTTACTGATACCATCCTGATCCTGACGGCCATCGCCGGCATCGGTGCGATCCTTTCCATCATCGTCGGTGAAATCCGTCTGGCTATCGCTAACAAGAAGTAACTATGGCTAAGAAAACACCAGCAATCAATTCGAGTTCTACGGCCGATATCGCCTTCCTGTTGTTGTGCTACTTCCTGATGACCACGACAATGGGTTCGCACTTCGGACTTTCCCGTCGTCTCCCCCCGATGCCTGATCCCAATCAGAAGGTCGAGGACCAGAAGGTCAACCGCCGCAACATCATCGTGGTGAAGATCAACTCTGCCGATAGGATTCTTGCCGGTACCGAAGCCATTGACGTCTCTCAGCTCAAAGACAAGATCAAAGAATTCTTAAGCAATCCTGCCAACGATCCGAACCTTCCCGAGAAGGAAGTGAAGGAGATCGAAGGATACAGCAAGGGCACCTACCCCGTCTCCAAGGGAGTCATCTCCCTGCAGAACGACCGCGGTACGAGTTACCAGGCCTACATCGCCGTGCAGAACGAACTGGTGAAGGCCGTGAACGAGCTTCGCGACGACTTCTCGATGCGCGAGTTCGGCAAGAAGTACAACGCGCTCGACGAAGATACGCAGAGGGTGGTCCGCGACTGCATCCCGCAGAACATTTCCGAGGCAGAGCCTAAGGATGTCGGTAAAAGAAGATAATAGGAGGTAAGAACTATGTCAAGATTCAAGAAAGGCGGAAAGAAGGAAATGCCCGGGATCACCTCGAGCTCCCTCTCCGATATCGTGTTTATGCTCCTGTTCTTCTTTATGGTCACCACGCAGATGCGTGAGACCGAGAACAAGGTCAAGGTCACCACGCCTGAGGCTTCCGAAGTCGTCAAGCTGGAGCGCAAGGACCTCAACGCCTACATCAACATCGGTTCCCCTACCCTGGCCTATCAGGCCCAGTACGGTACCGATGCCCGTATCCAGTTGAACGACTCCTTCCGCACCACGGACGACATCCGCGACTTCATCGCCGCGGAGCGTGACGCCCGCAGCGAGGCCGACCGTCAGCTGATGACCGTGTCCATCCGGGCCGACCAGGATGTCAGAATGGGTATCGTCACAGACGTGAAGCAGGAGCTCCGGCGCTGCTCCGCGTTGAAGATAATGTACTCTGCAAGAAAACCTGCCAAATAAACCCAAGCAGGGAATGAATACCGAGCAGCCCCCTTCAATGAGGGCTGCTTTTTAAAAATACGCAATAAACGAAATGAAGGGAATACTTCGAAGCAAGGTAAAGGACCTGCTGGCAATGGAGGCAGGCTGTGAGGTGCTGGCCAAAGGCTGGGTCAGGACCAAGAGAGGGAACAAGGAAATCGCATTCATCGCGCTCAACGACGGCTCCACGATCAAGAACATCCAGATCGTCGTGGACAAGAATGCGGACACGGAAGCGGTGCTCGCCCAGATCGGCACGGGTGCCTGCATCGGCGTCCGCGGCAAGCTCGTCGAGTCGGTGGGCAGCGGCCAGGCGGTCGAGATCAAGGCCGAAGAAATAACCATTTACGGCACCTGCGACCCCGTACGCTATCCGCTTCAGAAAAAGGATACCTCTTTCGAGTACCTCCGCACCGTCGCGCACCTCCGCCCCAGGACCAACACCTTCGGCGCCATCTACCGCCTGCGCAGCCAGATGGCCTTCGCCATCCACGAGTATTTCCACGACAAGGGCTTCGTGTACCTGCACACCCCGCTCATCACCGAATCCGACTGCGAAGGCGCGGGCCAGATGTTCCAGGTGACCACGCTGGACCTGGAGAACGTCCCGCGCGACAAGAAGGGCCGCATCGACTACGCCAAGGACTTCTTCGGCAAGCAGACGAGCCTGACCGTCAGCGGCCAGCTCGAAGGCGAACTGGGAGCCACGGCGCTCGGCGAGATCTACACCTTCGGCCCGACTTTCCGCGCCGAGAACTCCAACACCCCGCGCCACCTGGCCGAATTCTGGATGATCGAGCCGGAAATGGCCTTCTACGACATCCAGGACAATATGGACCTGGCCGAGGACTTCATCAAGCACCTCGTCAGCTACGCCCTGGAGCACTGCAAGGACGACATCCAGTTCCTGAACGACCGCTACGATCCGGATCTCATCGAACGCCTGCAGGGCGTCATAGGTACGGAGTTCGTCCGCCTCGAATACACCGAGGGCATCCGCATCCTCGAGGAAGCCGTCAGGAACGGCGTGCAGTTCGAATATCCGGTGAGCTGGGGCATCGACCTGCAGAGCGAGCACGAGCGCTACCTGGTGGAGAAGCACTTCGGCAAGCCGGTCATCCTCACGGGCTATCCCAAAGACATCAAGGCCTTCTATATGAAGCAGAACGAGGATGGAAAGACCGTCCGCGCGATGGACGTCCTCTTCCCGAAGATCGGCGAGATCATCGGCGGCTCCGAGCGCGAGGCCGACCTCGGCAAGCTTGAAAAGCGCATCGACGAACTCGGGATGAGCCGCAAGAACCTGGAATGGTACATCGACACCCGCCGTTTCGGCAGCTGCCCGCACAGCGGCTTCGGCCTGGGCTTCGAGCGCCTGCTCCTCTTCATCACCGGTATGTCCAACATCCGGGACGTCATTCCTTTCCCGAGAACTCCGAAGAACGCCGAGTTCTGACGAACTCGACGTTCCGTCATCATTCGATCACCCCTCCTCCCGTCCTCCCCTAACCGTAGGGGAGGATGAAACAGAGGAAGAAAAAAGAAAGCAATATGCTAGTAATCGGCATCGCCGGCGGGTCCGGCTCCGGAAAGACCACCGTGGTCAAGGCCATCACGCAGCAGCTCAACGCCAAAAGCGTGGTCGTCATCCCCCAGGATTCCTACTACAAGGACTCCAGCGACCTCTCCGACGAGGAGAAGCGCGCCCACAACTTCGACCATCCCGACGCCATCGACTGGGAACTGCTCTGCGAGCAGCTGTCGGACCTGAAGGCCGGCAAAACCATCCAGCAGCCGGTCTATTCCTACATTTCCTGCACGCGCTCGAAGACCGAGACCGTGACGGTGGAACCGGCCGACGTCATCATCATCGAAGGCATCCTGATCTTCACCTGCAAGGCCCTGCGCGACCAGATGGACATCAAGATCTTCGTGGACGCGGACGACGACGACCGCCTGATGCGCGTGATGGCGCGCGACATCAGCGAACGCGGCAAAGACGTGCACTGGGTCATCGAGCGCTACACGCGCACCGTGAAGCCGATGTACCTCCAGTTCATCGAGCCGAGCAAGCGCTACGCCGACATCATCATCCCGCAGGGCGGACACAACAAGGTGGCCATCGACATCATCACGGCCACGATCGAGAAGACCCTGCAGAAACTCGCATAATCCCGTGTTCCGGCTTCCGAAAGAAGACAGGGCAGGCATATACACCACCGTGATCGTCCATCTCGCGGTGGTGATTGTCTTGTTGCTTGCGGGGCTGGGCGGGGCCGTCAAACAGGAAAACAGTTTCATCCTCGATTTCTCGAAACTGGAGGAGAAAGAGCGGCTGCAGGAAGAGGTGGAACGGCAGAAACAGGAGGAAGAGTTTAAGGAAAGCGTCCGCCAGCGGCTCGAGCGGCAGCTGGCTTCCGCTCCGGCCGCCCGGGGAGTGGCCGTGGACCGGGCCGCCCTCAAGGACGACCGCGGCACCGACGCCGAGCAACTTTACAAAGATGCCGAACGGCTGGCCCGGGAACTGGCGGCAGGCTACGAGGTGAAGCAGGAAGACTATGCCGATCCCGGCACGCCGGAGCCGGAGAAAAAAAGCGAAACAGAAGCACAGAAAGATGCGCCGGTATATAGCGGTCCCTCTGTCGTGTCTTATTGGCTGGAAGGCAGGAAGGCCAGCAAACTGCCCATTCCGGCGTATCGCTGTATGGGAGCCGGACAGGTGACGGTGTTGATTTCCGTGGATCCGGGCGGAACGGTCCGGGACGCCAAGGTCGATGACGCCGTCTCCTCGAAAGACAAGTGCCTGCGGGATTTTGCCGTCCGCGCGGCGAGGCTCTCCAAGTTCTCCGCCAAGGCCGACGCCCCGGCCAAACAGCAGGGTAACATCGTCTACGAATTCGTAGCCCAGTACTGATCATTGCTGACGGTTCGGAGCGAAGCGACAGAGGGGACCCTTTTTTGCCGGCACAATGCCAACAAAAAAGGGTCCCTTCCTGGTAGGGACCCCGAAAAACCAATTATTAACCGTTAGTATCCAGGATATGTTTAAGGTTAGGACTGCTTGATTGTGCATAACAAAGGTAGGGATAGTGACAGATAAATTTGTCGAATCCCGTCCTGATTCAGTGGAATATTGTATAAAAACCAAAAATAAGTGTATTTTTGTACAGATAATTGTTCCACAATGCGCTCTTACCGATTGATTGCGAGCCTGATTGCCCTGGCAAGCACCCTGGCCGCCGCCCAGCCTCCCTGCTCCTTCACCCGTTTCGGACGGGAGAACGGTTTTTCAGGAACGACCGTCGAGGCGATGGCCCAGGACAGTCACGGACAGCTCTGGTTGGCTACCTGGGGCGGGCTGTACTGTTTCGACGGCAGGACGTTCCAGAATTACAGGACCGCCGTCCCGGAAGACAGCAACAATCCGCGGAGCAACCGTTTCGTGGACGTGGAGATTCTCCCCGAAGGCACGATTCTCGTGGTCTCCTATGACAATGCGTTATACCGCTTCAATACCGACACACAAAACCTCGAACCGGCGGACAGCCACGGGTATGCCGTCCAGCAGATCTTCCGGCCGGGTTCCGAAGACTGCTTTTACTTGACGACCGACAACCTGATCCTGGATGCGGACTTCAACCGGCTGTGCAGCCTGGACGGGGATGCCACCGTCCACGCCATCGTCCGTATCCCGGACGGGGAGCCCTGGATCCTGTCCGACCACGGTATCTACCGGGGTTCGGAGCGGATTGCGGAGATTCCGGCTTTCTGCGCGGAAATGACCGACAGCACCCTCTACATCGGATCTTCCGGGGAAATCCTCCGCTATCAGGACCAGATTCTCACCTCCCTGCCCGCCGGCACCACCGCCGACATCAGTTTCATCGCCCGGGTCCCCGACAGCCCGGAACTCCTCTTCGGCACCGACAGCGACGGAATCATCATCCAGAACCTTGAAGACGGCACCCGAAGCAGCATCCCCCTGAAACCTGACTCGCCGGAGCCCGGTTCGCTGTCCTGCCGTACCGACTATCAGGGCAACCTGTGGATCTATTCGACCAGGGGCAGTCTCTATTGGTATGACAGGCAGCAACACCGCCTGGTCCCTCTGCAAAGCCAGAATCTGCAGCAGGGCTGGAATTCCGAGACCGGCATCACGTCCTTCTTCCCGGACCGGCAGGGCAACCTCTGGATCGGCTCCAGCTGGGGCGGCGTGGAGCGCGTCGTTTTCCGGCAGGACAATTTCCGGTTCCGCTCGATCGATGGCAGCGGCCAGGTCTCGGCGGAGAACAACGTCCGCGCCATCGCCCAGGACCCGTCGGGACGGATTTTCGCCGCCACCCGCGACAGCCGCCTTCACATCTTTGATGAAAACCTTCGCGAACGGGCGTCCTGGAATACCGGGAATCCCGGTTTCGCCATCCTCCCCGCCCACGACGGAAAGCTCTGGGTCGGAACCAACGGGGCGGGCCTGGTCGAGCTGACCCCGCAGTCGGCCGAGGGAGTCAACTACAACCCGGTCCGATACCCCAGGAACGACTACTTCTACGGTCCCAACAGCAATGAGATCTACTCCCTGCTCGAAGACGACGCCCACCGCCTGTGGATCGGCACCTTCGACGACGGCATCGCCTACGTGGACCTGGACAACCAGTACCGACAGTTCATCAGCAAGCGCAACCGCCTGAGTTTCCCGACAGAACGGCGGAACCGCCTGCGCTGCCTCGCCATCGGGCCGGACGGCCGCCTGTACGCCAGCGGACAGCGGGGCCTGTTCGTCTGCGAGCACCCGGAAGGCGAAGCGGAGGATATGCACTTCGAGCGTTTCGAGTCCATCCGCGACTACGACATCCAGCACATCCTCTTCACCCGGGACGGCGAACTCTACGTTTCCTCGTACGGAGCGGGGCTGCTGCATTTTGAGAACGGCTCGCCCGACAGTGGATACCACGCCCTCACCACAGACGACGGACTGCTCTCCGACTATGTCCTGTCCTCCGTCGAAGACGCCGCCGGCAATATCTGGATCGCCACGGCGGGCGGGCTGAACCGCTTCAACCCCCAGACCGAAAGCCTCATCGGCTTCACGTACGACCAGATCGGCCACGCGATGCGCTTCAACGAAGGCCAGCCGCTGCTCGCCCGCAACGGGAACCTGTATTTCAACACCACAGGAGGCATTCTCTACTTCAATCCGCAGGAGATCTCCAACAACAATTTCATCCCGGAAATCGTCATACGGGCGCTCTATGTCTCGGGCAGGCGGCAGAACCTGGACGCCGGCACCTCCGTCCGCGTGGGCCCTGCGGACGGAATCCGCGTGCAGTTCGCCGCCGTGGACCTCTCAGCTCCGGAACAGGTCATCTACAGTTATATGATCGACGGGCGGGACAAGGACTGGATCCCGCTGGGACACGACGCCTCGATCAGCATCCCCGCGCTCAAGCCGGGGAAATATACCCTCCGGCTCCGTTCCACCAACGGAGACGGCCTGGCCGTGGACAACGAACGCGCCATCGGCATCCTGGTCCGGCGCGCCATTTTCCATTCAGCCTGGGATTTCGCGGCCCTGCTGCTCGTGGCGGCGGTCGTCGTCCTCCTGCTCAGCCGCAGATGGAAGAAGGAAAAACCGTCTGAAGAAGCCGCAAGCCCCGCGCAGAGTGTCAACCCGCTGCTCAAGGACCTGCACGGCGAGGATCTCCGTTTCGCCGAGTCCTACATCGGCTTCCTCGAATCCCGCCTGGACGACGGAGCGCTGGACGTCCCGCAGATGTGCGAGGCGATGAACGTCAGCCGTTCCGTGCTCTTCGAGAAATGCCGCACCCTGCTGGGAGCGACGCCGGCCAGCTTCCTGAAGAAACTGAGGCTGGAAAGGGCGAAGGCGCTCATCCTCGAAGGCGGCCGGACGATGGCCGAGATTTCCTACGCCACGGGGTTCAACGATCCCCACTATTTCAGCAAGATTTTCAAGAAGGAATTCGGCGTCACACCCACCGAATTCCGTGATTCTTCCTTGGATTCTTCCAAATAATCGCTATTTTTGTTAGCGTTAAGTTAGTAGATATGCCTGAAAGAAGATTGTTGCTGGGCGACGAAGCCATAGCACTGGGTGCCCTGCACGCCGGACTCTCCGGTGTATACGCCTATCCCGGCACCCCCTCCACAGAGATTACGGAATTCATCCAGGCCTCCCCGCTCGCCCGCGAGCGCAGGGTGCGCAGCCGTTGGTGCACCAACGAGAAGACAGCGATGGAAGCCGCCCTGGGTATGTCCTATGCCGGCCGCAGGGCCCTGGTATGTATGAAGCACGTGGGAATGAACGTCTGCGCCGACGCCTTCGTGAACGCCGCCGTCACGGGCGTGAACGGCGGACTGGTGGTCCTGGCGGCCGACGACCCTTCGATGCACTCGTCCCAGAACGAGCAGGACTCCCGTTTCTACGGCAAGTTCGCGATGGTTCCCATCCTGGAACCCTCGAACCAGCAGGAGGCCTTCGACCTGATGGCCTATGCCTTCGACCTGTCAGAGACGCTCCGGCTTCCCGTGCTGATGCGCATCGTCACCCGTCTTGCGCACTCCCGCGCCGCGGTGGAAGTGGGCGAAGCGCAGCCGCAGCGCGTGCTGCCGACCGACAGCGAACGCACCCGCTGGGTGCTCCTGCCGGGCATCGCCCGCCGCCAGTACGCCTCGCTCGTGACCAAGCAGGCGAAGATTGCGGAAAAGGCCTGCACCGACGGACATAATACATTGGATCTCAAAGAAAAAGACGGCATAGGCATCCTTGCCGCCGGCACCGGATTCAACTATGTCCGGGAGGCGGACCCGAAGGGTGCGTCCGTGCTCAAGGTCACCCAATACCCGCTCCCCGCCCCGCTGGTGCGCGAACTCGCCGCCCACTGCTCCCGCATCGTCGTCGTGGAAGACGGCCAGCCCTTCATCGAAGAGCAGGTCCGGGGGCTGCTCGGTGCGGATTATCCGGTGGGCGGACGGCTCGACGGACAGCTGCCCCGCACGGGTGAGCTGACTCCCGACAACGTGGCGGCCGCCTTCGGCCTCGCCGCGAAAGGCCCCTTCGGGCCCGCCGCGCACCTCTCCGCCCGGCCTCCGCAGCTCTGCCAGGGCTGCGGCCACCGCGACGTCTATACCGCCTTGAACAAGGTCGCGGCCGAATACCCCGGCGCGCGCATCTTCGGCGACATCGGCTGCTACACCCTGGGAGCCCTGCCCCCGTTCCGCGCCATCGACAGCTGCGTGGATATGGGCGCGTCCATCACGATGGCCAAGGGCGCCGCGGACGCAGGTGTGCGTCCCGCCATCGCCATCATCGGCGACTCCACCTTCACCCACTCCGGGATGACCGGCCTTCTGGACGCGGTGAACGACCGCTCCCCCATCACCGTCATCATCAGCGACAACCTCACCACGGCGATGACGGGCGGCCAGGACTCCGCGGGCACGCACAAGTTCGAGGCCATCTGCCTCGCCCTGGGCGTGGAGCGCGAACACCTGCACGTCGTGACGCCGCTGCCGAAGAATATGGAAGAGATTACCCGCATCCTGCGGGAAGAAATTGAATATCAAGGCGTTTCGGTCATCATCCCGCAACGCGAATGTATGCAGACGCTCGGCCGCAAGCTGCGCGCAAAAAAACAGGCGCAATGAAAAAGACAGACATCAAGCTCGCCGGCGTGGGAGGACAGGGGATCCTCTCCATCGCCACCATCATCGGCGAAGCCGCCACGGCGGCCGGCGTGAACCTCAAGCAGGCCGAAGTACACGGGATGAGCCAGCGCGGCGGCGACGTGCAGAGCGACCTTCGCCTGAGCACGGAACCCATCCACAGCGACCAGATTCCCCTGGGGAGCGCCGACATCATCCTCTCGATGGAGCCGATGGAGGCCCTGCGCTACCTGCCCTGGCTGGCTCCGGACGGCGTCGTCATCACCTCGTCCAGGCCGCTGGTGAACATCCCGGACTATCCGGACCAGGCGGCCCTGCTCGCCGAACTCGACGCCCTGCCCCGCGTGGTCCGGCTCGACATCGAAGAGATCGCCCGCGACGCCCAGCTTCCCCGCAGCGCCAATATGGTCCTGCTGGGAATGGCCGC
Organism: Bacteroidales bacterium; assembly: GCA_017548445.1. The sequence continues at coordinate 25,623 of JAFYZZ010000047.1, read as the reverse complement.
CCCGTATCTGCCTCTCCTGTCGGAGGAACGGCTGCGCGCGGCCGTCGCCCGCGTATTCGCCCGCAAGGGCCAGGAAGTGGTCGAGGCCAACCTGAAAGCCTTCGGCCTGGGCCTCGCCCACTCCCTGCAAACCGTTAGTAAGTAGTATATTATGATCTGGAACCCCACCAAGGAATGTATGAGCCGCGAGCAGATGCGCGAGCTCCAGGGCAAACGCCTGCACAAGATCGTGCAGTACGTTTACCATAACGTCCCCTTCTACCGTCAGAAGCTGCAGGAGATGGACCTCACCCCCGATGACATCCGTACCATCGACGATATCGTCAAGTTGCCCTTCACCACCAAGAAGGACCTGCGGGACAACTATCCATTCGGCCTGCAGGCCGCCCCGCAGAGCGAGATCATCCGCATCCACGCCTCGTCCGGCACCACGGGCAACCCCACCATCGTGGGCTACACCCGCAAGGACATCGGCGTCTGGAGCGAATGTATGGCGCGCAGCCTCACCGCGTACGGCGTGGGCCGCGACGACATCTTCTCCGTCTCCTACGGCTACGGCCTGTTCACGGGCGGCCTGGGCGCGCACAACGGCGTAGAGATGGTGGGTGCGTCCGTCGTGCCCGCCTCCACCGGCAACACCGAGAAGCACGCCCGCCTGATCCGCGACCTCGGCATCACCGGCATTGCCTGCACGCCCTCCTATGCCCTGTACCTCGCCGAGACGATGGACCGCCTGGGCATCACCAAGGACCAGATCCACCTGCGCGTGGGCGCGTTCGGCGCCGAACCGTGGACGGAGAATATGCGCACGGAAATCCAGGAGCGCCTGGGCCTGAAGGGCTTCAACCTCTACGGCCTGAGCGAGGTGATGGGCCCGAGCGTGAGCTACGAATGCGACTGCCAGGACGGCTCCCACATCAACGAGGACCACTTCTTCCCGGAAATCATCGACCCGGTCACCCTTGAGCCGCTGCCTGCCGGACAGACCGGCGAGCTGGTGTTCACTACCCTCACCAAGGAAGGAATGCCCGTGCTGCGCTACCGCACCCGCGACCTCTGCAGCCTGCTGCCCGGCGAGTGCCCCTGCGGGCGCACCAACGTGCGGATGTCCGCCATCCACGGACGCAGCGACGATATGCTCATCATCCGCGGCATCAACGTCTTCCCTTCACAGGTTGAGAGCGTCGTGCTCACGATGAAGGAGTTCGCCCCCGTGTATATGCTCATCGTGGACCGCATCAACAACCTCGACACCCTGATGGTGCAGGTGGAGCTGCGCCAGGAGTATTTCACCTCCACCCTCGACTCGCCCGTGGCCATCGCGGAGCTGGAGAAGCAACTCGCCGCGAAACTGCGCAGCGTGCTGAGCATCAGCGCCAAGGTGCAGATCAAGGCGCCCGGCACCATCGAGCGCAGCCAGGGCAAGAGCGCCCACGTCATTGACAAACGCAAACTGTATTGAACCCCATAACACAGAACGATATGACCATCAGCCAATTATCCATCTTCATCGAGAACAGGACCGGCACCCTGCTCAAGGTGCTGGACCTGATGAAGCAATCGCAGATCCAGATGATCGCCTGCACCATCGCCGAGACCGCCGAGTACGGCATCTTCCGCATCATCTGCAGCGAGCCGCAGCGCGCCTGCACCGAACTCAAGCAGGCCGGCGTGGCCGTCGCCATCTCGGACGTGTTCGCGCTCGAGCTGGACAACCAGCCCGGCGGCGCCGCCGATGTCGTGAAGTTCCTGGGCGAGGCCGGCGTGGACATCACCTATATGTACGCCTTCCTGCTGGGAGGCCGGGGCATCCTGGTCTTCCGCACGGACGAGGCGGACCTGGCCCGCAACGTCATTGCGGACAACAAGTTGCCTTACATTACGGAAAAGGACCTGGCCGGGGCGAACGCCTGAGCCTAGTCCGCAGCCCGCAGCGTCACCACTTCACCGGGCTCCGTGGCAATGTCGTACAGATGTGCCGCGGGCGCGGTGAAGCCGTGCAACGGCGCGCGCTCGCTCACCATCGGGCGCAGGATCTCCTGCGCGGCGAAGAGCGGATTGGGATTGGTCCCTTCGGCCTCGTCCAGGCCAGCCAGCGCGTCATAGGAGCGCACGCGGAGGTTGCCGCCGATGGTGGAGCGGATCCGCGCCTCCACGATGTGCCCGTCCTTCCAGACCAGGCTCTCCAGCACGAAGCCGCCACGGGCGCGCAAGCCCTCCACGCGGCCGTCCTTCAGCGCGTCCGGCAGGGCCGGCAGCAGATGCACGGCCTCGTCGTGGCTTTGCAGGAAGAGCTCGGCGATGCCGGCTGTGCAGCCGAAGTTGCCGTCGATCTGGAACGGCGGATGTGCGTCGAACAGGTTCGGATACGTTCCTCCCGCCATATTGAAGCGGCGGCCTCCCGGCGTCACCAGGGAAAGCTGGTTCGTGATCAGCTTGAAAGCGTGGTCCCCGTCCAGCAAGCGCGCCCACAGGCAGACCTTCCAGCCCATCGACCAGCCGGTGGAAGGATCCCCCCGCTGGATCAGCGTGTTCCGAACGCCTTCGGTGAGCAGCGGGGTGCGGTAGGGCGAGATCTGGTAGCCCGGATAGAAACCCCAAAGATGTGAAACGTGGCGGTGGTTGTCCTTGGGATTGTCCCAGTCCTCGAACCACTCCTGCAGCTGCCCGTACTGGCCGATCTGCATCGGCGGCAGGCGGCGGCGCATCGTCGAAAGGGTGTCGGCGAACGCCGCGTCACGGCCCAGGATGGCCGCGGCGCGTTCCGTGTTGGTGAAGAGGTCCGTCACCAGCTGGTTGTCCATCGTCACGCCGGCGAACATATTGGTCTTCTGGCTGGCGGGGCGGTTCTCCGGCGAGTCGGACGGCACCACCACCAGGTAGCCCGTATTCGGATCCTCCACCAGGAAGTCCACGAAGAACTCGGAAGCGCCCTTCATCAGCGGATACACCTCCGCCAGATAATCCTTGTCGCCATTGAAGAGATAGCGGTCCCACAGATGCTGGCACAACCAGGCGGCGCCGCTCGGCCACAGGCCGCAGTAGGCGTAGTCCAGGGCGCCCGTGATGCGCCAGAGGTCGGAGTTGTGGTGCACCACCCAGCCCCGGCAGCCGTACATATAGCGGGCGGTGTTCGCGCCCGTCACGGCCAGCTCCCGGATCATCTGCAGCAGCGGCTCGTGCAGTTCCGGCAGGTTGGTCAGCTCCGCGGGCCAGTAGTTCATCTCGGTGTTGATGTTGGTGGTATAGTTGGCGCACCACGGAGCCATCAGGCTGGCGTTCCAGATGCCCTGAAGGTTGGCGGCCTGCGTGCCCGGCTGCGAGCAGCTGATCAGCAGGTACCTGCCGAACTGGAAATACGTGGACACCAACTGGGCGTCCTGCGTCTCGGAGAAAATCCGGATGCGCTCGTTGATCGGCGCATCGGGAACGCCGGACGGGGCGAACTCCAGATTCACGCGGGCATACTGCTCCCGATAGGCCGCGACGTGCGCCGCAAGCGCCTTGTCGTATTTCTTCGAGGCGTTTTTCATATACGCCGCATTGCGCGCATACGGATCGGCGTTCACGGTCTTGTAGTCCACGAAATTGGTGGCCAGCGCGATGTGCAGCAACACCTCCGTGGCCCCGCTGACCTGCAGCGATTCGCCCAGGGAAACCACCTTTCCGCCCTTTGCGGTCACGCGAGTGTCGTTCACGTAGCGGATGGCGCCCGGGATGCCGCCCTTCTCGGCGCCCTTCCCTTCCAGGCGCAGCAGGTTCTTCTCCGGCACGCTCACGGTCACGTCCTTCATCGGCGTGGTGTATCCGATCTCGCAGTTGATGGCCTTCGGCTTCGAGGCCGTGATGCGGACGATGATGAGCTGGTCCGGCTTCGAGGCGAACGCCTCCTCCACATATTCCACGCCGCCGATCTTGTAGCTGGTGCGCACGACGGCGCGCTCGAGGTCAAGTTCGCGGCGGTAGTCCGTCACATCCCCGCTGCGGCCCGTAAAGCCGATCTTCACCGACCCGGCGGTCTGGTAGGACATCTCCTCGCCCACCGGGGAGAGGAAATTCTCGTCGCCCAGCTTCTGGGCCTCCTCATACTCGCCCGCGAAGATCAGGTCGCGGACCTTCTGGAGGTTCTTCAGGCCGTTGGGATTCCAGTTCTCATAAGGGCCGCCCGTGGAGATGGTCTCCTCGTTCAGCTGGATTTCCTCCTCTTCGGTGCCGCCGAAGATCATCGCGCCGATGCGTCCGTTGCCGACGGGCCAGGCCTCCTCCCAGATGGAGGCGGGCTTGTCGAACCAGATTACGTTCTTCGGAGTCTGGGCAGGAAGGGCCGCAACAGCGGCCAAAAGCCCCAGGAGCAGGGTTGTCAGTCGTTTCATCGGATTATTTGTTGGATGGATATTTCACGGTAAAGCAGGCGCCGCCGAGGGTGAAGGACTTCGAGTAGGAAATCGAGGCGCCGCAGCGTTCCAGGATGCTCCGGCTGATGGCGAGGCCCAGGCCGGAGCCGCCGTTCTTGGTCGTGAAGTTCGGGGTGAACAGCTTCTCCACGTTCTCGTCGGACACGCCCGGTCCGTTGTCTTCCACGACCACATCCCAGAAGCCGTCTTCCACCGACTTGCGCAGCGACACGATGATATGCCCGTCCGGTGCCTCCCCGATGGCCTGCACGGCATTGCCGAGCAGGTTCACGAACACGCGGGTGAGCTGCGGCTTGGGGCCCTCGACCACCACGTCGGACAGGCCGAGGTAATCGAACCGGATGTTCTCGCGGTTGTCGAACATCGAGATTTCCTCGCGAAGCAGCTTGTCCAGTTCGATCCGCGTGGGTTCCTCGGTGTAGAGTTTGGCGAAGGTGGAGAATTCGTTGGCCGTATCGGTGAGGATGTCGATGTGGTCCAGGATCACGCGGCTGGCTTCCTCGAAGCGGTCCTGCCAAGCCGGGTCGCCCTTCTGTTTGAGGCGGATGACCCGCTGGAGCTGGAGTTTCATCGGCGTGAGCGGATTCTTGATCTCGTGCGCCACCTGGCGGGCCATCCCGCTCCAGGCCTTGTCACGCTCGGCCTGGGCCAGTTTGCGCGAACTCTCGGACAGTTCCGTGACCATCCGGTTGTAGGCCTGCACGATGGACGAAATCTCGTCGTCGCGGTCGTAGTCGATGTATTCCAGCGAGCCGAGGTCGGCGCTGGCCATCTTGGAGCTCATCTCGCTCAGCGGCTTGAACATCCGGTCCACGATGCGCGACACCATAAAGAGCGCCATCAGCAGGAACAGCAGGAACAGCGAGATGATGGTCAGCGAGTGCATCACGGCGTCCTCCTCGAAGTCGAAGGTCTCCTCGTTGTAAGGCGAGCACAGGATGGCCAGCAGCGAGCCGTCGTCCGCGATCAGCGGGGCGTACATACAGTAGAACCGCTGCATCCCCAGCCGCTCCGGCTGGATGTAATGGCGGCGGTTGCGGTAGATGATGTTATAGTAGGCCGTCGCGTCCATCCGGTTCGTGATCATCCGCTGGTCGAAGATCATCGGCGTGGTGCTCATCATCAGGCGGCCGTCGGGGGTGTAGAGCGTGATGTCGGAACCGGTGTCGGTGCCCACCCGCTCGATCAGGCTGCGCAGCGCCGCCCAGTCGGTCTGCCCGCTGGAAGTCATATCCTGCAGGCCGGCGTCCATCATCGTAACGATGGAGCCGATCTTGTCCGACATCACCGTCCGGCGGTTGCCCTCGTTGCGGGAATACACGAACAGCACGCTCACCAATGCCATCGCCAGCAGGGTGAGGATGAGCGAGACGAGCAGCACGGCCGAAATCCGCGTCTTGAAATAAGACTCCCGGAAGACCGCCTTCTTCGGCTTGCGCAGCGCCACGAGCGTCAACACCAGGAAGGTGAGCAGCGCCACCAGGATGCCCGCCACGATATAGGAAAGCACGCTCACGCGGGCCCGGGAGATGACCACGGCCTCTCCGTCGCCCACCACGTAGGTGAAATGCGTGTAGCCGTCCTGGCGCAAATGGCCGGTGGCGGAGCCGAACATCTGCACGTACATAGCGTCGGTGACCCGGGTAGGGAAAGGATAATTCCCCCGCCAGGCCTTGAGCTCGCGCCCGTCGTAACGGGCATAGGAATAGCCGGAAGGCAGCACGACCTGGCCCGGCGAAGTGATGCCGAAGATGCCGGCGTAACCCCGGTTTCCACGCGATTCGCGGGGCTCCAGGCGCACCAGCAGGCGCGACACCTCCCCTTCGTCGGAAAGGTAGAAGAACACGCCCACATAATACGGCCGGCCGTTATCGTGCTTGGCATACAGGAAATGCGAATTCTCGGCGATGGGCACGCCGTCTGCGATGGCGGCGTTGAACTCGGCCACCGCCTGGCGCGTGTTGGTGTATTCGTTGAACACGCGGGCCGTGACCACGTACTGCCGGTCCCCGCCCGCGAAATAATAATCCGAAATGCGGCTCTGGATAGACTGTTCCGTGCCCTGGAAGTGGGACAGCGCCGACAGGATCATATCGTCGGCGATCTGCGTCTCCACGCCGCGCAGGCGCAGTTCCATCGAGATGTCACGGTCGAAGGACAGGCGGTTCGCCAGCAGTCCCAGCCGGTCCTGCTCCTTGCTGAAACCCAGCACGCCGGCGGTCACCACCAGGTACACCGCCACCAGGGCGGCGTAGATCACGCGCCCCGTCAGCGAGAAGAAGTCCGCCTTCCGCCCGGTCGCGCGTTCCCAAACCGGCACCGTCAGCTGCAGCAGCAGCGGCACGCTCAGCAGCATCGTGATGAACGACACGTACACCACCACGCAGAAGGGCGTCAGCTGCGAGAGTTTATAGAGCTCCAGCGAGAAGCCGGAATTCAGCGCGATGCTGCGCAGGGCGGCCTGCGAATACAGCAGGATGCCGGCCACGGAAAGCAATACGGCCACCACGACCACCGTGCGGTTCCGGCGGGTGTCCATCCGCTTCCAGATGGCCCGTCGGACCATATAGGCGCAGCCCGCCAGCATCAGGATGGCGGCATTGACCAGAACCACTGCACCCAGCGAGTACAGCACTTCGCCGCCGGCATAGAGCATAGGCGAGAAGATCAGCACCCGGCTGCCCGCGAACTTTCCCCAGAAATACAGGCCCGCAATCACCGCCAGGATGCCGGACGCCACGAGACAGAAACGCCGCAGGGAACGCTCGGCCGACAGATAGACCAGGAAGGCGGCCAGGATACAGAAAAGCGCCACCCAGAGCAGCGGGGAGGCGTCGCGGCTCACGGCCAGCGTCTCGCAGAGGATCTTGAACTGCGGCCGTCCCTGCACGCTCACGGTGCTGCCGCCGCTGAACGACAGCGGACGGATGGAATACCTGCGCGACAGGCGCATCCGAGGGTTCATCCGGGAAGCTCCGGCCATCGGCAGTTCGTCCATCACCTCCATACCCGCGATCACGCGCACGGAAGCGTCGCCCGCCGACTTGAGCAGGTACCAGTGCGAACCCATATTCACGAAGCGCACCGAATCCGAGGCCTGCAGCAGCGGCGATTCGGCCCCAATGCGGGGATCCGCCACAAACGGGACATAGACCCGCTGGTTGATGTTGTCGTTGGCGACCGGGAAGGAATGGCTCCAGGACTGGAGCGTGTCGCGGCAGTAGCGGTACACCACGAAATCCCGCGGCAGCCCTTCAAGATCCAGCCATCCGGCGGGATCCTGGGCGAGCGCCTTGTCCATATAACCGTCCAGCAGTTTCATCCGCCGGTTCAACACCCGTTCAGTGCGCCGTGCCGCCCCCGCCGTGTCTCCCGAAGGCTGCGTGACCCGGAAAGACGAAATGAACAGCACCACGCCCACGACGAAAAGCGCCGCGGCGACCCATTCCCTGATGCCCTTGCCTGATTTCATTCGTGATGGTAGGGTTCACCACGCAGGATGGTGAACGCCCGGTATAGTTGTTCTGCAAAAATCGTTCTCACAAGCTGGTGCGAAAAGGTCATTTTCGACAGCGAGAGTTTTCCGTCCGAGCGCGCATACACCGCCTCGGAGAAACCGTAGGCGCCGCCGATGACGAACACCAGGTCGCGCCCCGAGTGCGAGAGGCGCTCCCCCAGCCAGTCCGCCAGCTCCAGCGAACGCATCTCGCGCCCCCGTTCGTCCAGCAGTACCACTTCGTCGGAGGATCCTATCTGCTTGAGTATCAGCTCTCCTTCGCGGTTCTTCACCTGCTCGCGGGAGAGTGCGGCGGTACCCTTGAGTTCCGGGATCTCCTTCAGTTCAAAAGGCACGTAGTGGCCTATCCTGGAGACGTAGTTCTCCAGTCCTTCCCGGACCCAGCGGATGTCCGTCTTGCCCACCGTGAGCAGCTTCATACGCATATTTGCAAATATAGTAATGTGGCTCGGTATTTGCAATGATTTCAGCCGTGCAACGCATTCTGAAAATAGCACTTATCGTTGTGCCTCTGTTGCTCTGCGGGCGCCTTGCGGCCCAGCCCGCAGGGGGTTTCGGCCGTCCCCCGCAGTCCCGGCCCGCGATGAACTTCCAGTCCACCCCCCGCGAAGCGCCGCAGCCGGGCGGGTTCGACGTGTTCATCCCCATCAGCAAATATATGGCGCAGGGCAATGCCGACAACCTTTCCGCCTGGTTCGACGACAGCCTGGAGATCTCCGTGCTCTCCCAGGGCAGCAGCAGCGCCAGCAAGGCCCAGGCCCGCCAGATCGTCAAGACCTTCTTCGAAAACTATACCCCGCGTTCCTTCACCATCACCCACACCGCCGGGCGCGACAAGATGAAATACGCCCTCGGTACGCTCAAGGCCGGCGGGGAAAATTTCTCCGTGACCATCTTCGTCAGCGCCAAGGGCAATTCCTTCAAGATCCAGCAGCTCAAGATCGAGCAGCTGTAAGCACGATGTCACATATCCTGTCCGTTTCGTCGGCCGACAGGCCGGCGTAGAGCGGCAGGCACAGCACCCGGGCGGCGAGGCTCCGGGCCACCGGCACGCGGGCCGCGGCGGCGAAGGGTGCGCCGGCATAGCATTCCAGGTCGGGTACCAGCGGATAGAAATACTTGCGGGCCAGGATGTCCGCTTCGGCCAGCCGCGCGAAGACGGCGTCCCGCAGCGCCTGCGATCCGAACACTACGGGCATATAGGCTCCGTTTCCCTCCACGCCCGGACGGGGCGAGAGGATACGCAGTCCCGGGCGCCCGTCCAACCGGCCGGCATAATGCACGGCACAGGCCTTCCGGAGGGCGATTTCCTCCTCCGCGTGACGCAGGTTGCACAGGCCCATAGCGGCCTGCAGTTCACTCATCTTGGCATTGCCGCCCACGGAGGCACAGTGCTCCTCATCCCGGATACCGAAATTCTTTGCGTCCTCAAGTGCCTGGAGCAGAGAGCCATCCGCCGTGCATACCGCCCCGCCCTCGACGGTGGAGAACACCTTCGTGGCGTGGAAACTGAACACGGAGGCGTCGCCGAGACGCGCCACGCCTTCTCCGTGCAGCCGGACGCCGAACGCGTGCGCCGCATCGTACAGCACTTTCAGGCCGTGCCGGGCGGCAATACTCCCGATACGCTCCACGTCGCAGACGTTGCCGTAAACGTGGACGGGCAGGACAGCCGCCGTCCGCTCCGTCAGCAGCGGCTCCAGCAGCCCCGAATCCAGGGTGCCGTCCTCTTCCCGGACGTCGCAGAACACCGGCGTGAAACCACTCCGCACGATGGCGTGCGTGGTGGACACGAAAGTGAAAGGCGTCGTGATGACCTCCGCCCCTGCGGGCAGGCGCAGCGCGGCCAGGGCGGCCTCCAGAGCCAGGTGCCCGTTGGTGAACGGCACGGCGTGCGGCACCTGCAGGAACCGCTCCAACGCGGTGCGGAAGGCCTCGTGCTGTTCGCCCATATTGGTAAGGATGTGGCTGTCCCACAGCGGGCGGATCTGCTCGCAGAACTCCTCGAACGGGGGCAGCGAAGTGCGTGTGACGGTGGTTTTCATCGTTCGGTCAATGACAGGATCAGTTGGCGGAAGCAGCGGGAGCCATCCCGGCTCAGGCGCAGCAGGGTGACGTCCAGTTCGCGCGGGGCGAGCATAGCTCCGTAGCGACGGGCGGCAAGGAGGGCGTTGGAGGCGGACAGACGCTTGCGCAACTTGACGGCACGGTGATAGCGCCCCTGCGTGAAGGCATCCGCCGCATCCAGCAGTTCCGCCTCACGCCTGCGGGCAGCATCGTCCATCAGCCGGCCGTGGCGCTGCGTCCAGGAGCCGGGGGTGTCCGTGCGGTACACCGACATACAGTCGTGCAGGTAGAGCATCCCCCCGCGCAGGGAACCCTGGATCTGCAGGGAATAGTCGTTGGGATACGCCTCCCGCAGCGGAGTCCATCTCGTATAGGCCTCCGTACGGCAGAGCAAGCTTGCGGTAGCCACGAGGTTCCCGCCTCCCAGGATAACCTTGCCTGCAGGAATCACCGTGTCCCGCAGCCTCGGCGCCACATAACCGTGCGGCTTCCCCCGGGTCAGCTTCAAGGCCCGGTGCGCGCAGATGTCCACTCCGGGGCGGGTCTCCAGCGCCGCCACCTGCTTTTCAAGCTTGTGCGGGTCGGTCCAGAAGTCATCCCCCTCGCACAGGGCCACATAGCGGCCGCGGATGAGCGGCCAGAGGAATTCGCGGGGAATGAACACACCCTTCGAGAACTGGTTTTCCGTCTGGTACACCCCGCGGATCCGTTCCGGAAAACGACGCTCATAGTCCCGGACGATATCCGCAGTGCCGTCCGTGGAAGCGTCGTCGTGCACCAGCACCTCGAAACGGAACGGCGCACGCTGCGCCACGAAACCCTCCAGCGCATCGCGGATGGTCCCTGCCTGGTTGAAGGTCACGCAGACGACGCTGACAAGCACCTCATCCATCGATGAACGTGTATTCGTCCAGCATCGCGTGCAACGCCTCCGGACTGTTGTACATAATGGCGTCGAGGATCGAGAGCCGCTCCACGAACGGGCCCCCGGACTGTGGATAGGGCGGCAGCTTGGACTGCAGGAAGCGCAGGCGAATGCCCCGCCGGGCGAATTCTTCGAACGAATAGAGTTTCTGCCCGCCCGGGGCGTTGATATAGGTATCTGCACCCAGCCGGGCACAGAAGTCGTAGATGCGCTCCTCGCGTTTGAAACGGCTGTTGCCGGGCAGGTCCGAACTGCGGCCGAGGGGCGTTTCGATGCCCATATATGCGCACACCTCCCGGATCCCGTACTCCAGGAACAGGGCCAGGTTGTCCTCCGGATACGTCAGCACGTTTTCCGCCAGGGCGTAGCCTTCTGCGAAGAAAGGAGCCTTGTGGTAGGCCATCTCAAGGGTCCTGAGTTTGTCGGAGAGACGCTCCGGGGTCAGGGCCACACGCTTGTCACGGATAAGCCGGGAAGGACCGCCCCGGCGCACCTCCACGCGAAGGAACTGCACCCGGCCGTTCACCAGTATGCGGTTGCGGTTCACCCAGCCGTGGCGGATGAAATCGTAGTCGTCCGCTATCAGGAAGCGGTCGGCCGCGTGAATCAGCTGCCAGTAACCCAGGTACGGGAACAGATAGGGCTGGTTTCCGGCAAGGGTCATAGGACGTCGCAGCAGGCAAGGATCTCAGGGTCGGCGGTGTGCAAAGGACAGGCCTTGCGGTCGTCGCCGACATTGGTCACGGGCAGGCTCGAGGTCCGGAAGAGCCCCGAGTCGAAGTAGCGGTCGTCCACGCAGAGCATCATCCCGCACAGGTAGTCGTCGAAGGGCTTCCCCTCGAATTCCGTGGAGAAGGTGCGCTGCTCCAGGAAAGGCTGGAGCACCATCCCGTCCACGGGGCGGCTGCCGTCGCGCCCGCGTTTCCAGAGCCGCCTCCACTCCCCTTCCTTCGTCAGCGGCCCGGCGAACACTCCTTCGCTCTTGCCCAGCCGCCAGGGCTTGAGGATATAGGCATCCTTGTGCAGGAAGGCGTCTTCGAGCAACGGCTCCGTTTCCGGCTCGCAGCAGATCCGGGTGGGGATGCTGTGCGCCCGCAGGAACGCGGCATCCTCCGCGGACAGGCAACGGGAGGTAAAAGATCCGTCATCCCAAAGGCGCATAAAGCGTTTGTCGTGCAGGAGCAGGATATTTCGGAAATCGCTCACCATCCCCACGTCGACCATCGCCCGAAGGGTATCCATCCCGTAACCCATCAGGTCCCGCTGGTTCAGCGCGCTCACCACGAACGTGCCCTCGCGGGCCCACTCGCCACGGCGGGCTTCCACCTCGTCCTGCGCTATCTCCGTGAACGTCAGCCCCTGCGTCTCGTAGAAACGCCGGTAGAGCCGGATCTCGCTGGTGCGGTCGGCGCTTTTCAGCACGTACATCCGCCGGCTCCCGCCGGGCAAAGCGCGCATATATTCCATCAGTTCTCCGTAACGGGATTCCCGTTCCCTGCCCGGAAAGCGCCCCATAAAGGCGTCGGCGGCATATTCCGCAAAGCAGGACATAAAGATGCCGTGGGCGAAGAAGCGCGAGGTGATCTCGCAGAGCTTCAGTCCCCCCTCGCGCGTGACCAGGTAGTCGGGCCGCCAGGTGCCGGCGCGGAAAGGCGTCTGCGCCTGCAGGGCAAGGACTTCCATCTCCTTGTCGGACAGGGGGATACGGCTGGGCACATAGTCTTCGTAATGCAGGACGAAATACTCCGCGCAGCGGTACAGGACGTCGTGAAGGCGCCGAAGTTCATCACGGCGTGCAGGGGTGATTCCCACCGGACGCCCGTGATACCAGTGCAGGTAATATGACGCGAGGTCACTGAACATCGCGGAACAGCTCGGACTGGTAGCCCAGGCACTGGAAGCCGTTGCGGTTGATGAGCGGCACTTCGGCCTCGGTGATGCCCAGCTGGCTGCGCACCCAGTAACATACGCTGACGCTCATCCCGAGGGTGTCGGTATAGCGCGCCATCCGGGCGATGGCCTCGCGGCTTAGGGCGCGGTCGGGCGCCGTGCGGCCCCGCTGCTTGCGGTGGTCGGCGTTGGACGGGAGGAGGTAGTCCTCATAAAGCTGCCGCTCGAGGGCCTTGTCGAAATGCCCGAGCAGCGGCCCCAGCATCGACAGGTTCTCCATACAGGCGGTCAGGAACTCCGGCTTGTAGTTGATGATGCCCGCCCCGTGCAGGGCGTCGAAGAAGGTGCGGATGTGCTCCTCCGTAAGCCAGGGTGTGAAGATGGGCTGCACCAGCGCGGAATTGGACTGGACGCCCCGTTCGCGGCACATCGTCACCGCCCGCAGGCGTTCCGACAGGGGCGCCGCATACGGCTCCAGCAGGTCCCGGAAGGCATCCGGCATTATGGATACGCTGGTATTGAACTGCATCCGGCCGCGCAGCTGTGCAAAAAGGTCCAGCACCGACTCGCCCCCGTCTTCCACCAGCAGGTGCTTCGCGCCTGCCTTGGAGGCAATGAAAAGCCGGGCCCGGGACTGCGGGCAGCGGCGGAAGTGGTCGATGAACTCGCGCAGGATCCGATGGGCGATGCCGGTCAGCAGCGTCGGCTCCTGGAACGCTTCGGTCTTGGGCGAGAAATAGTAGTAATGGTTGGCGTTCTCGCTGCCGGGACCGTTCATCTCGTCCAGCAGGCGGCGCACGAACAGATGGTAATTCTCCAGCGCCACCAGCGGCTGCTCGTGCACGCCGTCCGTCACCAGGCAGTACTGGCAGCCCACGCCGCAGCCCCGCACGGGGTTGATCTCATAGGTCAGCGTGGGGCAGCGGCCGGTGTAGTTATGGATTTCCGGCTCCTCCGTCGCAGGATCGACGCTCCCCAGTCGGAAGCGGGTACGGGGCAGGAGGGTGCGCTCGCGAAAACGCTGCGCATAGATGCGCGAGCCCCGCTCCAGGCCGGCCAGCGTCTCGGGCGCGGGCTGTACGGAAACGCCGAGCTCCCGGAGGTAGGCGGCATCCACAGGATGCTCCACCAGCTCCGGGAGCGCGTACAGGTCGGTCTCCCTGTTGTAGATCGGGGCGTATTCGACCGGACTAGGCGCGTCCGCCATAGGAACGGTCGGAAGTGTTGACGTTGATCTTCTCGCCCGTCTCGATGAACAGCGGCACCATCACCTTGGCGCCCGTCTCGAGGGTGACCTCCTTGAGGGCGGAGGTGGAGGCGGTGTTGCCCTTGACGGCGGGCTCGGAATACGTGACCTCCAGGGTGACGTAAGTCGGAAGCTCGCAGGTAAGGCAGCGCTCCTCACCCACCACGAACATCATTTCCACGTGCTGGCCTTCCTTCATCAGATCGGCGTTCTCCACGACGTCCTTCGGAAGGAGGATCTGCTCGTACGTCTCCTCGTGCATAAAGTTGAAGCCGTCTTCCTCGGCATAGAGGAACTGGTAGGGACGGCGCTCGACCTCGATGGTCTCGATCTTCATACCGGCCGTGAAGGTGTTCTCCAGGATGTTGCCGTTCTCCAGGTTGCGGAGCTTGGTCTTCACGAAAGCGGGGCCCTTGCCCGGCTTGACGTGCTGGAACCACACGATCTGGCACGGTTTGCCGTTGTACTTGAGGAAAAGCCCGTTCTTGAAATCAGCTGTTGTTGCCATAAAAATGCGTATTATTAATTTGTTTGTATTGACTTATATCCGGGCAAATTTAACGATTTGCCGTTATTATTGCAAATTTTTGATGGCTCCGGCCACCTCTTCCAGCAGCCACTTGGGGGTGGAAGTGGCCCCGCACACGCCCACCCGGTCCTCCGGACGGAACCACTCCGGGCGCAGCGCGGCGGCCGAACCGATGTGCCAGGTGCGGATGTTCACGCTGCGGCACAGCTCGCACAGGACCTTGCCGTTGGAACTCTCCCGGCCGGACACGAACACGATCACGTCGTGCGTCCGTGCGAATTCCGACAGTTCCCGGTGGCGCGAGGCGACCTGCTGGCAGATGGTGTCGTGCACCGTCAGCGAAGCGCCCTGCATCGCTCCGGAAAGGATTTCCCGGATGAGCGCATAGCCTTCCGGGCTCATCGTCGTCTGCGAGAACAGCTCGATGTCGCGGTCGGTGCGGAGCGATCCGTCTTCAATCCGCTCCCGGAGCTGCCCGGGGGTCTCCACCACCGTCACGCCGCCGTCCACCTGGCCCACCAGGCCGAGCACCTCGGGATGGCCGATCTTGCCGAAGATGACTATCTGCCCGCCTTCCGGAGCAAGCCGGCCGCGGGCGTCGCGGATCTTCTTCTGGAGGCCGAGCACCACGGGGCAGGTACAGTCCACGACCTTGAATCCCAGCTCCCCGGCACGCTCGTACACGGAAGGCGGTTCGCCGTGCGCCCGGATCAGCAGGGTCTCCCCCGCCACCGGATCGCACATCTCCCGGAGGTCATCCCGGTCGATGGTCACGAGGCCGTGGCTTTCCAGACGGGCAAGCTCCTCTTCATTGTGCACGATGGCGCCCAGCGAGTACAGGCGGTCGCCTTCCCCGTCGAGGAAACGCTCCGCCGTGCCGATGGCGCGGATCACGCCGCCGCAGAAACCGGAATGGGGGTCGATCTCTACCTGCATCACGCCGCGTCGTTCCCGGGCGCGTCCAGCAGGAGGAATTTCCCGCGGATCAGGCCTTCCGCCCAGGTGATCTCCTCGCTGATCGTCATCTCGGAGTTGTCCAGCTCGAAGGAATCTTCCGCCCGGCGCAGCGGGGAGGTTTCCCGGTGGGAGTCGATGTAGTCGCGCTCCTCCAGGTTCTTCATCACTTCCTCGAACACGGGATGCTCGCCCTTGGACACGAGTTCGTCGAAGCGGCGCTGGGCGCGCACCTCGGGACGGGCCGTCATAAAGACCTTGATCTCCGCGTTCGGGAATACGGTGGTGCCGATGTCGCGGCCGTCCATCACGACGCGGCCGGCGGCCGAGAATTCGTGCAGCCGGCGGTCCACATAGTTGCGCACGTAGGGCACGGCGGCGATGGGGCTGACCTGCGCGGACACTTCCATCGAACGGATCTGCTTCTCGATGTTGCGTTCGCCCATATGGAGGATGGTGCCCGGCGCGAAATGCAGGTCGAGCGTCTCCAGGGCGGCCTCAAGGGCCGGATCGATCTCGTTGTCCGGGCTGATCAGGCCCTGTTCCTGCGCAAAGAGCGTCACCCCGCGGTACATCGCACCGGAGTCGAGGTACAGGAAGTCGAAATGCTGCGCGATCTGCCGCGCGAAAGTGCTCTTGCCGGTCGAAGAAAAACCGTCCACGGCAATGGTGATGTCAGGGAATCGCATATAGGTTATTGTGTTTTAGTACGTTCGTATTCCTCGCGGGCACGCTCCACGGAGACGGAGCGCTTGAGCACAAAGCCCGCGCCGAGGTATTTGGTGCGCACGTCCTCGTCGGCCGCCAGGGCCTGGGGGGTGCCCTCCTGCAGGATGGTGCCTTCGTACAGAAGGTACGCGCGGTCGGTGATGGCGAGGGTCTCGCCCACGTTGTGGTCCGTGATGATGACGCCGATGTTGCGGTATTTCAGCTTGGCGATGATGTACTGGATGTCCTCCACGGCGATGGGGTCCACGCCCGCGAAGGGTTCGTCCAACAGGATGAATTTCGGGTCGATGGCCAGGGCCCGGGCGATCTCGCAGCGGCGCCGCTCGCCGCCGGACAGCTGGATGCCCAGCGACTTACGTACCTTGGAGAGGTTGAATTCGTCGATCAGCGACTCCAGGCGCGCTTCCCGTTCCGCACGCGGGATCCCTTTCATCTCCATCACGGACACGATGTTGTCTTCGACGGACATCTTCCGGAACACCGAGGCGTCCTGCGGAAGGTATCCGATCCCTTTCTGGGCGCGGACGTACATCGGCAGGCCCGTGATTTCTTCGTCGTCCAGGAAGACACGGCCGTCGTTGGGGACGATCTGTCCCGTGATCATATAGAAGCTGGTGGTCTTGCCGGCGCCGTTGGGGCCGAGGAAGCCGACGATCTCGCCTTGGTTCACTTCCATCGAGACGCCTTTTACGACCGTGCGGAGGCCGTATTTCTTGACCAGGTTTTCGCAGCGCAGTTTCATATCCCTTCTATTTGATGTCCAGTCCCAGGTCCACGACGAGTTTGCGGACTTCTTCGTTCTTGCTCATCAGGTCTTCGGCTTTTTCCGTGGGCATATAGATACGGGGACCCTGTTCTTCTTCGGCGGGCACCGACGGCTCCAGCCGGATGCGGCCGCAGCCCGTGAGCTTGGCGAATTTGTCTTCGAGGTCGCGGAGGATCCTCTCTTCGATCCATTTTTTCTGGGCTTCGTTGGTCACGGAGAAGTCCACCACCTTGCGGCCGTCTTCTTCGCGGCACTGGAGCGTGGCGTTGGCCAGGGCGTTGGCCAGGCGGGGCTGGGCGCCGTACATCGCCGCCAGGTCTTTCCATCTGGCGGCCACCTCCTCGTCGGTCGGCAGGGCCTGTTCCGCCGGCTTGGGCTCCGGGCTGCTCGCCGGCATCAGTTCCGGCTCGTCGTCGCCCAGCAGCGCTGCCAGCGACAGCGCCGCTCCCGTCTTGCGTTTCTTCCGGGGAGACTCGACGGTGGAGCTGCTGCCCTCCGAAACTTCGCTTCGCTCATCCCCCACACTGCTCTTCTCCGGCTCCGCGGGACGGCCAACTGCCTCCTGAGACGTCCGGCTTTGCCGGACCCCTCCCACTTCCTCCGGAAGCGGGCCCCTCCCTCTTACGGAGCCGAGGGTGGCTACGGTCTCCGGAGGCAGTTGCCGCTCCCGCTGTGCAGGAACGGTCGAAGGCTGAGAGACCGGTTGGGTTGAAGGCTGATTCTGAAGGAAGGCGAGTTTCATCAAGGCGAATTCTATGTGAAGCCTGGGATTCGTGGAGAGGCGGTACCCCGCTTCGCAGGCGGTGGTGATGCCGAGCGCGTCGTAGAGCCACTTCACGCTGCAGCGTCCGCCCTGCTCCTTGTAGCGCGCCCGGAGCGAGTCCGGCAGGTCCAGCAGGGCATCCAGGCCCCCGGTGCGGCTTACCAGCAGGTCGCGCAGGTGCGTGCTCAGCGCCGACACGAAATGCAGCGCGTTGAAGCCCTTGGCGAGGATGTCGTCGAAGGTAAGCAGCGCCGAGGCGTAATCCCCCGCGAGGAAGGCATCCACCAGCCGGAAGCTGTATTCGTAATCCAGCACGCCCAGGTTGCGGATCACGTCCTCGTAATGGATGTCCGTGCCGCAGAAGGCCACCGTCTGGTCGAAGAGCGTGAGGGCGTCGCGCATCGCGCCGTCCGCCTTGTGGGCGATCACGTGCAGCGACTCGTCGTCCACCGTCACCCCCTCCTTGCCCGCGATGCTCCGCAGGTTGCGCACGATATCCGGTACGCCGATGCGGTTGAAGTCGTAGGTCTGGCAGCGGCTCAGGATGGTGGGCAGGATCTTGTGCTTCTCCGTGGTGGCGAGGATGAAGATGGCGTGTGCGGGCGGCTCTTCCAGCGTCTTCAGGAAGGCGTTGAAGGCCGACTGCGACAGCATATGCACCTCGTCGATGATGAACACGGAATAGCGGCCCACCTGCGGCGGAATCTGCACCTGGTCCATCAGGGTCTTGATATCCTCCACGCCGTTGTTGGACGCCGCATCCAGCTCGTGGATGCAATAGGAGCGGCCCTCGGCGAAGGAACGGCAGGAGTCGCACTCCCCGCAGGGTTCCAGGTCGGGTCCCGGGTGGGCGCAGTTGATGGTCTTGGCGAAGATGCGCGCGGCGCTGGTCTTGCCAACGCCCCGGGGGCCGCAGAACAGGTAGGCGTGCGCGAGCTGGCCGCGCTGGATCGAGTTCTTGAGGGTCCGTGCGATGTTGTCCTGTCCGATCAGCGACTCGAAGGAGTCCGGACGGTATTTGCGGGCTGATACGACGTAGTCTGACATAGTTTACAAATGTAATGATTTTTGTGTAACTTTGGCCGTATGGGAATCCGTTTGCGCCATCTTTTTCTGACCCTCTTCCTGCTGGCCGCCACGCTGCCGGCCTGGGGCCAGGGGAAGGTGTACACGCGCAAACTGCGCCTCGCCGACTTCCCCACCAAGACCACCAAGATGGTCCTCGCAGGCAATTCCTTCCTGGAGCTCACCCTGCGTGAAGGGATCGCCGTCCACTGGCGCATCTCGCCCTACGAATTCTGCAGCCCGGAAGACTATCGCCGGCTTTCCTCCTCCTCTTCCTATTACTTCCTCTCCCTGGCGCAGGACCGCGGCATCATCTTCCTGGTCCTGACCAAAGGCGGGAAGGAAGGCGAGAAAGACCAGCTCAAACAGGCCTTCGAAGTGGTCCGGATGCCCATCGCCGGCGCCGACGACCCCAGCGGGCGCGAACTGGTGATGATGGGGGCGTTCCTGGACATCATCCAGACTTTCGTCGAACGGGCGATGCTCTCCGACCGGGCGGCCTACGGCGGCATCTCCGCCACGGCCGGCCCCCGCCTGGACGGCCGCACGGTGTACCTCAACCCCGATGCGGCGGACGCCGCCATCCTGTCCCGGGAACCCGACGCCCTCGCAGGCGTCGTCATCGCCCCAGCCGATCCCGCCGAGGGACCCTTCTGCTACAAGATGCTGATTTCCACCGACACGTACGAACTCTTCTTCTACGAGAAGTGCCGGTACCGCACGCCTGCCGACGCCCGCTTCACCGAAGCGGAGCTCCAGCGCTTCAGGCGTCGTGGCGCGAAAGTCCTTTAGGGGCGGATGCCATCCCAGCGGGCGGACGTAAATTATTTTCCGGGCAAGTTTGCCGGAAAACCAATTTCCGCTCCGCCCTCCACGACGCCCACGCACGGCATCCGCGGCGCCTACGTGGTTACAAATTGACGAAATCCCGGACGTTGGCGGCCGAGACGGGCTCGTCGCCCAGGATAAGGAGCCGGTCCACCACGTTGTCCAGCTCGCGGATGTTGCCCGGCCAGTGCTTCTTCTTCAGCAGTTCCACCGCCTCGGGCGAGAAACTGCGGGGACGGCTGCCGTCGGTATGCCGCGCCTTGAAGAACTCGATCAGCTGGGGGATGTCGTCGCAGCGCTCGTCCAGCGACGGCACGCGGATGACGATGACGCTCAGGCGGTGGTAGAGGTCCTCCCGGAACGTTCCCTTCTCGATTTCCTTCGCCAGGTCCTTGTTGGTGGCGGCGACAACGCGCACGTCCACCTCGATGTCCTTGTCGGAACCCACGCGGGAAAGCTTCTTCTCCTGCAGGACGCGAAGCACCTTTGCCTGCGCGGCAAGGCTCATATCGCCGATCTCGTCCAGGAAGAGCGTGCCGCCGTCGGCCTGCTCGAACTTGCCCTTGTGCTGCTTGATGGCGGAGGTGAAAGAGCCCTTCTCGTGGCCGAACAGCTCGCTCTCGATGAGCTCGCCGGGGATGGCGGCGCAGTTCACCTCGATGAAGGGAGCCGCGCTGCGCGCGCTCAACTGGTGCAGGTTGCGCGCCACCAGTTCCTTGCCGGAACCGTTGGGGCCCTCGATGAGGACGCGGGCGTCGGTGGGCGCCACCTTGGCGATCATCTCCCGGATGTGCCGCATCGGGGCGGAATCGCCGATCATATCGGCACCGTACACCTTCTTCTTGAGCGCCTTGTTCTGGGTGGTCAGCACCACCCGCTCGCCTGCGTTCTTGACCGTAATCAGGATGCGGTTGAGGTCCAGGGGCTTCTGCACGAAGTCGAAGGCCCCCTTCTTGATGCACTCCACGGCGGTGTCGATGTCGGCGTGGCCGGAAATCATCACCACGGCGGCGTCGGTGCCCATCTCGGTAAGCTTCCCGAGCACCTCGATACCGTCCATTCCCGGCATCTTGATGTCACAGAAAATGACGTCGTATTTCTCCTTCTCCACCTTCTGGAGCCCCACGGCCCCGTCTTCGGCGGTCTCCACCTCGTAACCTTCGTCGCTCAGGATCTCTCCCAGCGAATTGCGGATCGCCCGCTCGTCGTCAATGATCAGAACTTTCATAACGCAACGAATTATCCCACCTGGGCGCCATTGGCAACCACTTCCTGCGGGGTGATGAAACGCATAGAGCCGTCGCCCTGCTTGGCCATCAGGATCATTCCGTGGCTCTCGATGCCACGGATGGTGCGCGGCTTCAGGTTCGCCAGGATGCAGATCTGCCTGCCGACCATCGCCTCGGGGCTGTAATACTCGGCGATGCCGGACACGATCACGCGGCGGTCGATGCCAGTGTCGATGGTCAGCTTGAGCAGCTTGTCGGTCTTGGGCACGCGCTCCGCCTCCAGGACCGTCGCCGTGCGGATGTCCATCTTCTCGAACTCCTCGAAGGTGCATTCGTCCTTCTGCGGAGCCACCTGCTTCGCGGCCTCGGCCTTGGCGGCCGCCTCGCGCTCGGCGCGGATGGCGTCCAGCCGGGCAAGCTGCGCGTCGATGGCGTCGTCCTCGATCTTGGCGAAGAGCAATTCCGCCGCACCGAGCTGATGCCCGGCAGGCAGGAGCTGCGGCCGCCCGAGGATCTCCCAGTCCAGTTCCGAACCGAGCATCTCCCGGAGCCGTTTCGCGGCGAACGGGGTGAAGGGCTCGAAGGCGATGGCCAGGTCCGCGCAGACCTGCAGCGACAGGTTCAGGATGGTGGCGGTACGGTCCAGGTCGGTCTTGGCGACCTTCCAGGGCTCCGTGTCGGAAATGTACTTGTTGCCCGCGCGGGCGATGCCCATCGCATCCTTGAGCGCCTCGCGGAAACGGAAATTCTCTATGTTCTTCTCCATCGAGGCCTTCAGCGCCGGAATTTCGGCGAGGAGCTCCCGGTCGAGCTGCTCCAGGTTGCCGCAGGGCGGGACCTTCCCCCCGAAATACTTGTGCGTGAGCACCATCGCCCGGTTCACGAAATTGCCGAAGATGGCCACCAGCTCGCTGTTGTTGCGCTGCTGGAAGTCCTTCCAGCTGAAGTCGTTGTCCTTCGTCTCCGGGGCGTTGGCCGTGAGCACGTAGCGCAGCACGTCCTCCTTGCCCGGGAAGTCCTGCAGATACTCGTGCGCCCACACGGCCCACCCGCGCGAGGTGGAGATTTTGTCGCCCTCGAGGTTGAGGAACTCGTTGGCGGGAACATTGTCCGGGAGGATGTAGCCGTCGCCGTAAGCCTTCAGCATCGCGGGGAACACGATGCAGTGGAAGACGATGTTGTCCTTGCCGATGAAGTGCACCAGCCGGGTGTCCGGCGACTTCCACCACTGCTCCCAGCTGTCGGGCAGCAGTTCGATGGTGTTGGAAATGTAGCCAATGGGGGCGTCGAACCATACGTACAGGACCTTGCCTTCGGCTCCCTCTACGGGCACGGGCACGCCCCAGTCGAGGTCGCGCGTGACGGCGCGCGGCTGCAGCCCGCCGTCCAGCCAGCTCTTCACCTGGCCGTACACGTTGGAGCGCCACTCGGTGTGGCCTTCCAGGATCCATTCGCGCAGCCACTGCTCGTAGTCCTGCAGCGGAAGGTACCAGTGGGTGGTCTTCTTCTTCACGGGCGCGGCGCCGCTGAGCTTGCTCTTCGGGTTGATCAGCTCCTCGGGACTGAGGGTGCTGCCGCACTTCTCGCACTGGTCGCCGTAAGCGCCTTCATTGCCGCACCTGGGGCAGGTGCCCACGATGTAGCGGTCCGCCAGGAAGGTCTTCGCTTCCGGGTCGTAATATTGCTCGCTCTCCTTCGTGATGAACTTGCCTTCGTCGTAGAGCTTGCGGAAGAAGCCGGAGGCGTTCTTCGCGTGCACCTCGGAGGAGGTGCGGCCGTAGATGTCGAAATGGATGCCGAGCCCCTCGAAGGAGTCCTTGATGATGCCGTGGTAGCGGTCCACGATGTCCTGCGGGGTGCAGCCCTGCTGGCGGGCCTTGATGGTGATGGGCACGCCGTGCTCGTCGGAGCCGCAAACATACAATACGTCCCGGCCGCGCATCCGCAGGTAACGCACATAGATGTCGGCCGGTACATAGACACCGGCCAGGTGGCCGATGTGGATCGGACCGTTGGCGTATGGCAACGCGCAGGTCACGAGGGTTCTCTTGAATTCCTTATCCATTATCTGATATCTTTTTCTCTTCCCATTTTCTGTCTGATCTTCCGCTGGGCAGCCTGGATCTTCACCATTTCCTGCAGGATGGCCGGTTCTACGTCCGGCGGGGCATCCGGCAAATTGCGCCGGAGCTGCTCGTAGCGGTCCTGCAGACGCCGCTCGGCATAATTCAGGATGGCGCGGGGCACCTGGGCCACCAGCCACGAGGGCACCGTCGTCATCGATTTTTCAAAAGCCTCCACCGTCAGGCGGTACTTGTCCGTGGAGAGTTCCGAGACGATGCCGGCCACCCGGCGGTCCGGCGCGTCCAGCAGGCGGCGCACGATTTCCTCCTGGCCCAGACCTTCGTCATAAAGGTCGAAATAGGCGTCATAGACGTCGGCATAGGCGGAGTTGGCAAAGCGGGTGCCGTCGCTGAAGGATGCCAGGATGAAATCGGCTACGCTGGGTTTGTCCTGCTCACTGCCGCTGTAGTACTCCGAGTCGCTCTCGAAGTCCAGTTCGTGACAGCCGTAGCGCAGCAGGAAATACAGCAAATCCCGTTCCGCAGGACCCAGGATGCGGTTCTCTTCCGTCCACGCACCCGCCGGTTCCTGTTCCCGGGGGCTGTCGGACACCGGCGGAGCATCCTCCAGGCCGGGTTCCGGAGGCAGTCCGTTGCGCCTGCGGCGCTCTTCACGTTCCACCTGCTTGAGGATCTCCTCCTGCAGGGCGCGACGCGTACGCGCGATCCGGTCGAGCAGGATCGACACCTCGATGCCGAACTGACGGGCCGTAGCCTCGGCGTAGGTCGTGCGCTTCACGGCGTCCGGAATATGCGCGATGGTGTCCGCGATCCCGTTGATCAGGCCTGCCTTCTTCAGCGGGTCGCCGGCCGCCTGCGCAAGCAGCAGGTCCGTCTTGAAGACGATGAAGTCCTTCTCGTTCGCCTCGACGAAGGCGCGGACCTCGTCGCGCGAATGCTTGCGCGAGAAGGAATCCGGGTCGTCGCCGTCCGGCAAGGGCACGATGTGCACGTTCATCCCCTCGTCCAGGATCATCGGCACGGCGCGCTCGGCGGCGTGGATGCCGGCCGAATCGCCGTCATACATAATGGTGATGTTCTCCGTGAACTTCTTGATCAGGCGCACCTGCTCCACAGTGAGCGAGGTGCCGCAGGAGGCCACCACGTTGGTGATGCCCAGCTGGTGCATCATCACCACGTCCACGTTGCCCTCCACGAGGATGCAGCGGTCTTCCCGGGCGATGTCCGCCTTGGCGAAGTAGATGCCCAGCAGGTTGCGGCTCTTGACGTAAATCTCCGTCTCGGGCGAGTTGACGTATTTCGCGGGGTTGTCCGACTTGAGCGTACGGCCGCTGAAGGCGATTACGCGCCCGCTTACCGAATGGATCGGGAACATCACGCGCTCGCGGAACTTGTCGGACAGCGAGCCGTCCTCGTTCTGCACCGCCAGGCCAGCGCCCAGCAGGTATTCGTCCTTGTAGCCCGCCTTGCGGGCGGCCTCCACGAGGGTGGCGCGGCCGCTCGGGGCCCAGCCGAGGCTCCAGCGCGAAATGGTCTCGTCCTCGATGCCACGGGAACGGTAGTATGCGTAGCCCACGGAGCGGCCCTCGCCGGACTTGAGCTGGTCGCAGAAGAACTGGCGGGCGAAATCGGAGACGAGCAGCAGGCTTTCGCTGCGCTGCCTCTTGGCGATTTCTTCGGCGGATTCTTCCGCCTCGACGATCTCGATGTTGTATTTGCGGGCCAGGTAGCGCAGGGCCTCGGCATACGAACAGTGCTCCTGTTCCATCACGAATCCCACGGCCGTACCCGACTTGCCGCAGCCGAAACACTTGTAGATGCCCTTGGTGGGCGACACGTAGAAGGAGGGTGTCTTTTCGTTGTGGAAGGGGCAGCAGGCCACATAGTTGGCCCCGCGGCGCTTCAGCGTCACGTAATCGCTCACCACATCCACGATCTGCGCGGTGTCAAGGATCAGATTCTTGGTCTCCTGGGGTATCACGACGCGATCTCACAAAGGAATTTGAGCCGGACCAGCCGCACCTCGTTCTCGTAATAATCCGGCCCCAGGGCGTCGATGGCCGCCTGGACGTCGTCCGACGTCGCCTCCTCCTTGAAATACCGGTAGATGTCCTCGACGATCTCCTCGTCCAGGTTCTCCTCGATATAGTAGTCCAGGTTGAGCTTGGTGCCGCTGGAGACGATAGCCTCGATCTCGCCCATCAGCTCCTCCATATCCATCCCGCGGGCCTGGGCGATGTCCTCGAGCGACAGGCGGCGGTCGATGCTCTGGATGATCGCCACCTTGGCGGCGGACTTGTTGGGTGTGGACTTCACCACGAAGTCGTCCGGGCGCTCGATCTCGTTCTCCTCGACGTATTTCTTGATCAGCTTGATGAACTCCTCGCCGAACTTGCGGGCCTTGCCCTCGCCCACCCCCTGGCAGTTCTTCAGTTCCTCGAAAGTGACCGGGTAGAGGATGGACATATCTTCCAGGGCGGGATCGCCGAAGATGATCCAGGGCTGGAGCTTGAGCCGCTTGCCGAGATCCTTGCGGAGATCCTTGAGCATCGCGAGCAGCATCGGGTCGCCCGCTCCGCCCCCGGCGCGCATCGCCACCGCGGCTGCCGCCGCCTC
>JAFYZZ010000001.1 GCA_017548445.1 Bacteroidales bacterium | reverse complement strand
TCTCCACGCACAGGTCCGCGGCGTCCACCACGTCCTGCCGCACGCCGTCCACCTCGTTGCCGAACACCACGGCGTAGCGCCGGCCCGCCTCGCGGCGGAAGCACTGCAGCGGCACGGCGTGTTCGGTCTGCTCGGCGCACACGACGGTGTACCCCTCCGCCTTCAGGCGCTCCACCAGGGCGAGGGTGTCGTCCGCGTGCTCCCAGGGCAGGCTCAGCTCGGCGCCGAGCGCCACTTTGTGGATCTCCGCAGAAGGCGGCGTGGCGCAGATGCCGCACAGATACACCCGGTCCGCCTTGAAGGCGTCGCCGGTGCGGAAGGCGCTGCCCACATTGTGCGCGCTGCGGATGTTGTCCAGCACGAGCACCACCCCGGAGGGCGGCAGCTCGCCGTAGTGCTCCGCCTTCACGCGCCCGAGTTCGATATTCAGGAGTTTCCTGTCCTTCAACCCGCTAATACTTGTTCAGGGGAACGCCGGCGGTCATCTGGTGCACGCGCTTGCGGACGTCGTCCAGGACGGCCTTGTGCGCGGCCAGGGAGGCCTTCTGCTCGGCCGTGGGCTCCTCGCCCTTCTTGACCGACAGGGCATCGATGTGCTTGGCGCAGGACGCGAGCACCTCGTCGATGAGCCCCACGATGTCCACCATATCCTTCTGCCCGAAGCCGCGTGAAGTCACGGCAGGAGTGCCGATGCGGAAACCGGAGGTCTGGAACGGGCTGCGGGTGTCGAACGGCACCATATTCTTGTTGAGGGTGATGGCGGCCAACTCGAGCTGCTGCTCGGCGATGCGGCCGGTCACCTCGTCGAACTTGCCGCGGAGGTCGATGAGCATCAGGTGATTGTCCGTGCCGCCGCTGACGACCTTGTAGCCGCGGCGCAGGAACTCGCCGCACATAGCCTGGGCGTTGGCGATGACCTTCTTCTGGTACTGCACGAACTCCGGCTGCTGGGCCTCGAAGAAGGCCACGGCCTTGGCCGCGATCACGTGCTCGAGCGGACCGCCCTGCACGCCGGGGAACACGTAGGAGTCGAGCACCTGGCTCATCTTCTTCACGACGCCCTTCGGCGTGGTACGGCCCTGCGGGTCGTCGAAGTCCTTGCCTATCAAGATGATGCCGCCGCGCGGACCGCGAAGTGTCTTGTGCGTGGTGGAGGTGACGATGTGGGCGTATTTCACAGGATTCTCCAGCAGGCCCGCGGCGATGAGGCCGGCGGTGTGGGCCATATCGATCCAGAGGATGGCGCCAACCTTGTCGGCGATGGCACGCATCCGGGCGTAGTCCCACTCGCGGGAGTAGGCCGAGGCGCCGCCGATGATGAGCTTCGGCTTGTTCTTGAGGGCCAGCTGCTCCATCTTGTCATAGTCCACGCGGCCCGTCTCGGGATTGAGCCCGTAGGCCACGGCGTTGTACAGCAGGCCGGAGGCGTTCACGGGAGAGCCGTGGGTAAGGTGCCCGCCCTGGCTGAGGTCCAGGCCCATAAAGGTCTCGCCGGGCTTCAGGACGGCCATCGTGACGGCCATATTGGCCTGGGCACCGGAGTGCGGCTGCACGTTGGCCCACTCGGCCCCGTAGATGGCCTTGATGCGATCGATGGCCAGCTGCTCGATCTGGTCCACCACCTCGCAGCCGCCGTAGTAGCGCTTGCCGGGGTAGCCTTCCGCGTATTTGTTGGTGCAGATGGAGCCCATTGCCTTGAGCACCTCGTCCGTTACGTAGTTCTCGGATGCGATGAGCTCGAGCCCGGACTTCTGACGTTCGTACTCTTTCTTGATCAGATCGATGATTTGGATGTCCTGTTTCATTGCTTCAATGTGTCTGGAAACACAAATATAATACTTTTTGTTTATCTTTGTATCAACTCTAACGACTATGAAAACTCGAAAGTTCAATCCCGGGGCACCGCTCCACATCTATTTCCTGGCAAAAGGAGGGTACGTCCTCTTTTACCGGACCTCCGACAGGCTTTGTTTCTATTCAGTGCTCTCCGTCCTGTCAAGACGTTACAATGTCACCGTGCTAGGAGTCAGCATTATGTTCACGCACGTGCACCTGATGGTCCGAGTCGCCGACCTGGCGCAACTGCGTCTGTTTATGGGACAGCTTCTGAAAACTTTCTCCCTCATTATCAAGAAGGACCGGTCTTTGGAAGGGCCCCAGTTTAAAACGCCGTTCGGCAGTGCGTCCAAAGCCACCGGGAAGGAGCAGCGGTCAAGCCTGATCTACCTGCTCAACAATCCGGTAGAGAAGAAACTCTGCCGGAAAGCCGCCGACGACCGCTGGACTTTCCTGGCTTATTTTGACAATCCCTACCCCTTCTCCAAGCCCCTGGTTAAGCGGAATGCTTCCTTCCGGCTCCGCCGGGCCTGCGAATTGATCGACGGGGAATCCCGCGCCGGAAGATATCTTCGTCCCCATTTACTCCGACGGACATTCGCGTCTTTGTCCAAGTCGGAGCAGGATCAACTTGTCGATTACATCGTCGGAGCATATCGCTTCATTGACTACCGGGAGGCTTTGGCACTGTTCGGAACGATGGACCGGCTTCTCCTTGCGACGGAAGTCTCTACAGGAAAAGAATTTGACATTGGGGAGGACTTCGACCCGCAGTCGGACATCGCATATTGCGAGATGCTGCGCATCGTCGCAAAAGCTCATTTGCTGGATGGGTGGAAACTGTTGCATCTCGCCCCGGAAGAGCAGCGGCACTGGACCCTTCTTCTAAAAAGATCGACCCAGGCGACCGACCGGCAAGTCCGGAAGTTCCTTCACCTGCCAGAGAAGCCCGCCTGACTATCATTCCTTCTCCTTCTCCTTCTCCTTCTC
>JAFYZZ010000006.1 GCA_017548445.1 Bacteroidales bacterium | reverse complement strand
GGCCGCGGCACCCTGCTGCGGCGCCCCCTGAGCGGCGCCGCCGACATCATGGCCGCCTTCGGCGTGCTGCTCGCCAGCGAAGCCGAAGGAGCCGGCAAGGAAGTCCGCATCCCCGCCACCGTCAAGGGGCACCTCATCCCGGGCACGGCGGAGGTCCCCGGCCAGGGCGGTTCCCAGCTCATCTCCGGCCTCCTGATGGCTCTGCCGCTGTGCGACAAGGATTCGCTCCTGCGCGTCAGCGAGCCCAAGAGCATCCCCTATATGTACATCACCCTCGACGTGCTGCGTCATTTCGGCATCCAGACGCGGAGCGAGATGGAAGGCGACGCCGAAATGCTGGAGGCGGACGACTGGTCCGGCTGCACCGGCATCAGTTTCAAGGTCCGCGGCCGCCAGCACTACCGCTCCGCCGACTTCGACATCGAAGGCGACTGGAGCGCCGCAGCCAACCTGCTCGTCGCCGGCGCCGTGTTCGGCTCGGCCGAGCTCGTGGGGATGGACACCAAATCGCTGCAGGCCGACCTGACCATCATCGACATCCTCGTCGAGGCGGGCGCCGTGGTCTCGCAGCTCGACGAAGGCACGGTCTGCGTGCGCAAAGCCCCGCTGGAAGCCTTCCGGCAGGACCTCAACAACGCCCCCGACCTCTTCCCGATCGTCGCGGTGCTCGCCGCCTTCTGCGCGGGCGAGAGCCGCATCGCCGGCGTCGGCCGGCTCGCCACCAAAGAATCCAACCGCGCGGAAGCTATCCTGCAGATGCTGCTGCAGATGGGCGTGGAAGCACGCGTCGAGGGCGACGAGCTCGTCGTCTGGGGCGAGTCGTTCGCCGCACGCCTGCTCGGCGGCCGCCTCCTCAAGGGCGGCGAATACACCTCGCGCCACGACCACCGGATGGTGATGGCGCTGAAGGTGGCCTCCCTGGGAACGGAAAGCCCCATCGTCATCGACGATGAGGCTTGCGTAGGGAAATCTTTCCCGGATTTTCAGTTATAAAAAAATCGCCGGTCAAAAACCGGCGATCTTTTTTTATTCAGCCTTTGCTTCTTCAGCAGGGGCCTCGGCCTTCTTGGCCTTGGGGGCCTTCGGAGCCTTAGGGGCCTCGGCAGCAGCCTCGACGGCGGCCTCAGCGGCCTCCGGGGCAGCCTCGGCCTTCTTGGCGCGGCTACGACGGGTGGTCTTCTTGGCAGCGGCCTTCGGAGCGGCGGCGAGAGCGGCCTCGTTGAAGTCAACGAGCTCGATCAGCGCCATCTCGGCGGCATCGCCCTGACGGAAACCGATGTGCAGCACGCGGGTGTATCCACCCGGACGGTCGGCGATCTTCTGGGCGACGGTGCCGAACAGTTCCTTCACGGCCTCCTTGTCCTTGAGGTAGCTGAACACGATACGACGGTTGTGGGTCGTGTCATCCTTGGACTTGGTGATCAGCGGCTCGACATAGCTCTTCAGGGCCTTCGCCTTCGCCACGGTGGTGGTGATGCGCTTCTTCAGGATGAGGGAAGAGGCCATGTTGGCGAGCAGCGCCTTGCGGTGACCAGCCTGACGACCAAGATGATTGATAGCTTTATTGTGTCTCATCTTTTATACGTTCTTTTTCTTGGGTTCGATATTATACTTGGTGACGTCCATTCCGAACGAAAGCTTCATCTTCTCGACCAGGAGATCGATCTCGTTGAGAGACTTGCGACCGAAATTGCGGAACTTCATCAGCTCGGGACGGGAATAGGACACGAGATCCGCGAACGTGTCGATCTCAGCTGCCTTGAGGCAGTTGAAGGCACGCACGGAGAGGCCCACGTCGGAGAGTTTGGTGAGGAGGAGGTGACGCATGTGCAGCGACTCCTCGTCCAGTTCCTTGCTGTCGGTCTCCACAGTGCTCTCGAGCGACATCTTCTTGTCGTCGGTGAAGAGCTTGAAGTGGTAGATCAGGATGTTGGCCGCCTCGTGAAGGGCTGCGTTCGGGGAAATGGAACCGTCCGTCACGATCTCAAGATTGAGTTTCTCGTAATCCGTCTTCTGCTCGACACGCCAGTTCTCGACGCTCCAGTTGACCTTGCGGATCGGAGTGTAGATCGCATCGACCGGAATGGTACCGATCGGCGTGTTCTCGTCGCGGAGCTCCTCAGCCGGCACGAAACCACGGCCCTTCGTGATGGAGAGCGTGATCTCGAGCTTGACGGAAGGCTCGAGCGAGCAGATGTGCAATTCGGGATTCAACACCATGAAAGAAGACAATCCTTTGGAGATATCTTCTGCCGTAAACTCCTGCTTGCCGCTGATGACGATGTTCGCGGTCTCAGTCTCGACGGTCTCGACCATGCGGCGGAAACGCACCTGCTTGAGGTTCAGGATGATGTCCTGCATCCCCTCGATAACGCCGGGGATGGTCTGGAACTCCTGGTCCACACCGGAGATCTTGATCTGACTGATAGCAAACCCCTCCAGGGAGGCCAGCAAGATGCGACGAAGAGCGTTACCGATCGTCTGGCCGTAACCCGGCTCAAGCGGCCGGAATTCGAAACGGCCGACAGTGTCGGTGCTTTCGAGCATAATCACCTTGTCCGGTTTCTGAAATGCTAAGATTGCCATATTACAGAGGTGTTAAATTTTACTTGGAATAGAGGTCGACGATGAGCTGCTCGTTGATGTTCTCAGGGATTTCCGCACGGGTCGGAACGTTCAGGAACTTACCGCTAAGGGTCTTGGTGTCAAAGTCCAGCCAGGAGTACTTGGTCACGGCGGCCACGCTGTTCTGGATCACCTCGAGGCTCTTGGAGCGCTCGCGCACGGCGATGGCGTCACCGACCTTCACCTGGGTGGAGGGGATGCTGCACACGTTGCCGTTGAGGGTGATGTGGTGGTGCGAGACGAGCTGGCGGGCGGCGGCACGGGTAGGGGCGATGCCCATACGGTACACGATGTTGTCGAGGCGGGACTCGAGAAGGATCACGAGGTTCTCACCCTTCTGACCGGCCATACGGGAAGCCTTGTCGTAGGTGTTGTGGAACTGACGCTCGAGCACACCGTACATATACTTGACTTTCTGCTTCTCCTTGAGCTGGGTCGCATATTCCTTGGACTTCTTGCGCTTCGCGGCGAGGCCGTGCTGTCCCGGAGGATAGTTGCGCTTCTCAAAATATTTGTCGGAACCGAAGATCGGCTCGCCGAACTTACGGGCGATTTTGGTGCTGGGACCTGTATATCTTGCCATAGTAGTCTTTCTTTAAAAAATTAAACTTTACGACGGCCCTTAGGACGGCACCCGTTGTGCGGCATCGGGGTGACGTCGACGATCTCGGTCACGGTGATACCGGCATTGTTGATGGTACGGATAGCGGACTCACGGCCGGAGCCCGGACCCTTGACGTAGCACTTGACGCGACGCAGACCGGCGTCGAAGGCCGTCTTGGCGGCGTCCTCGGCAGCCATCTGGGCAGCGTACGGAGTGTTCTTCTTGGAGCCTCTGAAGCCGCACTTACCGGCGGAGCCCCAGCTGATCACCTGACCCTGAGCGTTGGTGAGGGACACGATGACGTTGTTGAAGGTCGATGAAATATGGGCTTCGCCATAAGCTTCAACCTTGACAACTCTCTTGGATGTTGTAGTTTTCTTTGCCATAATTCATCAGTTTTTACTTGGTCGCCTTCTTCTTGTTGGCAACGGTCTTCTTCTTACCCTTGCGGGTACGGGCGTTGTTCTTGGTGCTCTGGCCACGGACGGGGAGTCCGAGACGGTGGCGGATTCCGCGATAGCAACCGATATCCATGAGGCGCTTGATGTCCATCTGGACGGAGGAGCGGAGCTCGCCCTCGATCTTGTACTCCTCATTGATCTCGGTACGGATCTTGGCGATCTGGTCATCATTCCAGTCGCCCACTTTGATGGTGGGATCGATTCCGCACTTCTCGAGGATACGCTTCGCGGAAGAGCGGCCGATACCGAAGATATAGGTCAGACCTATTTCTCCCTGTTTGTTGTTCGGTAAATCTACACCGGCGATTCTTGCCATAATTATACTTTACTTAATTTGTTACTGATTGATTATCCTTGGCGCATCTTGAACTTGGGGTTCTTCTTGCAGATGACGTACAGGCGGCCTTTGCGTCTGACGATCTTGCAATCTTCGCTGCGCTTCTTGATGGATGTCTTGACTTTCATATCTGTGTGCTTTTATTTGTATCTGAAAGATATTCTGCCTTTGGTTAAATCGTACGGTGAAAT
>JAFYZZ010000046.1 GCA_017548445.1 Bacteroidales bacterium | reverse complement strand
GGTATCGCCGGCAGGACCGCCGATGACGAACTTGCCGGTCGGGTTGACGTGCAGGATGAACTTGCCGTCGAAAAGCTTCGCCGTGCGCTCGGGGAGCGAGGCGATCAGGCGCGGGAGGACGATCTCCCGCACATCTTTCTCTATACGCGCGTGCATGCGCTCGTCCGTGTCGAACTCGTCGTGCTGCGTGCTGAGCACGATGGTGTGGACACGCACAGGGGTGCGGCGGCCGGTGAACTCGATGGTGAACTGGGACTTGGCGTCCGGACGCAGGTAGGGCATCAGCCCCGGCTCGTTGTGCCGGATGTCCGCGAGCGTCTGCAGCAGCTTGTGCGAAAGGGAAAGCGCAAGCGGCATATATTCTTCCGTATCCGTGCTGGCGTAGCCGAACATCATGCCCTGGTCGCCCGCGCCCTGCTCGGCCGGCTCTTCGCGGGCCACGCCGCGGTCGATGTCCGCGCTCTGTTCGTGGATGGTGGAGATGACGCCGCAGGAAGCGGCGTCGAAACCGTATTCGGCCTTGGTGTAGCCGATGCGCGCGATCACGCGGCGGACGGTGGCGGGGATGTCGACGTAGGCGTTGTCGGAATTGACCTCGCCGCCCACGACCACCAGGCCGGAGGTGCAGAAGGTCTCACAAGCTACGTGGGCCTCCGGATCCTGCCGGAGGAATTCGTCGAGAATGGCGTCTGAAATCTGGTCGGCGACTTTGTCGGGATGACCCTCGGAGACGGACTCCGATGTGAAGAGATGATTCATCTTTTTTAGCATTTTTGACGAGGTTGCAAGCAAACAAATCTTTCCTCGTTAGGTTAACATTCGGCGGCAAAGATAGCAATAAAACTTGATAAAAAATCGGAAAAGGGTTTGTCCAATTCAATTTAGTAAGCTATCTTTGCGGCGCGTACTCAAACCTGACTATGATATTGACAGTTAAGTAACTCAATTTTACTTTATTATCAACATGATGAATCATTTTTGCAAGCGTGTGTTGCTGTCTTTCGCAGCAATGCTCTTTGTCGTGTCTGCCGCTGCGCAGGTGACGACCGCAACGCTGAACGGTAAGGTGTCCGACACCCAGGGTGAGCCTGTCGTCGGTGCTACCGTGGTGGCGGTCCACACCCCCTCCGGCACTCAGTACTACGCTGTGGCTAACGCCGAAGGCCGTTTCTATATTAACGGTATGCGTTCTGGCGGCCCGTACTCCGTCGAGGTCAGCTGCCTGGGCTACAACACCGTGACCTACACGGACATCACCCTGCAGCTCGCTGAGGCTTATGCCCTCAACGCTACGCTCTCCGACGACACCCAGATGCTGAGCGAGGCCGTCGTCATCTCCGAGGCCGCGACCAAGTTCGCCACGGAGAAGACCGGTGCCGCGACCAACATCAAGAACAGCCAGATCACTGCGCTGCCTAACGTGACCCGCGACATCACCGATGTGACGCGTCTTTCCCCGTACGGCGGCAAGGGCCTGACTTTCATGGGCTCCGACGACCGTACCTCCAACTTCACCATCGACGGTGCCAACTTCAACAACAACTTCGGCCTTTCCGGCAGCCTCCCGGGCGGCGGCAACCCCGTCTCCCTCGATGCCATCGAGGAAATGCAGATCGTGATCTCTCCGTTCGACGTCCGCCAGAACAACTTCATCGGCGGTGGCGTCAACGCCATCACCAAGTCCGGTACCAACACGTTCAAGGGTAGCGCTTACATCTATCACCGCAACGAGTTCATGCGCGGCAACACCGTCGCCGGTCTCGAACTTGGCAACCGCGCCCAGGAGCGTACCACCACCTACGGTATGACCCTCGGCGGCCCGATCATCAAGAACAAGCTCTTCTTCTTCGTCAACTTCGAGTACATCCCCCATCCGGAGCAGACCACCTACTGGCGTCCTTCCACGGACGGCGTCGCCAACCCGGCCCTCTCCATCTCCCGTACCTCCGTTGCCGATATGGAGCGCGTCCGCAAGTTCGTCATGGACAAGTACGGCTATGATACCGGCTCCTACGACGACTTCAGCAACAACGAGATGAACATGAAGGCCCTTGCCCGCATCGATTGGAACATCAACGACAATCACAAGCTGGCCTTCCGTTACAACTATACGATCGACAAGGAGTGGAACTACACCAACGCTTCTTCCTCTGACTGCGGCCAGCGTACCACCGACGCCCGTATCTCGCAGTACTCCATGTCCTTCGCGAATTCGTTCTACAGCATGGACAACCTGGTCCACTCGTTCTCCCTCGACCTGAACAGCCGTCTGTCGGACAACATGGTGAACCAGTTCCTGGCTACCTACTCCAAGCTTGACACGTCCCGTGGCACGCCTTCTTCCTACTTCCCGTTCATCGACATCCTCGACGGTACCGGTACCATCACCCCGTACATGTCCCTGGGTTATGAACTCTTCACCTGGCAGAACGGCTACCACAACGACGTCGTCATCATCAAGGACGACTTCACGATGTTCCTCGGTGACCACAAGCTCACCGCCGGTCTCGGCTACGAGTACCAGATGGCCGACAACGCCTACCTGCGCAACGGTACCGGTTACTATCGCTACAACTCCCTGGACGACTTCCTGAACGGCGCGACCCCGGAGACCGTGAACTTCACCTATGGTTACGAGAACCTGATGCGTGACGATCCGGCCAGCCGTGTCACCTACCACAAGGCCAGCCTCTACGCCCAGGATGAGTGGGCCGTCAACGACAAGCTGAAGCTGACCGCCGGCCTGCGTCTCGACTCCTTCATCTTCGACAACAGCAACATCATCACGAACAACGCCGTCTATGCGCTTTCCTATCCGGATGCCAACGGCAATGTCCGTCACATCGATACCGGCCGCTGGCCCGGCGCCGCGCCGAGCATCTCCCCGCGTATCGGCTTTACCTGGGACGTCCTGGGTGACAAGACCCTGAAGGTGCGTGGCGGTACCGGTCTCTTCGTGGGCCGCGTCCCGCTCGTGTTCTTCACCAACATGCCGTCCAACTCCTCGATGAACCAGTACAACGGTATCATCACCACCACCTACAAGGACGGTGAGGTCCTCAATGCCAATCCGAACCTCGCCGCTTTCGCCGGTGGCCTCATCGTCGACCGCGAGGAAATGCGCCAGAAGTGGTACAGCCTGGGCTACCCGCAGGAGATCTCTCCTGAGGACGGCAAGATCCCCAGCAAGCTCGCCGCCGTGGACCCGAACTTCAAGATGCCGCAGGTCTGGAAGACCGCGCTGGCCGTCGACTACGTGTTCCCGACTTCCTTCCCGTTCTCCGTGACCGTCGAGGGTATGTTCAACCAGAACGTCAACGCCTCCACGATGGAGGACTGGAATATGAAACCGGTGGACGGTTTCGCCCGCTTCAACGGTGCTGATAACCGCCCGAACTATCCGAAGGACTACAAGTATACCGGTTCCCCGGCATACGTGCTGACCAACACCCACCTCGGATACACCTACTCCGGCAGCATCTCCTTCAACATGTCTCCGGTCGAGGGCCTCAACATCATGGCCGCCTACACCCACGTGATGAACAAGGAGCTTACCTCCCTGCCGGGTTCCGACCCTGCATCCATCTTCAACTACGTGCCGACCGTCGCCGGTCCGAACTACACGCAGCTGCACTCCGCCAAGAACAACACGCCTGACCGTATCGTGGCGTCCCTGACCCACAGCGACCGTTCCGGCAACCACTACAGCTTCATCTACGAAGGCTGGCGCGGCGGTTACAACTACTCCTATATGCTGACCAACGACATGAACGGCGACAACTACAAGTACGACTCCCTCTTCATCCCGACTGATGAGCAGGTGGCCGACGGTTCCTTCCGCTTCGTGTCCAACGACGACGCAGCCCGCTTCATGGACTTCGTCCACAACGACGCCTACCTGAGCAAGCACCAGGGCGAGTACGCCGAGGGTTACAGCGTGTACTCCCCGTGGACGCACCGCGTGGACTTCAGCTACAAGCACGACTTCACCGTGAAGATCGGCAGCACCAAGAACACCCTGCAGCTCAGCCTGGACATCAAGAACCTGCTGAACATGTTCAACT
This sequence comes from Bacteroidales bacterium, assembly GCA_017548445.1. The sequence continues at coordinate 7,779 of JAFYZZ010000046.1, read as the reverse complement.
CCAGCTGGGGCGTGAGCAAGTATATGAACCCGGACCTCAAAGAGGGCCGTATCCTCCAGTACGAGGGTGTTGACGGCGCCGGCTATCCGACCTTCTCGACGCCGGCCGTCGTGAACGGCAACACCCAGACCTGGCAGTTCAACTCCGTGATCGGCCAGTGCTGGTACGCTTCCATCGGTATCAAGTATATGTTCAACTAATCTGACTCCTTACGAATATGAAATTCAGATATCTTATCGCAGCGTTGCTTCTTTCCCTCGCCACCGGTTGCGTGCAGGAGAAGATCGGCACTCTTTCCGAGATTCAGGTTTCGGAGTCTTATGTCTCCATCGACGTCAACGGCGGCGAAGACGCCATTGACGTGACCGCCACCGGTCCCTGGCAGATCGACGCGGCTTCCGTCCCCGCCTGGCTGACCATCAACCCGATGCAGGGTGAGGCCGGCGAGGCCCACATCGTTTTCTCCGCAGCGGCCACCAAGTCCACCAACACGGCCGAGGTGAAGCTGCTCTGCGCCGGTCAGACGCAGTATATCAACGTCATCCAGTACGCCCAGAAGGCCGAGCTCAAGGTGATCTCCGTCGCCGACGCGCTCGCGCTCATCAAGGCGGTCGACAAGGGTGACGGCGGTAGCTACAACGTTGACGGCGAGTATTGCGTGAAGGGTACCATCTGCAAGATCCTCGAGATGAGCCCCAGCTATGGCAACGCCACCTACTACATCTCCGACGACGGCAAGTTCGACGCCGACAAGAGCCTCCAGGTTTACCGTGGCGTCGGTGTCAACGGTGCCGCGATCAAGACGGGCGACGAGTTCGCCGTCGGTGACGAGGTGACCATCATCTGCCAGCTGATGAGCTACAAGGGCACTCCGGAGACCGTCCAGAACAAGGACGCCGGTGTCGCCGCGTTCATCACGGTCCTCAACAAGTCCCTGATCGGTGTCGCTTCCATCGATCCGGAGGATGCCACCATCCCTTCCGAGGGCGGCGAGGTGTCCGTGGTCCTGAACAACAAGGGCAACGGCGTCTTCGTCGACGTTCCCGAGGATGTCAAGGACTGGCTCTCCATCTCCTCCATCGCGGGCAACACCGTGACCTTCTCCGCCAAGGAGAACCTGGCCGGCCCGCGCAATGCGACCCTGACCTTCCGCACCACGGACGGTTCCAAGGAGTACTCCACCGAGGCTGCCATCATGCAGCTCGGCGCGACCGGCTCCCTGGCCCTGCCGTTCACCGTGGAAGAGGCGATCGAGTATGTCACCAAGCTCGGTGGCGAAACCGCCAAGGACTTCTACGTGAAGGGTATCGTTTCCAAGATCGCTGACAAAGGCGAGTTCGGTTCCTATGGCAACGCCACCTTCTGGATCTCCAGCGACGGCGTTTACAACGAGGACCTGACCAAGGATTTCGAGGCTTACCGCGTCCTCTGGCTCGACAACAAGGGCTGGGTCGAGGGTAACGCCCAGATCGCCGTCGGCGCCGAGGTGCTCCTCTGCGGCAAGCTGACCGTCTACAAAGGCACGGCCGAGACTTCCGGCAACAAGGCTTACATCTATCAGATCAACGGTGTCTCCTCCGAGGCTGAGGGTATCGGTACCCTCGACGCTCCGTTCACGGCCGAGGGAGCCATCGCCGCCGCTGTCGCCGCCCCGGCTTCCAACGTCTATGTGTCCGGTACGGTCTCCCAGATCGTCAACAACGGCCAGTTCAACGCCGAGTACGGCAACGCCACCTTCTGGATCTCCAGCGACGGCGTCTTCAACAACGACCTGACCAAGGACTTCGAGGCCTACCGCGTGCTCTACCTGGGCAACCGCAAGTGGGTCGCGGGCGACTCTGAGGTCGCCGTGGGTGACAAGGTGATGCTCTGCGGTCCGCTGACCACCTACAAGGGTACGTCCGAGACCGTCCAGAACAAGGCCTACATCTACAGCCTCAACGGCAAGACCGAGTAGTCTGCCCTGATGCTTTCCGATAGAAGGAGCCGGCCCCCGTGGGCCGGCTCCTTTTTTGTCGTTTTCGCGAAAATTCCGTACCTTCGAAGGTTATGAAAAGCATTCGACATTTAATCATATTGTGCGTGCTGGCCGCCGTGGCGGTGGCCTGTACCAAGCCTGCCAGCCTGACCCTGCTGAGCAATCAGCTCACGTTCAAGAACGCCGCCGGGCAGCAGGAACTCTCCTTCCTGACCAACAGCGACTGGAGCGTCAGCTCCGACGCCGCGTGGCTGACGGTGAGCCCGGCTTCGGGCGGCGCCTCCGGCAGCTACCAGACGGTGACGGTGTCCGCCCAGGCCAACGAGGCCGAGACGGAGCGCACGGCCGAGCTGACGCTGCGGGCCGGCGACCAGGTCCGGACGGTCGCCGTGCGCCAGGCCGGCAAGCCGGCCGTGGTGACGCCGGAATTCAACATCCGCGCGTTCCGCGCAGCACATCCGGACGAGACCACGTGGTATGAGCTGACCGGCGAGATCGCCGCCATCTGCAACGATACCTACGGCAATTTCTTCATCTTCGACGAGACGGGCTACGTCTATGTCTACGGCCTCTGCGAGAAGCAGGTGGGGAAGGGCAAGAACGACCAGTCCTTCCCGAAGCTGGGCCTGAAGGTCGGCGACAAGGTCACGATGATGGCCCTGCGCAGCGAGTACGACGGCAATGTCGAGGCGGGCGGCGCGACGCCGGCCTACTTCGTGTCCAAGGTCGAAGGCACGTACCGGCTCGGCCGCAAGGTCGCCTCGACGTCGGCTGGCTGGATGGAGCTCCCCGCCACTTCCGCGACGGACGGGCAGGACCTGCTGATCCATTCTTTCCCGGGCGGGAAGCGCAGCTACGCCGCCTACTACGACTACGACCATTACCTCTCCACCTGGGTGGCTTACCCGCTCTGCGCGGGGAATATGGGCAGTGGCACGCGCACGGACTTCTCCCTGGATCCCCTGCTGCCGCACGACAAGCAGCAGTACAATCCTTCCGGCTACGGGGACGGCAATGCCGGCCATTTCGACCGCGGCCACCAGATCCCTTCGGCCGACCGGCTCGACTACCGCGTCAACCTGGAGACCTTCTTCGGTACCAATATGACCCCGCAGGACAACAACCTCAACGCCGGCATCTGGGCCGAACTGGAGAAACGTGTCCGAGGCTGGGCCAAAAAATCCGACACCGACACGCTCTATGTCGTGACGGGCTGCAGCCTGGAGGGAAGCACCCAGTATGTCCTTGACGGCGACAACAAGAAGATTCCCGTCCCGACGGGCTACTACAAGGCCTTGCTGCGCCTGGCGAAGGACAAGAGCTATTCCGCCGTGGCGTTCTGGTTCGACAACAAGCCCAATTCTGCCGGCAGCATCCAGAAGACGATGGCGATGAGCGTCGACGAGCTGGAGAAGAAGGTGGGCGTGGATTTCTTCGTCAATCTCCCGGCCGACACGCAGAAGAGCGTGGAGGCGCAGAACCCGGCCGACGTGGCCTGGTGGTGGAACAACTAACCTTGCCGTCATTCGCCGGCCTGACCGGCGAATCTGGATATGAATAGATTTCTACTGTTTCTTTTGGCGCTATTGCTCCTGGCGGGCTGCGCGCCGGCGATTCCGGACGATGCCTATGTCGTCGGCTTCTACAACGTGGAGAACCTCTTCGACACGGAGCACGACAAGGGCAAGAGCGACCAGGCTTTCACCCCGCAGGGGGAGAACGCCTGGACGCCGGACAAATATGAGAAGAAGCTCTCCAACATCGCGTCGGTGATCCGCGCGATGGCGGAGAAGAACGGTCGCTGGCACGCCCTGCTGGGCCTCGCCGAGGTCGAGAACGACCGCGTGCTCGCGGACCTCGTCGCGCGCGAGGAGATCGCGGAGGCGGGCTATGCGTTTATTCACCGGGAGGGCCCGGACACGCGCGGCATCGACTGCGCGCTGCTCTACCGGCCCGACGTTTTCCGGGTCGAGCAGACCCGGACGCTGCCGTTTGATTTCGATACGCACAGCGGCATCGTCTTCGAGAAGACGCCCGAGGAGCAGCGCGCGTTCAAGACGCGCGACGTGCTCTGCGTGCGCGGCGAAATGGCCGGCGAACCGCTGGCCGTCTATGTCTGCCACTGGCCTTCGCGCACGGGCAACAAGGGCGCCGACCTGCGCTGCCGGGCCGCGGAGATCGTCCGGGACGACATCCTGGCCCTGGAAGCGCGCTTCCCGGGCATCAACGTCGTGGTGATGGGCGATATGAACGACAACCCGGAAGACGCCTGTATGACCGACTTCCTGCGCGGCCGCGAGACCCTCGCGGAAGTGGGGGAGGGCGAGCTGTTCTCGCCGTTCCTGCGGATGCACAAGGACGGCTTCGGCACGGAAGAATACCACGGCGAGTGGAACATCTTCGACTGCATCTTCGTCAACGGCGCCCTGACGGACATCGACGCACAGGGCAGCCTGCACATCCTGCCGAGCGACGCCGTCCACTACGGCTTCGTCTTCAATCCGCCTTTCCTGACGCAGCAGGAAGGCCGCTATGCCGGCACGCCTTTCCGGACCTTCTCCGGCGGGCAGTTCATCAACGGCTATTCCGACCACTATCCTACGTACATTATTTTGAGTAAATAAATGAAAAGAGTATTAGCTTCCGCAGCCATCATCATTGCTATGACAGCTTGCCAGAACAACCGTGTCAATCCTTTCCTCACCGAATGGGACACCCCCTACGGCATCCCGCCGTTCGAACAGATCCTTCCTTCCGACTACATCCCGGCCGTCAAGGCGGGCATCGAGCAGCAGAATGCCGAGATCGATGCCATCATCGCCAACCCCGACACGCCGACCTTCGAGAACACCATCGCGCCGCTGGAGCTCTCCGGCAGCATCCTTTCCAAGGTCACGGGTGTGTTCTACAACATCACGGAGACCGACCGCACCGACGCACTTGCCGCCATCGAGGATGAGATCATCTCGCTGATGAGCGAGCATTCCAACAATCTTTCCTTCAACAAGGCCCTCTACAACCGCATCGCGGCCGTCTATCACGCCGACCAGAGCGGCCTGACCCGCGAGCAGCAGATGGTGCTCAAGAAGCACTTCGACAGCTTCGAGCGCGAGGGCATCGGCCTTCCGGAGGAGCAGCAGGCGCGCCTGCGCGAGATCAATGCCGAGATGGCGTCCAAGACCCAGAAGATCGGCAACAACATCCTGGCCGAGTCCAACGACTTCCTGGATCGCTTCGGCTTCAGCGTGGCGGCCTACCCCGACAAGATGACGACCACGGAGGACCGCGAACTGCGCCGCCAGTACAATGAGGCCTACACGTCCCGCGGACACCGTGGAAATGAATACGACAACCGCCAGCTCCTGCTGGAGGTGCTCGACCTGCGCGCCGAAAAGGCCCGCCTGCTGGGCTATCCCAACGCAGCCGCCTACATCCTGTCCAACAAGATGGCGGGCGACCCGCAGACGGTGGACAACTTCCTCGCGGGCATTATGAAGGCCGCCGTGGCCAAGGCCAAGGTGGAACTCGCCGACATGCAGGCCGTGATGGACCAGGACATCAAGGCGGGCAAGCTGCCTGCCGGCTCCAAGATCGAGGCCTGGGACTGGTGGTACTATGCCGAGAAGGTCCGCAAGGCCAAGTATGACCTGGACGAGTCCCTGACCAAGCCCTATTTCCAGATCGACAGCGTGGTCAACGGCATCTTCACCAACGCCCACATCCTCTACGGCGTCAACTTCGAGCGCCTCGAGGACGTGCCCGTGTACAACCCGGAGGTCCGCGCCTACAAGGTCACGGCCGAGGACGGCTCCCTGCTGGGCATCTTCACGACCGACTATAAGCCCCGCGCCAGCAAGCGCGGCGGCGCGTGGATGAACAACGTCCGCGAGCAGTATGTCGATGCCGAGGGCAACGAGGTCCGCCCGATCATCGTCAACGTCTGCAATTTCTCCGACGACCATCTCTCCATCGACGACATCGAGACGACCTTCCACGAGTTCGGCCACGCCCTGCACGGCCTGCTGACCAAGTGCCACTACGCCTCGGTGAGCGGTACCAACGTCACCCGCGACTTCGTCGAGATGTTCTCCCAGTTCAACGAGAACTGGGCCTTCCAGCCCGAGCTGCTCGCCCGCTACGCCAAGAACGCGCAGGGCGAGACCATCCCCGCGGAGCTGGTCCAGAAGATCCTCGCCGCCAAGAAGTTCAACCAGGGCTTCATGACCACCGAACTCTGCGCCGCCTCGATCCTCGATATGCGCTGGCACGAGCTGTCTTCGACGAAGGACGTCGACATCGACGCCTTCGAGAAGCAGATCGCCGATGAGATCGGCCTGATCCCGGAGATCACCTTCCGCTACCGCTCGACCTACTTCAACCACATCTTCTCCAGCGGCTATGCCGCCGGCTACTATGGCTACCTCTGGTCCGAGGTGCTCGACAAGGATGCCTTCAGCATCTTCGCCGCTTCGCCGGACGGCCCGTACGACCTCGCCCTGGCGAAGAAGTTCAAGGAGACCTTCCTGGAGAAGGGCGGTTCCGAAGAGCCGATGACGCTCTACAAGAGCTTCGCCGGCCGCGAACCGGACTCCGCCGCCGCCCTCCGCGCCCGCGGCCTGACCGACTAGCTGATTCGGGTAAATCCCTAAAAATAAGGATTGTTTCCGGCTGGAAGCAATCCTTATTTTTGTTATCTTTGCAAGATGGATCCGGCGCGTGCCGGCTCCCACGGTTAGTTAATACAAAATATGACAGATATGAACAGAAAGGTACTTCTGATGATCCTCGACGGTTGGGGCGAGGGCAAGCACGATTATTCCAACGCCATCTGGGCGCAGGGCACGCCGGTCATCGACGGCCTGCGCGCGAAATATCCTTCCGGCCACCTGCAGGCCTGCGGCGAGTATGTCGGTCTGCCTGACGGGCAGATGGGCAACTCCGAGGTCGGTCATATGAACCTCGGCGCCGGCCGCGTGGTCTATCAGGACCTCGTCAAGATCAACATGGCCGTCCGCGACCACAAGTTCCTCGAGAACCCCGAGATCAAGGCGGTCTATGACTATGTCAAGAATTCCGGCAAGAAGCTCCACCTGATGGGCCTCACCTCCGCCGGCGGCGTCCACTCCTCCCTGGAGCACGTCTATGAGTTCCTCCGCGTCGCGAAGGAGTATGGCCTGGACCAGGTCTATGTCCACGCCTTCATGGACGGCCGCGATACCGACCCGCGCAGCGGCAAGGGCTTCCTCGAGGAGCTCGAGGCGAAGATGGCCGAGACCACGGGCAAGATCGCTACCGTGTGCGGCCGCTTCTACGCGATGGACCGCGACAAGCGCTGGGCCCGCGTCAAGGAGGCCTACGACCTGCTCGTCGAGGGCAAGGGCGCGGCTTTCGAGTCCGCCATCGACGGCATCCAGGCGTCCTACGACGCCGACGTGACCGACGAGTTCGTCAAGCCGATCGTCATCACCAAGGACGGCGCCCCGCTCGCGAAGATCGAGGAAGGCGACGCCATCATCTTCTACAACTTCCGCAACGACCGCGCCCGTGAGCTGACCGCCGTGCTGACGCAGAAGGATATGCCGGAGGAGGGAATGCACACCCTGCCGCTGTACTACTGCTGCCTCACGCCGTACGACGCCTCCTTCACCGGCGTGCACATCCTCTTCGACAAGGAGCTGGTGAACGACACCCTGGGCGAGACGGTCTCCAAGGCCGGCAAGCGCCAGCTGCGCATCGCCGAGACGGAGAAATACGCCCACGTGACCTTCTTCTTCAACGGCGGCCGCGAGCTGCAGTTCGAG
>JAFYZZ010000045.1 GCA_017548445.1 Bacteroidales bacterium | reverse complement strand
CCGCCCGCCGCGCGGACGTCGTGCTCGCCTTCCTCGGCGAGGAGGCCATCCATTCGGGCGAAGCCCATACGCTCGCGGACCTCAACCTGAAAGGCGCGCAGAGCGAGCTGCTCGCGGCCCTGCAGGCCACCGGCAAGCCGGTCGTGGCCACGGTGATGGCCGGCCGGCCGCTCACCGTCGAGCGCGACCTCGCCCATTGCAACGCGATGCTCTACAGCTTCCATCCCGGCACGATGGGCGGTCCGGCGCTCGCCAACCTCATTTTCGGCGACGTCAACCCGTCCGGCAAGACGCCCGTCACCTTCCTCCGGACGGTGGGGCAGGTGCCGATGTACTACAGCCACCATATGACCGGGCGCCCCTATCGCGGCGAAACGCTGCTGGACGACATCCCCGCCGAGGCCGGGCAGACCTCGCTGGGCAATACCTCCTACTACCTGGATTACGGTGCGTATCCGCTCTTTCCGTTCGGCTACGGCCTGAGCTACACGACCTTCGCCTATTCCGACCTGTCGCTGGACAAGGTCTCCGGCGGGCCTGACGGCGTGGTCCGCGCCTCCTGCACCCTGACCAACACGGGCGACCGCCCGGGCACCGAGGTCGTGCAGGTCTATGTCCGCGACCTCGTGGGCTCGTTCACGCGCCCCGTCAAGGAGCTCAAGCACTTCGAGCGTGTGACCCTCCGTCCCGGCGAAAACTGCCGCGTGGAGGTGGAGATTCCCGTGTCCGACCTGGCCTTCTGGGGCCCGGACGGCAAGAAGAAAGTGGAGCCGGGCGACTTCCAGCTCTGGATCGCCGGCGACAGCGCCTCCGGCGAGCCGCTTTCCTTCCAGATCCACTAGCGATGCGGATGCATACCTTCCTGATTCTGGCCCTGGCGGCGCTGACCGCCTGTCAGGGCGTCGAACCCGCGCAGCCGGAGGAGGTGGCGACGGCCACGGCCTACACCACCTCCGTTGCCGGCCAGCGTTTCGAGCAGAGCAGCATCCGCCTGATGCGCCCCGGCGCCGCGGCGGCCTTCCGGGTCACGCTGACCGGCGAGACCTTCCAGGCCGTGGACGGCTTCGGCCTCGCGATCACGCAGGCCAGCTGCTACAACCTGCTCAAGATGAGCGCCGAAGACCGCAAGGAGTTTCTACGCGAGGTCTTCGACCGCGAGACCGGGATGGGTTCCTCGCTGATCCGCGTCTGCATCGGCGGCTCCGACTTCTCGATGGACGAATTCACCTGGTGCGACGAACCGGGCCTGGAGCATTTCGCCGCGCATCCGCTGGATGAGCAGTACCTGTTCCCCATCCTCGATGAGATATATGCCATCAATCCGGCCGTCAAGATCATCGCGTCCCCGTGGAGCGCCCCGCTCTGGATGAAGGTCGGCGAGGACGGCAGGACGCCCCACAACCAGTGGTATGCCGGCCATCTCGGCGAGGCGTATTATGGCGATTACGCACAGTATTTCGTCCGGTGGGTCCGGGAGATGGAGCGCCGCGGCTATCCGATCATGGCCGTGACCCTGCAGAACGAGCCGCTCAACCGCGGCAATTCGATGTCCACCTATATGTCCTGGCAGGAGCAGAGCAATTTCATCAAATGGGCGGTCGGCCCGGCCTTCGCGGCCGCGGGCCTGAAGACCAAGGTCCTCGTGTTCGACCACAACTACAGCTACGACGGCCAGTCGGGCCAGCAGGACTACCCGGTCCACATCTTCGAGGATCCGGAAGCCAACCGCTACGTGGCCGGCTCCGCCTGGCACAACTACGGCGGCAACGTGTCCGTCCTGGACGGGGTGCACGCCCGTTTCCCGGACAAGGAAATCTATTTCACGGAAGCCTCCATCGGCACCTGGAACTACAGCTTCGAGGACTGCCTGATCAACGATTTCCGCGACATCTTCCTCGGCACGCTGGGCCGCTACGGCAAGGGCGTGACGCTCTGGAACCTGATGCTGGACTACCAGGGCAAGCCGTTCCGCCCGCGCGGGTGCAGCACCTGCTACGGCGCCGTGTCCATCGCTGCGGACGACTATTCGCTGGCCTCGGTGGTGCGCAATTCCCACTTCTACGACGTGGCGCACTGCTCCAAGGTCCTGCTACCCGGCGCCGTCCGGCTCGGGACGAGCGGCTACAAGGCGGCGGGCCTGACCTACCAGGTCTATCGCAATCCGGACGGCTCCTACGCCGCCCTGATCCTCAACGAGGGCGGATCGGAGGCGCAGGTCTGTTTCGTGACGGACAAACACTCCGTCGCGTGCCGCATCCCGGCGCGGGCGGTCCAGTCCGTCATCTGGACGGAATAAGAATTCTATTTGCTCTCGAGAACGGGAGCGTGCGGGTCACGCGACACGGCGCGCTTCCAGATCTCGTTGTAGCCGCCGTATTCGAGCTTGTCGGGGAACCCGGCGCCGTATTCCGTGTGCAGGAAGGAGCCGTCCTCGGCCTGCGCCTTGATGTTGCCGTCGATGAACTTGACGAGCAGCGTCTCTTCGAGCTTCGTCCAGGCCGCGAACTGCGTCTGGGCGGTCTCCACGCTATATTTCGTCATCATTTTGCGCGCCTTGCGCAGACGGCCTTTCTCGACGAGCTTTTTCAACTTCGCGTCCATCTGCGGGATGCCGCGCTCGAGCTGGTCGCGCTCGAAGCGGTCCGCTGCCGCGCGGGCTACCGGCGCCATCCGGTCGTACATCTTGTAGCAGGCGTTGGCCACGCGGTTGCACATCCAGAACTGGGAGGTGGGGCTGTAGTGGAGCAGGTTGCCGTTGCCTTCGCGCAGGCACTCGGGGACCTTGGTGAGGTTGGCGTAGATCGGCGTGAGGTAGGAGGTCGCCGCGTCGTCGCAGCCGAACCAGATCAGGGCGCCGACCTCGTCGGGCAGGAAGCCGCGCGCCTGTGCGACGAACCAGAAGCCCGTCTGCTGCGTGGCGATCGCACGTTCGTTGAGGTAGGTCTTGCCGTCCACGGTGAAGTTCATCGGACGCCAGCGGTAGGGCAGGCCATTGCCGCCCGCGCCGATGTCGGTGGTCATATCCATCGGGGTGCCCTCGAAATGGTCGCGCATCACATCGGCCACGTCCTTGACCGTGATCTTGCGGGCCGGCTTGACGAAGAGCGGCATCTCGCTCTGCAGGTCATAGCCCATCGCGTAGTCCAGCCAGTCGGCGGCGGGGCGGGAGACCTCCTGCCCGTTCTCCTCGTAGGTGAAGACGCCGTCGCAGAGGATGTTGAAGGCGCTCCAGGCGCGGGCGTCGCAGGCGCGGGCCCCGCCGAAATCGAGCGGATTGTAGGCGTCGCGGAAGCTGAAATCCGCGTCCTCGCCCTCATACCAGCCCTGCTCGCGGGCGAAGCTGATCACGTCCGGGGCGTAGAGGCAGTTGTCCGGGTCGTCCAGCGGGAAACGCGTGATGCGGGCCTGGTTGGCGTGGGCGCAGATGTAGCCGTCCGGCACGCGCCGCGCCACCCACACGATGCCCTTCTGGGCGCCCTTGCCCACGAGGTCCATCACCCAGGCTTCCTGCGGGTCGGCGATCGAGAAGGACTCTCCCTCGGAAGGGTAGCCGTAGGTGTTGGCCAGCTCCACGATGGTCTGGATGGCCTCGCGCGCCGTCGTGGCGCGCTGCAGGGTGATATAGATCAGGGAGCCGTAGTCCATGATGCCGTCGGGGTTGACCTGCTCTTCGCGGCCGCCCCAGGTGGTCTCGCCGATGATCAGCTGGCGCTGGTTCATATTGCCGACGGTCTGCCAGGTGCGCGCGACCTGGGCGATGTCGCCCATCGGCTTGCCCGTGTCCCACTCGCGGATGGCGAGGGGGCTGCCCGGGGCGAAACGGCCCGCGGGGCGGAAATAGAGTTCACCGAAGAGGCCGTGGGAATCGGCGGCGTAGGAGACCATGCTGGAGCCGTCGGCGCTGGCGCCGGGGCTGACGATGACGTTGGTGCATGCGTCCGTCCGGCCGGCGGCGAAGGCCGTCACGGCCAGGAGGGTGCATAGAAATTTTCGCATTTTATCTTTTATTTATAAATTTGCAGGCTTATGAGATACAAAGCTATAAAAATTTTCGGGATTGCCGCCCTGCTGCTCCTGCCGTTCGCGGCCGGCGCACAGCAGCCGCAGACCGAAGAGGAAGAGCTCAAGCAGCTTCGCGAGATCGTCGATAAGACGGTCGAGAACTACGAGGGCGTGCTGCGTCTGGAAGACTGGCAATCGTTCTATGTGGACTCCATCCTGACCCACGACTACACCGCGCTGAGCCAGGAACTGAAGGCGTTGCGTGCCGCCAAGCGCAACAACACCGACGTCTATCAGCAGGTGCAGGACAAATGGGCCGAGCAGATCTATGTCTCCCTGCAGAAGGTCTTCAACGAGGAGCAGTGGGCCAAGTATCTCAAGACCGGCGCCGCGCGCGAAAAGAAAGCCCGCGACAAGCGCGCCGCCAAACGTAACTAGCACATTATGAAAAGAGAAGATATCGACAAGGTCCTTGCGGAGCTGAAGGAGCTCCAATGCAAGACGCAGAAAGAGGTTGAAGAGGCGCGGGTGCGCTTCCTTGGTAAGAAAGGTGAGATCACGGCACTCTTCGAGGAGTTCCGCACCGTGGACAAGGATCTGAAGCGCGAATTCGGCCGTACGCTCAACGAGCTCAAGAACATCGCCGAGGACACGATCAAGAATCTCCGCGAATCCTTGGGCGAAGAGGGCGGCAACGAAGGTCCGAAGCAGGACCTCACGATGCCCGGCGACCCGCTCGACCTGGGCTCCCGCCATCCGGTCTCGATCGTGCGGCAGGAGATCGTCGACATCTTCCGCAAGTTCGGCTATGACGTGGCCGAGGGTCCGGAGATCGAAGACGACTACCACGTCTTCGAGGCGCTCAACTTCCCCCCGAACCACCCGGCGCGTGATATGCAGGACACGTTCTTCGTGTCCGTCGGACACCCCAACCCGCTGCTGCTCCGCACGCACACTTCCAGCGTGCAGGTCCGCACGATGGAGAAGATGAAGAATCCTCCCATCCGCGTCATCTGCCCGGGCCGCGTGTTCCGCAACGAAGCCATCAGCGCCCGCGCGCACTGCATCTTCCACCAGGCCGAGGGCCTCTACATCGACGAGGGCGTGACCTTCGCCGACCTCAAGCAGGCCATCCTCCTGTTCGCCCGCGAGATGTTCGGTCCCGAGACCGAGATCCGTATGCGGCCGTCCTTCTTCCCCTTCACCGAGCCGTCCGCCGAGGTGGACGTCAGCTGCAACATCTGCCACGGCAAGGGTTGCAACATCTGCAAGGGCACGGGCTGGCTGGAGATCCTGGGCTGCGGTATGGTGGATCCCAACGTCCTTGAGGCGAGCGGGATCGACTCCAAGAAATACAGCGGCTTCGCCTTCGGTATGGGCCTGGAGCGCATCGCGATGCTCAAGTGGCGCGTCAATGACCTGCGCCATTACTTCGAGAACGATATGCGCTTCCTCCAGGAGTTCAGCACTTCCGTCGAAGTTTAGTTAGTTTATTATAGGGGATCCGCCGCCGGACTTGACAGGCGGCGGACCCTGTGTTCTTGAAACCACGTTAAAAACAAGCATGGAAAAGTCAAACGTTTTCAGCACCAGATTCCTGGTGATGGCAGTCACGTTCATCGTCTGCCTCATCACATCCAATTTCTTCGTTCCGCGCCTCTGGCAGGTGGCCGGACTGCCGTTGCAGCTCTCCGGCGCCGTCCTGCTGTTCCCGGTGTCCTACATCCTCAATGACTGCATCACCGAGGTCTATGGCTACCGCAAGGCGCGCTTCGTCATTTGGCTCGCATTCATTCTCAGCGCCTTCGTGGCGCTGATGGCCCAGATCGTCTGCTGGCTGCCCGAACCCCTCCAGGACGGCAGCAAGCCCGTGGCGGAGAGCTTCAACAGCCTCTTCGCGATGGTTCCCAAGACCACGGCCGCCTCGCTGCTCGCCTTCCTGGTCGGATCCACGGTCAACGCGTGGATCATGAGCCGGATGAAGGTCCGCTCCGGCGGCAGGCTCTTCGGCGTGCGCGCCATCCTCTCCTCGGTCGGCGGCGAACTCGCCGACTCGCTCATCTTCTTCCCGATCGTGTTCTGGGGCGTGATGCCCCTCAATGCGGCGCTCCAGCTCGCCTTGACCCAGGTTTGCGCCAAGGTCCTCTACGAGATCGTCATCCTGCCGCTGACCGCCTGGTTCGTCAAGTACACCAAGCGTTCCGAAGGCGTGGATGCCCTGGATCGGGGAATTTCCTACAATCCTTTCAAAATCAGCGAAATCCAATAGCTTATGGACAGAACGAAAGATGGCCTGCAGGCTCTCGGCCGCAAGACCGCCTATAGCCAGGACTATGATCCCGGCGTGCTCGAGACCTTCGAGAACAAGCACCGTGACAACGACTACTGGGTGCGCTTCAACTGCCCGGAGTTCACGACCCTCTGCCCGATCACGGGCCAGCCGGACTTTGCCGAGCTGCGCATCAGCTACATCCCCGACGTCCGGATGGTGGAGAGCAAGAGCCTCAAGCTCTACCTCTTCAGCTTCCGCAGCCACGGCGACTTCCACGAAGACGTCGTCAACACCATTATGAAGGACCTCATCGCCCTGATGGACCCCAAGTACATCGAAGTTACCGGTCTCTTCACCCCGCGCGGGGGCATTTCCATCTACCCCTACGCCAACTACGGCCGCCCGGGCACGAAATACGAAGCCCTGGCCGAACAGCGTTTCGCCAGTCACGAGTAAAAGGCAGGGAGACCCCCTGCCTTTTACTTTCCGTTACAAACGGCCCTTTTGGGACCGTTATTAACCGCCTGTAAATCAGGCGGTTTTCTTTTTTGTAAGAAACGCTGCGCCTTACACCCCGTAGAGCCCCGCGTAAATAGCTGATTGTCAGTTGTTTCGTTTTTGGCCGTGTAAGATTTCTGAAACGCCCATTTTTGGATTTTGCGCGGAACGCCCCGTAACTTTATCTACGTCTAAACCACAAATCCTCCTTCGAACTATAGAAATCTTAATAAAAAGAGTTGCGCAACTCGCGGGATCGCCGTCAGCCCGATACAAGTAGGCAAAGCAATTATTATTAAAACTATGAGTAAGAACATTTTTGATCTTGTCCCTGATGCATCCATCAAGGAGTCTGAACTTGCTAACATCGCAGGTGGTGGAAAGAACGAACTCGCGAAAGTCAGCAGCCAGGTTATGCTTCAAGACGGTTGCGTCAGCGGCATTTGTTCCAAGAGAATCAACACTGATTACTGTGATGGCGGTGCAGTTTGCACTTCCGGAATCGCTGGCTAGAAATAGTACTTATCGTCAGAGGCCGGCTCTTGGTTTTTCGGGAGCCGACCTCGTTTAAATTGCATGGTTTATGTTAGTCTTGAATCACTTCTATAAGTTAAAACACGATACAAAAAGAACATACATTATAGGGCCGGAGAGAAACAGTGTTGAAAAGTTTGGTGCACGGCCCGGGTGGCGATCGACAATCCATCCTATATATGCTATGGTCCTTTCTTTTTTCTCTAAGCCTGTTGAGGAGCAGGAAGCCATAAAAGACGTCGCCTCTTTTTTGCGGATCGGGGAGGATAAGGTAAAAGATTTGATTCAGCGGCTGGACTCAAAAGAGCCCGTAATGATTGACTTTGACAGCACGGTCAGTGCATTCCCTCCCAATCTTTTGCTCTCGGCACCGGAGGAAATCAAGGAAATGCCTGTTGTCGAGTATTCGCCGGAGCAGTTTGTTTATAAAGAGGTTGATTTAAGAAGGCATAGACCGTTTTCATCGCCATTTGGCGTCGTCTTTATGATCAATAACACGTGTGCTACCAATTGTCTGTATTGCTATGCGGACAAAACGGTGGCGCATCCGACGATGCCGTGGAATATGGTCGAGAAAATCGTCACCGACGCAAAGAGGAATAATATTGACTCCTTTGACATAACCGGAGGTGAGATTTTCATCTATAAAGACTGGCCTAAACTCTTGGATCTGCTGGCTGAGAATGGATATAAGCCGGACTTGCTGTCCACGAAAGTCCCTCTGACCGAGGAGCAGATCAAGCAATTTAAAAAGTATGGCATTCAGTTGCAGATATCATTGGATTCATTTGACGCGGATATCCTGTCAACCGTTTTGAACGTCCGCCCGGATTATAGGGACAAAATAGTCCATACGATCGATTTGCTGGAGCAGTACGGGATCAAATACCAGATTGCGACGGTAATTACAAAGTACAATGAATCCTTGGATTCTTTGAAAGGTTTATACGAGTTCCTGAATTCAAAGAAAATGATTACCCGGTGGGAGATTCGCCTGGCTTTCAGGTCTCTGTATTCGAGGTGTGATTTCGATAAGATCAAAGTCACGGAAGAACAGATCGGGGTAATAGACGACTGGGTTACAAATGTTTTGCACAAACGTTTGCAGAACTGCAATATCCTTTGGGTGAAAGAGAACAACCGGGAGTATTTCAAATGCTCGACGGGCAGTCGGGATTTCCCGGGCTCCAGATGCTCGGCCAATTATTCCCATATGGTCATATTGCCCGATGGGAAAGTGACCATTTGCGAACAGCTCTACTGGAAGCCGAAATACATTATTGGCGACGTAACGAAAGACAGCATTCCCGATATCTGGAATTCGGACAAAGCCTTGAAACTGGCATTCCGGGATAAGAGCGAGCTGCGAGACAAGAGTGTTTGTAAGACCTGCAAGCTGTGGGATGAGTGTGAACAGTATCCGAACAGATGCATTGCGGATATCCTCAAGGGATATGGAGAAGAGAACAGCGACTATCCCGATCCCCGGTGCTCTTTTGCGCCGCCCTTCGTTAACGTAATGTAGTTTCCGACCTGCATCATTAAATTGCTTGCGCGATATGGCTGGATTTGTCCATTATTCCCAATCCGATACTACAGACTGCGGCCCTACCTGTCTGCGGATCGTTGCCAAGCATTTTGGAAGAGAGTATTCTCTCGATAGATTAAGGAAACTGTGTTATAAAACCCGCACCGGGTCCAATTTCCTAGGCCTTTCTGATGCTGCGGAGTCGCTCGGCTTCCATTCGAGGGCCGTCAAGCTTTCGTGGCAGCAATTCCGTGAAGAGGCACCCTTCCCTTGTATCGTCCACTGGAACCAGAATCATTTCGTCGTGGTATACAAGGTCGCCAGGAAGCGGGGGACGTGGTCTGTGTGTGTTTCGGATCCCGCTTCGGGGCTTCTGAAGTATTCTGAAGAAGCCTTCCTGAAGTCGTGGATAGAGGCTCGCGGAGTGGATGGCGAGCCGGGTAAAGGAGTTGCCCTGCTCCTTGAACCGGCGCCGGCGTTTTACGAGCAAAAGGATGGAGAGCAGCAGGAAAAGGACACGAGATTTACGCTTACGCATCTTGTCAAGTATCTCAGGCCGCACAAGAAGAGCCTGGTCCAGATACTCCTGGCAATGCTTGTTGCGAGCCTTTTGAGCCTGCTGCTGCCATTCATCACCCAGTCTGTGGTGGACCAGGGTGTAACGCTGGGCAAGCTGGGATTCGTAAAGACGATGCTGGTCGCCCAGTTGCTGATCGTTGTCGGCCAGTTGGCGAATGACCTGATACGCAACTGGCTGATGCTGCATATGACGGCCCGGGTCAGCATTTCGCTGATTTCCGACTTCCTTGCGAAACTGATGCGCCTGCCGATATCGTTCTTTGACGCCAAGATGACCGGAGACATCATGCAGCGTATTCAAGACCATAACAGAATCCAGGATTTCCTTACGAGTTCCCTGCTGAGCATCGTGATGGCCGTCGTGCTCCTGATCATATATGGGGCCATTCTCGGAGGATATAACCTTTGGATACTCGGAATCTTTCTGTTTGGCTCCGCGCTCTATGTCGGCTGGGTGCTGGCTTTTCTCAAGTGGCGCCGCAAGCTTGATTATATGCGCTTCCAGGAGGCCGCCAACAACCAGAGCAACATCGTGCAGCTGATCGGAGGCATGCAGGACATCAAGCTGAACAATTGCGAGAAGCAGAAGCGCTGGGAGTGGGAGCGCATCCAGGCGAAGCTGTTCAAGATCAGCATCAAGGGCCTCTCGCTGTCGCAGGCGCAACAGGTCGGCGGTACCTTTATCGATCAGGCAAAGAATATCTTCATTTCGTTCCTTGCCGCAAAATCCGTCATCGACGGCAATATGACCCTCGGTATGATGACGGCCCTTACCTATATTATCGGCCAGCTGAACGCGCCGGTGAGCCAGTTCATATCGTTTGCGCGGGAGTACCAGGATGCGAATATCTCCATGGAGCGTCTCGGCGAGATACACAATCGCGAGGATGAGGAGCCGGTCGGGCAGGATAAGATATGCGACATCCCGGCGGATGCGGGCTTGGAGTTCCGCAACGTCACCTTCCAGTACGAGGGCCCGCATTCCCCGAAGGTCCTTGACAATGTCTCCTTCAAAATTCCGCATGGCAAGGTGACGGCCATCGTGGGCGCATCCGGAAGTGGCAAGACGACGATGATGAAGATGATGCTCGGCTTTTATTCTCCGGTAGAAGGGACGGTCTCGTTGGGCGGGGCTGAAGTCAAAAACTATAGCGAGAGCGCTTGGCGCAGGCAGTGCGGCTGCGTGATGCAGGAAGGGTACATCTTTTCGAACAGCATAGCGGAGAACATTGCCCTTTGTGATGCGACGCCGGATATGCGACGGGTCCGGGAGGCGGCGGAAGTCGCCAACATCCGTGAATGGATAGAGAAGCTGCCGCTAGGGTACAATACCGAGATAGGCGCGGATGGACACGGGCTCAGTGTCGGCCAGAAGCAGCGGATACTCATTGCGCGTGCGGCGTATAAAAACAGCCCGTATCTGTTTTTCGACGAGGCGACGAACTCGTTGGATGCAAACAACGAGAAGGTGATCATGGAGCGTCTGGACCGTTTGTTTGAGAACAAGACGGTCGTCATTATTGCGCACCGGTTGAGTACGGTGAAGAATGCGGACAATATCGTTGTCCTGGACAACGGAAGCATTGTTGAGGAAGGTACTCATGCCGAGCTATCGGCGAGAAAGGGGTATTATTATGAACTTGTGAAGAATCAGCTTGAACTCGGGAACTGATATGGAAGAGAACACATACACCACATCCCATAGCGACGAGGTTCAGGAAATCATGGGTCGCCAGCCTGCGTGGATCCTGCGATGGGGCATAACCGTCCTGATGCTGATTCTCGCGGGATTTATTGTGGCCAGCTATTTCATAAAGTATCCCCAGACGGTCACGGGTGTTGTGAAACTCACCTCTGATAATCCTCATTCGGATCTGATTGCAAAATACACCGGGACTTTGGACTCGGTTTATGTGCGTGATGGCTCAGTCGCAAAGAAGGGGCAGCTGTTGGCCTTAGTGGCCAATGCCGCGGATTATGGTGATGTGATCTCGGTGGAGGCGTTCCTGGCGGACAGCGCTGCGGCGAAACTACCGGAAAGATGGCCCGACTATGAACTTGGAGAGATTCAGCCGGCCTGGATCAACTACATCGCCGCCTTGTCGGATTATGCGGATTATACGAGGATCGACCTGATCGGGCATAAGAAAATGCTTCTTGCGGATCAGGTCCGGAGCGCAAAAGAATACTACCGCAAACTCGAGGTCCAGCGCGAGACAATCGTGAAGGACTATGAGCTGGAGCGGGGTTCTGCGGGTCGCGATTCTCTCCTCCTTTCGCGGAAAGCGATTTCGCAGGCGGAATACGACGAGGCCCAGAAGGCTCTCCTGTCCAAGCGGAATTCTCTGGCCTCCTTTGACGCGACGATGGCCAATGCCCGCCTGAACCGGATCCAGCTCGAGCAGCAGATAATGGAACTGGAGACGCAGCGCGTAACCGAGGTGGCCGAGTACGGGCGGCGTATATCCCAGGCAAAAAACACCCTGGCGGCCCAGATTGCCCAGTGGAAGGAACAATATGCGATTATTGCGCCTTACGATGGGATTGTCTCCCTTCAGAATGTCTGGAACCGTGGCCAGCATGTCACGGCCGGCGACCTGATTGCCAGCGTCTCTCCTGAAGGCGGGATGATTGTCCAGGGCCGGCTCAAAGTCCCTTCCGCCGGTTTCGGAAAGGTAAACGTCGGGCAGGAAGTCAATATCAAACTCAATGGCTTCCCTTTCATGGAATATGGAATCCTGAAGGGGCGGGTCGCGTCCATCTCAAAGGTCCCGGAGAATACGGACGCGGGCCTCTGCTACACTGTGGTGGTGTCTTTGTCCAATGGCTTGGAGAGCACTTACCGGAGAGAATTTCCTTTTGTCCAGGACATGGACGGTACGGCGGAAATCATCACGGAAGATTTGCGGCTCATCGAGCGCTTCATCCAGCCGATCCGCTCGCTCTTCAGGAACCGGTGACGTGCCGGTTTAAGGCGTAATCATATTGATAATAAGAGTTCTGTAACTCTCGGGAAAGCCGTTAGCCCGATACAAGTAGGCGAAGTAATAATTTAAACCATGAGAAAAAGCATTTTTGATCTTGTCCCTGAAGGAACCATCCGGGAAGCTGAACTTGCAGTGATTGCAGGAGGTAAGAAAAAGAAAAAAGACGAGGAGAACGAGGAGAGACATGAGATAGTTATACCGGATGGCGGCTGTTTCGTTGGTGTATGCATCTCGAGTATTGTACCAGGAGGTGACTGCACAACTGGAATCTGTGGATGATTCTTTAGTATGAGGTCGACTTTTTGGGGGTCGGCCTCATTTTGACTTATTGCCCGCTTACACTTATTATGCTCCGGGATTCTTACAAACGACCATTTTTTGGGAATTGCTAACCGCCTAATAATCAGGCGGTTATTCTATTTTGTAAGAAATCGCGATTCTTTCATCTTTCGCGGCGGCGCATAATAAGCTGATTATCAGCTGATTGAAAGAATGTCTGTGTAAGATTTCCGCACCCCCGATTCTTTGCTTTTGCGGAAAGCGCCACTTATCTTTGCTTTCGAACAATAACTGATGCTGACTACGATTTTCTGCTTTTAAAAACGATCCCTCATCAGGATGTTCTACATACGCATAAAAATCTATTTGACTTAAACTTCTATGAGCGCGTGGGGCGACCTCCTGGGGGCCGCCCTTTTCTTTTTGGGTTGGCGCCCTGCAGACGGCACGAAATACGAAGCCCTGGCCGAACAGCGCTTCGCTCGGCACGAATAAGCGAATTAATTGATTCTCATAGACCTCGCTCCGGCTTTTCCCTGGCGAGGTCTTTTTTTGTTAGAACCGATTAACCTGAAAGATGCGATAATTTTGCGCAGAACTATCTGGTTGTGAGTTATTTGTGAAGTGTTTGCAATAGTGCCTGTTGTTAGAAAATAAAAAGTTTTATATTTGGAATAACGCCATGGCGCTTTGTAACTTTGCAACACACAAATCATACAAACACATGAAAATAATAATTTCTTTTTTTCTCTTTTTAATGGCTGTCGTGGGGTCTGTTATTCTTGCACGTCCGCTGATGGATGATACCCCCAATAATGGCACGCTTCCCGTGATGGTAATCAAGGTTCCGAATTCGAAACCGATTCCGCAACAGGCACAGCAGATGTCTTTTAAAAATGAAACGACAAATCAGACGGTTTCTGCGCGTTTACATGTATGTTCAGAAGGCCTTATGATCAGGCTTGATCATCAGCTTCCTATTAGGAGCGTTACGGTAAGGAACCTTACGACGGGAGAATCGGGTGCCGCATTGTATAGCGGTTACGTGCAAGATTTGCTCGTGTCTTTCCCTTTAACCAGCGGTCAGTGGCAGATTTTCCTCAAACTCGACGGGTTTGGGCGCTATCGTGCGGGCTTTATTTATGATGAATCCAATCCCTGGTTAATCATACCTGTTCCTGCCTATACTATTTTTTAGCAGATTGCTTCAGGTTCCCAAGAACCGCATTTAAAGACATCTACCGGGAATTGCCCGGCAGATGTCTTTTTGTTTGTCCGGGGGGAAATGCGTAACTTTCGAAAGATTTTCGAAAGTGATGAGTATCCGTTTCCGCCCCCTTGCCTTTTTGCTGGTCTTGTGCCTGGCAGTGTTTGCCGCCTGCCGTCCTGTTTCTCAAGTCGATACTGTCTTGAATGATGTGGAAAGCTTTATCAACGACGCGCCCGACAGTGCCCGAACGGTGCTTCAGTCGCTGGATACTACGATTCTACGGACGAAACGCTTGAAGGCGCGATACGCTTTGTTGCGGACGATGGCGCAGGCCAAATGCTATGACGACACCACGATCCCGGGACTGCTCGATCCTGATGCGGACTGGTTTTCCAGGCACGGTTCTCCGGACGAGAAATTAAAGCTCTGGTTTTACCGAGGTGGTTTACAGTTGAATCAGGGAAATGTGAATGAAGCCGCCATCGCGTTCTCGCAGGCGGAGACGTATGCTGACAAGGTGCAGGACCTGCACGCGCTGGGGCTGCTCTATCTTTCGCAGCGGGCTGTATATAACGCTGTGTATAATCGGGCAAAGGAGCAGGAGTACGCAGAAAAGGCAGTCGAACTGTTCAAACGGATTGACGATCCTTTAACCGGATCGTCCTTGGGCACGCTGGCTTGTGTATATCATGCTCAGCAGAAATGGGCATTGGCGGACTCGGTGTTTCGTCTGGCGATACCATATTTTGAGGATATCCCGGCTCTTGCGCCCTCATTTTTGTCAGATTATGCACAGATGAAGGTTGAACAGCCTCATGCGGACCCGGCGGGTGCCATCACGCTACTGAATCGGTATCTGGAATTCACAGGTGGGTTTACTGTCTCTGAAGCGGGCGCATATGCGTATGCCCTGGAGTTGCTGGGGAACCATGCGGCAGCAACCCCGATCCTTTCTCAGTTAGAATCATTTGAAGGGACGGATCGTTATACGGCTCTGATCTGGTTGGCCAAGATTGCGTTGGCTCGGGAAGATTATCAAACGGCCTATTGGGCGCAGGCGGAAGTCTATCAATCCGAGTCCGAATATATTCAGAAGACACTTGAGGATTCTGTCACGCAGGCTCTGCGCGACGAAGCCGCAAGACAGGCGAAGAGTTTTCAGGAAAGGTTTCAGTTGGCGTTGCTCCTTGCCGGTGGCGTCTTCTTCGCTTTATTGTCCCTGGTCCTTTTCCTGCTCCTGCACAAGAGCAAGATTCGTATCGAGCGTGACCGGCTGATCGATCTGCGTGAGCAGATGCAGGAGGAGTTGGAGAAAGTCCAGGAGGAAAATGCAGAAAAGGCGCAACTGATCAGCGGACAGGAAAACCGCCTTCGGGAGATGGAAGATCTTGTTGCCAAGGAGCGAGAGACTTACACTCGCGAACGGGTGAACCGTCTCCGCCAGCTGGGTGAACTCCGGAGCACGTTCTGGTGGAGAGAGCGAGGAGGAATGCGCGAGTCGGACGCCATCCAGCGGATCAAGAAAGAGATTTCCTATGTCTACCAGACAGACAACGACGGCGTCGCCCTGGTCCGGCGTTTGGATGCCGAACTGGACGGTGCTATATCCCAGCTCCGCAAGCGTGTAATAAGCAAACATTCTTTGTACTTTTTTTCGTAAAGTTGTTTGTACATTTTACCCGGCGGTTCAGAGGCTCATTTGTTCCAGTTTATTCTTGAGTTTGTATGGTTGTGGAAGCAGCCCTACGTAGCTGCTTCCCATT
>JAFYZZ010000044.1 GCA_017548445.1 Bacteroidales bacterium | reverse complement strand
TCGTCCTGATGGCCGTAGAGAGGGGTGCCGGCGGCGGCCGCATCCCGCAGGCGCTGCGCCGGTTCGGCTGGCGCGGAAGCGCAGCCTGCTGATACCAGCAGGCTGCAGGCTGCCGCCAGCCAGGATTTAGGTAGAATGGATTGTATCATGGGAAACTTGATTTTACGGAGCGAAGGCGTACACCGTGTCCAGGGTGTAGGAAGCGTCTTCGGTGTTCCATGCCTTCCGGATCACGGCGAGGACCTCCTTGGCGTTGTCCAGCGGCTTGCCGGTGCCGTGGTCGATGTAGCCGTGCTGCTCGCGGCCCACGCCGGCGGCCCCGTTGTCCCAGAGGAAGCAGGGGAGGCCGTAGGTCTTGGCCGCCTTGACGACGTATTCCAGATAGTATTTGTAGAACGCCCAGGCGCGGGTCTTGGACTTGTCGCGCTTCGAGCAGCCGTATTCCCCGACATAGACGGGGATGTCCTGCTCCACGTAGTTCTTCCAGAGCTTGCCGAAGACCTCGCGGACGTGGTCTTCGTCGCCCCAGTCGGCCTTCTTGCCCTTGGTGCCGGTGTGGCCCCATTCCTCATACTGCTGCTCGCCGATCGTGTAGTCGGACGGGTCGTAGAAGTGCACGGAGAGCATCAGCTTGCCGGCCGGGTCGCTGGGCAGCGTGAAGTGGGTGGTGTATTCGGGATTGGCCGCGTAGGTGGGCACGCCCAGCCAGCGGGTGGCGTTGTTGCCGCCCGTGGCGCGTACCGCGTCCACGAAGACCTGGTTCCATTCGTTGAGAATGCCGCATTGTTTGGCGGGGTCGGCGCGGAACTCCGCGCTCCAGCCCCAGCCGCCGTCGTTGAGCTCGTTGAAGCCCTCCAGGATGAGCCAGTCGCCACAGTCCTTGAATTTCTCGGCGATCTGGGTCCAGACGGCCTTGATCTCGGCCTTGATGGCGGCGTTGAGGTCGGCGTCCTTGGCGGCGTTCTTGATGTCCAGCCAGTGGGTGTCGCTGCCGTGGTTCTCGTCGTGGTGGGTGTTGACGATGACGTTGAGGCCGGCCTTGTGGGCGTATTCCGCGACTTCATAGACGCGGTCCATCCAGGCCTGGTCGATCTTGTAGTCCGGCGCGGGGCCGATCATCCGCAGCCAGCTCACGGGGATGCGGACGCTCTTGAAGCCGGCTTCCTTGACGCCGTCGAAGGTGGCCTGCGTGGCCTTCTGGTTGCCCCAGCAGGTCTCGTCGGGATAGTCCTTGCGGTCGCTGGTCCAGTTGATGTAGGCGTCCAGCTGGTTGCCCAGGTTCCAGCCCGGGCCGAGGGCCTGCATCATCGTCCAGGCGCGGTTGGTGCCCGGGGTGGGATAGACGTTGGTCTGGGGCACTTCGGCGGCTTCCTGCTCCACGGTGAAGGTCCTGACCAGGCCGCCCGACTGGATCTTGATGGCGGCGCTGCGCGGCTGGTAGGCGGTGTTGGCCGCCACGGAGAAGGTATAGGTGATCTTGTAGTTGTCGTAGGTGCCGTCCTTCCAGGTGACCCAGCCAGGGACGCCGCTCACGACCGGCCGGAACGGGGCCGTGACGGTGAGCGTCCGGGCTTCGGCGGCAGCCGCCGGCAGGGAGACGGACTCCATGCTCAGGATGATGGCCGTGGGCGCAGGGGCAGGGTCCGGTTTGGGGTCCGGCTTCTCCCCGCAGGAAAGGGCCAGGAAGGGGAGCCCTGCCAGCAGGGCGTAGAGGAACAGTCTTTTCTTCATACACATAGACGGGTTGGGTAGATTCCTTGCGTGAATATACGCAAAGAATTCATAATTACTTCAGGACGGGCCCGAAATAGGATCCCGGAGGGAGGGTCAGCTCCCTCCGGAATGAATAAGTGCTACTGAATGGCGATCTTGGTGATGATCCAGTCGGATCCCTGGATGACCATGCCCACGCGGCCGTCGCCCCGGTACTCGGTGTTGAGGCCGAAGTAGTCGCCCGGACAGGCCTTGAGGTGGTCCAGCAGGGCCGCCGTGACGGTCAGCTCGATCTTCGTGACGTCCTTGCCGCCGGCGTTGTCGGTGGTCAGGTAGGCGCCGCCGATCTCCGGGAAGGAGACGTCGGCGTTGCCCCACCAGCCGTCGTTGAACTGGACCTGGCCCCAGTTGGCCGTCTGCTCGAAGTAGACGATCAGCTTGGAGTCGGCTCCGGCGTCCTCGAAGTACTTCAGCGCCAGGCCGAAGCGGCCGTCGTCGCCCCAGGTGAGGGCGGTCGGGCCTTCGTAGATGACCGTCTCCGTGGCACCGAAGTGCAGGAAGGTCAGGCCGGTGATCGCGACGTTCTCGCCCTGGGTGAGCAGCGCGCCGCCCCAGCCGCCGACCGTCGTGAGGACCTCGTAATTGTCCGCCGTCACCTCGAAGGCGAAGAACTGTGCGCCCGCCTCGGTGTTGTTGGCGGCCACGGTGTTGCTTCCGCCCAGCTCCGGGAAGGTCATTCCCTCCCAGTGTCCGCCGAAGATCTGGAACTGCCACCAGTCGGCGAGCGGGGTGTAGTAGATGCGGACGATGTCTCCGATGGCGAGGCCTTCCGCGGCGAAGGCTCCGTCGGCGCCCAGGTACGGCTGGTTGGACCAGCTGCCCATGTCCTCATAGCCTTCCCAGATCACGGTCTCCGTGTAGGGGGCGGTCACGCTGAAGGCGACCGGCCAGGTGAGGGTGCTGCCGTCGACGAGCGTGAGGTCGAGGCGGTACACGCCGGGACCCATGCCGTCGGGCAGGGCGAACACCATCGCGTCGTCGGCGCGCAGGGAGTAGCTGACGACCTTCTTGCCCTTGATGGACATGGATTCGATCTGGAGCAGGTTGGAGCCGCTCACGGAGACGTTCTTGCCCAAGGCGTATTCGCTCTGGTCGAAGGAGATGGACACCGCTTCGTCGTAGGTGACCTCGATCTCGCCCGTGACGGTCTCGTCGCCGTTGGCGGCCGTGAGCGTGATGGGGCCAGTGTAGGCGGCGGACGGGATGTCCACGACGAGGTCCGCGCCGCTGAGGCTGAACTCGCAGGGGATGAAGGACCGGGCCTTGTCACCGATCTTGACGTCGGTCACGAGGTCGAGGTCGGTGCCGCTGACCTTCACCTGGCTCTTGCCGGCCACGGCGGCGGTCACGTCCGTAGCGCCCGCGACAGGCTTGACCACCTCGATGGCCGGGGTGTTGGCCTGCTTGCCGGAAGCCAGGGACACGGTGATGACGCCGTCCTTGGCGGTCGCCGGGATCGTGGCGATGATCGCGCCGTTCTCGTCGAGGAACCATTCGGCCTCGGCGCCGGTGAATTCGACCTTGGTCACGAGGTCCAGGTCGGAGCCGGTGACCTTGACGTCGGAACCGGCCTTGTAGCGCTTGTCCGCCGCGCAGGAGGCGACGGCCAGGTCGGCCACGGTCACGGTCTCGATCTCGCCGGCGACGAACTCGACGCCGGCATAGGAGACGAGGACGATGTTGCCGTCGCCCGCCGCGGCCGGAAGGTTGAACACGACAGTGGACCCCGTCTCGTCGACGGTGAAGGGGACATCTGCTATACCCGTCAGGTTAATGGCCTGGATCATGTCGAGATGCTCGCCGGCGACGCTAATCTCGTCGCCGCTCTTGTAGGTGGCTTTCTCGGCCTTGACCACGGTGGGGTTGCCAATAACCAGTTCCTCCGCGGAGTACACGCGGTTGGGAATGGTGTTTTCGTCCTCGATCTCGTTGACATCACCCACAATGACGGGGCCCGTTATCGCGTTGGAAGGGACGATGACCTTGAGCTCGTGGCGGGACTGGCTCACGAACCCGGTCACGATCACGTCGCCGCCGAAGATGATCTCCTTGGCGGTGTTGAGGTATTCGCCGGTGATGGTGATCTCGTCGCCCGAGAGGGCCTCGGCGGGGCTGAAGGACTCGATCACGATCGGCTCGGTGTATTGCAGGTCGAAGCGGGTGGACGCCTTGATGCCGGCTTCGGTGACGATGGTCACAGGGCCCACTTCGGGGCCTTCGACCGGGACCACCACGCGGATCTCGCTGCGGGCGCCGCTGGCGATGGTCGTGATGTCGGTGACGGTCACGTCGCCGGCGAAACGCACTTCGGTGACGGTCTCGAGGTTGCTTCCGATGATGCGGAGCTCACCGCCGCGCATCACCGGGTTGGGGGCGATGGCGGCCAGGGCGACCGTGCCGGAATACTGGTCTGTGTCCAGCTTGGTCTGGACGCAGCCGTTCAGCGCGGCGAGGGCCAGGGTGGCCGCTGCAAGCAGGGTATGTTGGAATATCTTTTTCATTTTCTGGTCTCCGTTTGATTATTTGATGGGAACGGCGCGGATGTTGTCGATCTTGATGACCGGCTGGCATTCGGTACCTTCCTTCCCGCCGTCCCAGACGAAGATGGTCAGGGAGGAGAAGTCGTCGGCTTTCAGTTCTCCGGAAGCCTTGGATCCGTCGGCGCCATAGACGAAGTCGCTGTACGGGATCACGACGGTGATCCACTTGTCGCCCGTATCGAAGGAACCGGTCTCGGCCCAGGGCACGTACATACCGCGCGGGAGCTCGTTGCCGTTGAAGAAGGTGTTGTTGGCGCCGCCGAGGATGTTGCCGAAGATGTCGGTCGCGCCTGCTGCGCCGCCGGTGATCTTGTCCACGCCTCCGACGATCAGCTGCATCGCACCGGACTTCCAGGGATTGGAACTGGGGATGTAGAGCTCGAACTTGAGGGCCATGTTCTTCCAGCCCGTGAAGTCCGCGAAGTCGGTCAGGCGCGGGCTGTCGGCATAGGTGACGGGATCGTCCCAGTCGCCCGGCCAGTATTCGAAGGAGAAATTGCCGTCGTTCCAGCCGCCCTGGGCGTCCAGGGTCACGGACGGGTCGCCGAGGCGCAGGAAATTGCCGTCGAGCGCGGTCGCGTCGGTCTCGATGACCTGGGCGTGCCAGCCGTGGTTGGTCGGGTGCGGGTCGGAATCGAAGTTGAACAGCATGCCGCGGGTGTCCTTGTACATGAAGATGGACTGGGCGGTGCCGGAAGCGGTCGTGACCTTGACCTTGCCGGGCTGGGCGCCCTCGGGCACCACGACGTCGAAGGACGTGGCGGTGACGTTGGAGAGCTCGGTCGCCTCGGCGCCGGGGAACTGGACGGTCATCGGCTCGATGAAGTAGTTGCCGGTGATGGTGACCTTCTCGCCCACGGCGGCCCACTCGTTGCTCATCCGCTCGATCTTCGGGGCGGGTGCGAGCACCTTGAAGTCGTACGTGGTGTACTGGCCGTCCTTGTTGTAGAAGTAGATCTTGTCGGTCTGCTCGACCGGCGCGGTCTTCGGGACGGTCACGACCAGGGTCTTGGCCGTCATGTAGCTGCTGTTGAGGATGGCCGGCTGGTCGTTGAAATAGAGGTCGTGGACGCTGGTGAGGTTGTCGCCGACGATGCAGATGACTTCCTCCATGCTGGCCTGCGTGATGATCACGTCTTTGTCGGCATAGCGGATGAAATCGATCGTCGGGACACCGGACGTCTGCACGAAGCGGTCGGGGTAGTCGATGCTGTCACAAGCGGCCAGCGCAAAGACCCCCAGCAGGAATCCAATATATTTTTTCGTTGCTTTCATCGGGTCGGAGATTAAAAGTCATAGGTGAAGGTCTCCCGGACGTCCACATGGATGGGTGCGGCGGTAGACGCGACGTTGGGGTTCATGACCACGTCCTCGGTCGGGAACGGGACCGTGAACATGGACGGCTTGACATCGACCAGCTCTTCGCCGTCGTTGTAGGTGATGCCGGCGGCGTCCCAGGGATGGGCGCCGGGGCCGGCGTAGTTGCCGGAGTCGTCCGTGACGAACTTCTTGTAGACGGCGTCCAGACCGTCCCAGTGGGAGCGGCGCTGGGCGAGGAGCTCGGCGATGCAGGCGTCCATGTCGTAGTAGGAACGGCGGACGTAGTCATACCAGCGGTCGCCCTCGAGGGCGAGCTCCAGGCGGCGCTCCTTCCAGATGTCGTCGAAGGTGACGGAGGTCAGCAGCGGGGCGTTGGCGCGCTCGCGCACCAGGTTGACGTAGGTCAGGGCGCTGGCGCTGTCGCCGGTCAGCAGGCTGGCCTCGGCATACACCAGGTAGATGTCGGCCAGGCGCAGGATGTGGGTGGGAAGCTGGTAGCACATGCGCTCGGCGCTCACGCCGAGGGCGGCGAGGTGGTCGGCGCCGCAGCCGAAGAGGTGCTTGGCGTAGTTGGCGCCGGACTGGCAGCACCACTGCTTGTTGGAGGCGTTCTCCTCCGTGCCGGGGCAATAGTAATCGTTGTCGTAATAGAAGCGGTACAGGTCGAAACCGCCGGCATCCGCCCAGAAGTAGGGATACTGGTCGCCGAACATCATGATGGTCGCCGCGCGGCGGTCATCCTTGTTGACGCGGTTCTCCGGGTTGACGTCGGCGGACACGCCGAAGGCATCCTGCAGGTCCACGCTCGGGCCCTTCCAGTCGCCCCAGATGTCGCCGAACTCGCTGAAACCGCTCATGGCCACGTCGCTCTGGATGGAGTTCTGCGCGGTCCAGATGCCGGTCGTGGAAGACCACTGCCAGGAGATGAGGTTCTCGCCGGTCTGCTGGAATACGGACGGGGAGAGGCGGAAGATGTCGGAGTACTTCGGGGTCAGGCTGCGGCCGGAGTTGTCGATGACGTCCTTGGCGTAGCGGGCGGCCTTGCGGAGGTCCTCCTGGTCGAGCGTGCCGGAGACGCCCGCCTTGGTCAGGTAGACCTTTGCGAGCAGGCCCTCGGCGGCATAGTAGTCGATGCGGTTGTACTTGCCGATGTTGGCATCCTTCGGAAGAAGC
This sequence comes from Bacteroidales bacterium, assembly GCA_017548445.1. Next base: position 4,112 of record JAFYZZ010000044.1, on the reverse strand, counting down.
TCCATGGCCTTCTCGAGGGTCATCACGATGTACTCGTAGACGTCGGCCTTCTCGACCTTGAACTGGTCGTTGTAGCTGGCTTCCTTGATGATCTCGGTGTTGTCGTGGATGATGGGGACGTCACCGAAGGTGCGCACCAGCAGGAAGTAGGCCATCGCCTTCCAGGCGAGCGCTTCGCCCATGGCCTTGTCCTTCGCCGCCTTGGAGGCGCTGCCGCTGGAATTGCGGATGTTGTTGATCACGGTGTTGCACTGGGCGTTGACGGCCCAGAGCGAATAGGACATGTTCTTGAGGTCCTGGTCGGTGCCGTTGACCGTGAGGGTGGAGTAGGCGTTCTGGCCCTGGTAGACGTTGCCGCACATGGTCTCGGATCCGTAGATGTAGAAACGGATGATGTCGTACCACGGGGAGTTGTACAGGTAGTTCACGGCCTGCTCCATCTGGGCGTCGTTCTGGTAGTAGTTGGCCGTCGTGTAGCTGTCTTCGGCCGGACGGTCCAGGAACTTGCTGCAGGAGACTGCCGTCGTGCAGACGGCGGCTGCTATGAAGAGAGTCTTGATAATGGTTTTCATCTTGTCGTCCTCCATGTTAGAAAGTGATGTTCATGCCGAAGGAACAGGTCATCGGAGAAGGATAACGGCCGTTATCCACGCCGAAGGTCAGGCCGGTGGAGTCCTGCGTGGACGCACCGACTTCCGGATCGTAGCCGGAGTACTTCGTGAGCGTATAGAGGTTCTGGATGTTCACGTAGAGGCGGATGTTGTCGATGTTGACCTTCTGGAGAAGCCGCTTGGGGAACGTGTAGCCCAGGGTGATGTTCTTGACGCGCAGGTAGGAGCCGTCCTCCACGTAGCGGTCGCTCAGGCGGTCGTTGTCGTTGGGGTCGGAGATGCTCGGACGCGGGGTCTTGGTGTCGCCGTTGACCACGCGGACGTTGGCCACGTCCGTCTGCCAGCTGTCGTTGCCGGTGTAGGTCTTGGACGGGTCGATGGCCGCCAGCCGGGCGCGGTCGGCGATGCTGGTGTGCTGGTTGTACCAGGTGCTGCTCATGTGGACGAGACCGTTGTAGCCCTGGCCCATCATGTTGTAGTTGAGCACCTTGTTGCCGACGGAACCGTTGAGGAAGATGCTCAGGTCGAGGTTCTTCCAGCGGAAGGTGTTGGTCCAGCCGAAGGTGAACTTCGGAAGCGGGGAACCGATGTTGGTGCGGTCGAGCTCGTTGATGACGCCGTCCTTGTTGACGTCCTCGAACTTGAGGTCGCCGGGCCAGACGGTGGTGTTGCGGTTGAACACGCCGTCCGCCGGGAACTTCTCGGCCTTCGGGGAGTTCATGATGTCGTCGAAGTCCTTGTACACGCCCACGACCTTGTAGCCGTAGAAGTTGTAGAGGGACTCGCCGATCTCGGTCACGGACACGATGTCGCTCCACTGGCCGTAGCCGACGAGCTGCGCGTTGGCGCTGCCGTCCAGGGCGACCAGGCGGTTGCGGTTGAAGGAGATCTGGAAGTTGCTGTCCCAGCCGAAGTTGCGGCCGTCGATGGGGTGCGTGTCTAGGGTGATCTCGATACCCTTGTTCTCGATGGTGCCGTAGTTGCCCTTGGGCGCGGCGAGCGCGGAAGAAGCGTTGCCCTGCGTGCCCATGTAGGAAGGCAGGGTCATCGACATCAGCATGTCGGAGGAGACCTTCTTGTAGAGGTCGACCGTCAGGTTGATGCGGTTGTCCAGGAAGCTCAGGTCGAGACCGATGTTGGTCTGCTCCTGCTTCTCCCAGTGGACGCCGGTGTTGGAGATGTTGGCGGGACGCTGGCTGTCGCCGAGGGCGGACGGCAGCTTGCTCATGCCGGACTCCCAGGCGCCGGCGCCGATGTTGGCGTTGCCGGTCTGGCCCCAGCCCACGCGGATCTTGCCGTTGTTCAGGCCGATGGCGCGGCTGAAGTCCTGCAGGAACTTCTCGTTGGTGAAGCGCCAGCTGGCGGCGAAGGAGTGGAACCCGGCCCAGCGGTTGTCCGGACCGAAGTTGGACGAACCGTCGTAGCGGTAGGTGTAGGTGGCGAGGTAGCGGTCGTCGAAGTTGTAGGTCTCACGGGTGAAGAAGGAGGCCATGGCGGACGAACCGAAACCGCTGCTCAGCTTCGGCGTGCCGGTGGCGAGGCGCAGGTTGTGGATGTCGTCGGAGGGGAGGTCGGTGTTGGAACCGCTCAGATAGCTCCAGCGGGACTCCCAGGCTTCCTGGCCCACCATCGCGGTCAGGCTGTGCTTGCCGAAGGTGTTGGCGTAGGTGAGGTAATTCTTGATGGACCAGTAGGTGCTGGCGTTGCGCTGCTGGCTGATCGCGTTGGAATTCTGCTGGACGAGGCTCACGCGCGGCTTGTAGGTGTCGGCCTGGGAGGCGCTCACGTCGAAGCCGACCTCGCTGCGGAAGACCACGTGCTTGATCGGGGTGAGTTCGGCGTAGACGTTGCCGGTGAGCTTGCGGCGCTCGAGGAGGTTCTCGTTGTACATCGCGAGCGCGACGGGATTCTTGGTGGTGTAGCCCTCGCGCACGACGGTGGCGTAGTTGCCGTCCAGGTCGTAGACCGGGATGTCGGGAAGGCTGGAGAGGGAGTAGAAGATGACGCCTTCCTGTCCGTCGGCCAGCTTCAGGTTGTCGTGGGTGTTGGCGTAGGTGGCGTTGAGGCCGAGCTTGAACCAGTCCTTGAGCTGGGCGTCGAGGTTGGCGCGGAAGGACAGACGGTCGAAGTTGGAACCGATGATGGTACCCTCCTGGTTCATGAACGAACCGGACACGTAGTACTGGATCTTGTCGGTGCCTCCCTGGGCGCTGATCTGGTGCTGGTGCTGGAGCGCGGTGCGGAACACCTCGTCCTGCCAGTTGGTGCCCTTGCCGAGGATGGAAGGATCGGCGTAGAGCGGGTTGGCCTCGACTTCGCCGAGGGCCACCATGTCGTTGAAGTACTCGGCGAACTGGCGGAGGTTCATCATCGCGATGCGGCTGTTCTGGCGGGAGAACGCGACCATGCCGTCATAGGAGAACTTCGCCTCGCCGGCCTTGCCGTGCTTGGTGGTGATGAGCACGACGCCGTTGGCGCCCTGGGCGCCGTAGATGGCGGTCGCGGAGGCGTCCTTGAGGATTTCCATGCTCACGATGTCGGCCGGGTTGATGGTGGACAGCGGGGAGATCGTGGACACGCGGCCGTTGCCGAGCGCGTCGCCCAGACCGAAGTCCGCACCGGAGTTGCCGCCGCCCTGGATGATGACGCCGTCGATGACGTAGAGCGGTTCGGCGTTGGCGTTGACCGTCGCCTGGCCGCGGACGCGGATGGAAGAGGAGGAACCCGGCGCGCCGGAGGTCTGCACGGCGGAAACGCCGGCAGCACGGCCCTGCAGGGACTGGTCCAGGTTGGTGATGATGGACCCCTTGAGGTCCTCTTCCTTCATGGAGACGGAAGCGCCGGAGAGGTCGCTCCGCTTCATGGAGCCATAACCGACGACGACGACCTCGTCGAGGTATTCCTTGTCTTCCTGGAGGAAGATGTTGAAGACCCGCTGGGAACCGACGGGGACTTCCTGTGCCGCGTAACCGATGGACGAGAAGACCAGCGACGCCCCGGGCTTGACCGAGAGGCTGAACTTGCCGTCCAGATCAGTGACTGTGCCGTTTTTCGTGCCCTTCTCGAACACGCTGGCACCGATCACAGGTCCCGTCTGGTCGCTCACGACACCGGAGACGGTGACGTTCTGGGCCAGCAGGCTGACGCTCGCCAGGAGCGTCAGGAGACATGTCAACAGTTTTTGTTTCATTGGGGGTAGATTTGTTAATTAGTGGAATTGTAGGTTGTTAATAGTGGTCGAAGAAATGGGCGCGCAGGCGTTGCCACGCGCGTTCCTTCCACATCGCGTGGCCGCAGAGCGGCTCGCAGTGGAAATCCTTGGGCGCGCGGACCTGGTTGTATCCCGCGAAGTTGGTGTGTGGCGGGCAGGTCGGGTCCTGCAGGCCGAAGGCCATATAGACCGGGCAGGTGACCCGGTCGGTGAAGTTCTTGATATCGAAATACGACAGGGTGCGGAAGAGTTCCTCCCGCTCGATGCCGGCCGCGTCGGCCGTCTCGAAC
>JAFYZZ010000043.1 GCA_017548445.1 Bacteroidales bacterium | reverse complement strand
GGAGCGGGTCCGCGCCCTGCTGGACGCCGGGGCGGACATCATCGACCTGGGTGCCGTGTCCACGCGGCCGGGCGCCGCGGATGTCTCCCTGCGGGAAGAGTGGCGTCGGCGCGCCCCGGTGGTGCGCGCCTGGGATCCCTCCGTGCCTTTCTCCGTGGACACCACCCGCGCGGAAATCGTCCGGCGGGTGTATGACTGCGCGGGGCCTTTCTGGGTGAACGACATCTCAGCGGGCGAGGACGACCCGGAGATGCTTGCCACGGCGGGGCGGCTGGGCCTGACCTACGTGGCGATGCACAAGCGGGGCAATCCGCGCACGATGGATGCGCGCTGCGACTATCCCGACGGGGTAATGGCGGAACTGACGGCCTATTTTGATGTATTCGCCCGGAAGGCGGAGGAGAACGGCATCCGCGACTGGATCCTGGACCCGGGTCTCGGCTTCGCCAAGAATACGGAGCAGAACTGGGAGATCCTGGAGCGGTTGGAAGAGCTGCGCGGCTTCGGCCGGCCGATCCTGATCGGCGCCGCCGACAAGCGCTTCACGGGCGGGGACACGGAAAAAGCACACCGCCTCGCGCTTGCGCACGGGGCGGATATCCTCCGCGTCCACGACGTTGCCGCCGCAATCCGGACGGCGAGCGCTGGCGTTGCGGAGGGTGGAGCCGGAATTGGTTTTTCGGCAAACCTGTCCGAAAAATAATTCCGGTCCACCCGTGAGGGGCAACCGTCCGCCGGACTATTCTTCGAACAGGGACGGAACCGGATCCAGGTTGCCCTGCGGACGCTCCAGCGGAATGCGGGAGAATGCGCGGATGACCAGCACCAGCACCAGGAGGCAGGCGAAGAAGATGAGCCAGTACTGCATACCCGGCAGCACTTCCATCCAGCTCTCCGCATCCTTGAAGGCATCCAGGTTGGACATCACCAGCGAGAAGGTGTTGTTGGCGAAGTGCATCAGCATCGTCAGTTTCAGCGAGCCGGTCTTGTAATACACATAGCCGAACAGGGAGCCGAGCAGGAAGGCGGGGATGGCCTGCCAGGGATTCAGGTGGATGAAGGCGAAGAACAGGGCCGAAACCACGATGGCCCAGACGGGCTTCATCTTCGTGCCCAACAGTCCGCGAAGGACCATTCCCCGGCAGAGCCATTCCTCGAAGAACGGGGCGAAGATACTGACCATCAGGAAGTTGATGAGCAGGTTATCGCCCTGCGTCATACTCCTGAGCATTTCTTCCAGCACATCGGGCATCTCGGGCAGCAGCGCCACGAGGGGCTCTTCGCAGTAGCCCAGGGCCAGGGTGCCCAGCACCACGAGCAGGGCGCAGACGGCGCCTCCCAGCGGGCTGAAATGGGCGTTGTCAAGCTTCAGGCCGCTGCGGGTGTAGCTGTTGTTGCGGCTCTTCACGCTGGCATAGAGCATCGGCGGGATGAACATCAGCGGATAGGAGATGAACATCGCGTACTCCATCCCGCTTTCCTGGCCGAGGATGGCGATGAGGGGCAGCGCCACCAGGTTGCCGAGCAGGGCGCCCGCCAGCAGGAGGGCTAGCAGGATGAACATATCCGCCACGCCGGGGACGTACCAGGTGAATTTCTGCAGGAAGGCGTAGTTCCGGGGTTTGTTTCTCTCTTCCATAGGCTTATGCGTAAAGCGGGGTGGGGTAGACGCCCTCGCGGGCGAGCTCGGCGAACTTGGCCACCACGGCGGGGCGGTCTTCCTTGTAAGTCACGCCGAACCAGCGGGACGGGGTGGACAGGACGTCGCAGCGGACGCCGTTGCGGATCATCACGTCGATGGCGTAGGGGATGTAGTATTCCTTCTTGAGTTCCCGGCTGTTTTGCTCCAGGAAGTCCTCGAAGATGGCGGCGCTCTTGGCGAAGTAGTCCGGGGTGAAGCACCACATATTCATCGAGCACAGGTCCTTGCCCTGCAGGACGACGTTCTCGCCGGTCTGGGAATTGTCCCCGCGGACGACGCCCGCGGCGTCCTGGACGATGTTCAGGTGTTCCACCACGAAGTTCAGGTGCCCTTCTGCGTCGTAGTTGCAGATGCCGCGGGACACGCCGCCGGACTCGCTCAGGGTGTGGTCCAGTTCGAAACCCACGATTGCATAGACGTTCTCGCTGCCTTCGTGCGCCCGGCACCAGTCGCCCGCGATGCGGAAGGACTCCTTCCCATAATAGTCGTCGCCGTTGATCACGACGAAAGGCTCGCGGATGACTTCGGCGGCCATCTGCACGGCGTGGGCGGTGCCCCAGGGCTTCTGGCGCTCAGGGTTGAGGGTGAAGCGGGCGGGGATCTTGTCCAGCTCCTGGGTCACGAACACGAACTCCAGCGGACTGCCGTCGGTGCACTTCACGTGGCTGTATTTCCGTGCCACCGCTTCCTTGAACTGCTCCAGGAAATACTCGCGGACGATATAGACGACCTTGCCGAAACCGGCCTGGACGGCGTCGTAGATGGAATAGTCGATGATGGTCTCCCCGTTGGGGCCGAGTCCGTCCATCTGCTTGAGGCCGCCGTAGCGGCTGCCCATTCCTGCAGCGAGGACCAGAAGTGTAGGTTTCATACAGTAAAAATGTTTGGATTTCTTCCGCAAAAATAGCTAATTTTGTGCAAATAATTATGGCCAAGTATACCAAAGACATCTGGAATCGCGACAAGGACGGCAACAAGAAGGAGCAGCGTTCTTTCCTGCGCTATGCCATCGTCGCCACCGTGCTCTTCGCCGTGTTCCTTTTCCTGAAGAAGGACAACGTGGTCAACTGGGTCCAGGCCGGCTTCACGCTGCGACGCCAGCGCAACCAGATCGAGCAGCTGGAGCGGGAGAACGAAGAGCTGGACCGCCGGATCAAGACGATGCGCGAGAACCGCGACACCCTGGAGCGCTACGCTCGCGAGGAATTCTTCTTCGCGGAGCCCGGGGATGATGTCTATATCTTTGAGTAGCTTTACCTTGCGGGTTTCAGCAGCTCGTCCTCGATGACGAGGGCCGTCCCGTTCCCCTCGAATACCTTTCCGCCGATCGTGACGGTGCCGCGCGGCTCGTCGCGGTAGCGCCGGAGCAGGGCCACCAGTTTTTCGAAGGTGGGCCCGCTCAGCGCGTACGGCTCCACGAGCCGCCAGAGGGCGTATTCCCAGTGCTCCAGCGCCAGGACGGCGGGGATGCGGACGGCGCCGCTGCGGTCGGTGAGTCCCTCGCGGACCAAGCGGAACCAGGCGTCCGCGATGCCGTCCACCCGGGCGAAGCGGCGCATATCCTCGCCGAGCGTGCGCACGAACGAGGGATTGATGCGCGCGAAGACCGGGAAGACCTCGTTGCGGATGCGGTTGCGCTTGGGAGAATTGTCGGCATTGGTGCTGTCCTCGCGCCAGGCGCAGCCGTGGTCCATCATCCAGTTGCGGATCTCCTCCCGGGTGGTGCCGAGCAGGGGCCGGACGATGCCGTCGCGGTCGCCCATCCCGCGCAGTCCGCGGGTGCCGGTGCCTCGTAACAAGTTGAGGATCAGCGTTTCCGCATTGTCGTCGGCGTTGTGCGCCACGGCCACGGATTCATATCCGTATTCGCGGCAAAGCTCCTCGAACCAGGCATAGCGCAGTTCGCGTGCCGCCATCTCGATGCTCAGGCCGTTGCGGGCGGCATAGGCGCGGGTGTCGAAGCGCCGCAGGTAGAAAGGGATGGCGTGCCGGTCGCACCAGGCGCGCACGAAAGCCTCGTCGCCGTCGGATTCCGCGCCGCGCAGGCCGAAGTTGCAGTGCGCGACGCCAAACCGGGCTCCGGGGAAAAGTTCCGGGGCCCGGTTCGCGAGGTACATCGAGTCGATGCCTCCGCTGACGGCGAGCAGCAGGTGGCGCTCCATCCTACTTCTGTCCGATGGTGTAGGTGAAGTTGATGGAGAAGAACTCCTTGAACTGCACGCGCTGGGTGGGTTCGCCGCCATTCTTGCCGGCGATCAGCACGATCGGGTCGTAGATGGTCCAGGTGTCGAGTGCGACCTTGATGTATTTGCCGACCAGCAGGCCGAGCTTGTTGTCCCAGTTGACGCGGTTCCACACGAACGGGTGGTTGAGGTAGTCCGTGAAGAGGATCAGCTGCGTCTCGTAGGTAAGCACGTCGTTCAGGGAAGCCTTGAGGTTCATCTTGACCTGGGCACCGAGCTGGAACAGGGCGCTGTAGTAGTTGTCGCCCACGAGCGGGTCCAGGTTGTCGCCGCGGAGCTTCATTCCGTATCCCTTGCGCAGGCTGGGGATGTTGCAGAAGGTGTAGCCGCCGGTGACCGGGGAGATGTTGAGGCTGAACCACGGGGCCGGGTCCCACGCCATACCGAGACCGAAGGTCAGGTAGCCGGGAGAGAAGAGGCCGGACTTGAGGGTGCCGGTCCACAGGCCGTCCTGGCCCTGCTTGTAGGAATCGTAGCTGTCGGTGAACTGCGACTTGAAGGTGAGGTCCGCGGTGTATTTCCACTTGCTCTCCGGCGAGGTCTTGTAACCGAAACGGCTTTCGAACTGCATCAGGTCCGCGCTTTTCTGGATGAGGTTCTCCTTGTCGGCGGACCACAGGAATCCATACATCAGCTGCAGGCGGTTGGTCCAGCTGGCCAGGTCGCGCTCGTAGTTCGCGTTGGCGTCCAGGCCGGCGCGCAGCGTGGCGCTGTTGTAACCGCCGGAAGCCCAGCTCCACAAGGACGTCTGGTTGAATCCGAGGTCGAACGTGGCGAATTTCTTCCAGTAGGAGGGAGCCTCCACGGCTTCTGCCTGTTCGGCGGCTTCGGAGAAGGCGGCGGCCGCCTCGGCGGTGGCCTTCTGCACGGCGTCCTGAGCCTGTGCGGAGAGGGCTCCGACAGTCAGGGCTGCAATGAGGATGAGGGTCTTTTTCATATCGGTATCTTGCTTGCTGTCAATATGCTATGGCGAATACGACGCGACGCTTCGAAGGCTTGCCGGAGAAGATGTCCTTCCCTTCCTCTTCGCACACGTAGCTGTCCATCGGGATGCAGCGGATGGTGGCCTTGGTGGCGTCCTTGATGGCCTGCTCCGTCTCCACGGTTCCGTCCCAGTGGCACAGCAGGAACTTGCCCGTCTGGATCTTCGTCTTGAACTCCTCCCAGTCGTCGCACTTCTCGACGTTGGCGTCGCGGAAGGCGAGCGCCTTGTCGTAGATGTTCTGCTGGATGTCGTCCAGCAGGCCGGCAATGTGTTCCGCGATGCCTTCCAGCGGCATCGTCTCCTTGGTGAGCGTGTCGCGGCGGGCCACCTCCACCGTGCCGGCGGCGAGGTCGCGGGCGCCCATCGCCAGCCGCACGGGCACGCCCTTGAGCTCCCACTCGGCGAACTTGAAGCCCGGGCGGAGGGTGTCGCGGTCGTCTATCTTCACGCTGTGCCCGAGGGCCTCCAGCGACTTCTTCAGTTCGTCCATCTTGCCCAGGACGGCGGCGCGCTCTTCGTCGCTCTTGTAGATGGGGACCATCACGACCTGGATGGGGGCGAGCTTCGGAGGCAGGACCAGGCCGTTGTCGTCGCCGTGCGCCATGATCAGCGCGCCCATCAGGCGGGTGCTGACGCCCCAGGACGTGGCCCAGACATATTCCTGCTTCCCTTCCTTGTTGGTGAACTGCACGTCGAAGGACTTGGCGAAGTTCTGGCCCAGGAAGTGGGACGTGCCGGCCTGCAGGGCCTTTCCGTCCTGCATCATCGCCTCGATGGTGAGGGTGTCCAGCGCGCCGGCGAAGCGCTCGTTCGGACTCTTGTGCCCCACGATGACCGGCAGGGCCATCACCTCGCGGGCGAACTTGGCATAAACCTGCACCATCTCGTGCGCCTTGGTTTCGGCCTCCTGCGCGGTGGCGTGGGCCGTGTGGCCTTCCTGCCAGAGGAACTCCGCGGTGCGGAGGAACAGGCGGGTGCGCATCTCCCAGCGCACCACGTTGCACCACTGGTTGCAGAGGATAGGGAGGTCGCGCCAGGAGGTGATCCAGTTCTTGTAGGTGCTCCAGATGATGGTTTCGGAGGTGGGACGGACGATCAGCTCTTCCTCGAGCTTCGCTTCCGGGTCCACCACGACGCCTTTGCCGTCGGGATCGTTCATCAGGCGGTGGTGCGTGACCACGGCGCATTCCTTGGCGAATCCCGCCACGTGCTCGGCCTCGCGGCTGAAGAAGGACTTGGGGATGAACAGCGGGAAGTAGGCGTTCTGCACGCCGGTGCGCTTGAACATCGCGTCCAGCGTGGCCTGCATCGTCTCCCAGATGGCATAGCCGTAGGGTTTGATGACCATACAGCCGCGTACGGCGGACTGCTCGGCCAGGTCGGCCTTAAGTGCCAGATCATTATACCATTGCGAGTAATTCTCGGACCGTTTGGTTACCTCTTTTGCCATATTCTTGTTGAAATTCTGCGTTTTTTTTCGAAATTTGCATCTAATATAAAAGCGATATAAATACGCGTATATGCCTTTAGGCATCATACTTGTAACCGCAAAGATAAAACATTTTATTGATAGGAGACGTAATTATGAAACGGAGCACGACACTTTTCCTGCCTTTACTTCTGGTTCTGGCATCCTGTGGCACCACTGCTCAGTATTCACAGCAGCGGTTCGAGGACGGGATCTATGCCAGGCCCGGAGTGGACGAACCTGAAGCCGTCCGCCTCTATACCCAAGAAGAAATCGAGGCCATAGCGGCCGAAAATATCGCACTCAAACAGAAAGGTAAACGCGACACCTTGGTGGTCGTCCTGGACGACCCCTGGGGCTGGGGGTGGAACTATCCTTACCGTTATTCGTACTCGCCTTTCCTCTGGGGCGGCATCGGATTCAGTTCCTACTACTGGAACCGCTGGCGTTTCGGCGGCTGGTACGATCCCTGGTTCTATGATCCTTTCTTCTACGATCCGTTCTATTACGGGATGTACGATCCGTGGTATTACGGTCCGTACTATTACGGTATGTACGACCCCTGGTACTACGGAATGTATGATCCCTGGTATTACGGCTACGGCGGGTACGGCTGGTACGGCCACCGCTACGGCTGGTACGACAATCCGTACCACTACGGCGGCATCGGCGGTCCCGGAAACGGCCGGCGCGGCAACAGCGTGTACGTCCCGCGTTCCTACGTGCAGAACGGCGGCAACCGCGAGACGCGTCCCGGCAGCGGATACAACTACCGCACCCGCGGCACGGCCGGTTCGGCCGGCAGCACGGTCATCGGCAGCAACGGCACCGCTCGCCGTTCCCAGTCGGGCGTGAACTCCGGCACGGGTTCTTCCTCGACGACGCGCAGCCGCGAGCAGGGCTACAACCCGAACCGCAGTTACGGCAGCGGATCCTCTTCCTCCAGCCGCAGCAGCGCTACCCGGAGCAGCAGCTCTTCCTCCTCGTCTTCTTCTTCCAGCTCTTCCCGGAGCGGCGGAAACTATAGCAGCGGATCGTCCTCTTCCTCCAGCTCGTCCCGCAGCGGCGGTGGCTTTAGCGGCGGTGGTGGCGGTGGCGGCTACAGCGGAGGCGGATCCTCCTCGCACAGCAGCGGTGGCGGCAACAGCGGCGGCCACGGTGGCGGTGGTGGACGCAGATAGTCTTTGACCCGGGTCCGACCCGGCCATCATCCCGGACCTGTTCCGGCCATCATCCCGGACTTGATCCGGGTCCATATATAACCTGACAGCAACCAAATAAAGAATAAAACGATGAAAAAGATATTTGCAGCAACGGTGCTCCTATGCGCCGCCATCGGAGCGGGAGCCCAGACGATGTACGACGCGATCGCGTACAGCCAGAACAACTATTACGGCACCGCCCGCAGTATGGCGATGGGCAATGCGATGACCGCCGTGGGCGGCGATCTCGGCTCCATCGGCATCAACCCCGCCGGTTCCGCGGTGGCGGGTTACGGTCAGTTCACCATCACCCCTGGTCTGACCATTTCGTCGGTCACGTCTTCCTACTCGCCCGAGGGAGAGAAGTCCTACAGCTTCCCGAACGTGCTGAACAACACCAAGATGAACCTGCCGAACGTCGGCTTCACGATGAACTACCGCACCGGGCGCCGTCACGGCGTGAAGGCGGTGACCTTCGGCATTCTCTCCAACCAGACGAACAACTTCAATTTCGCGGCCGAGGGCTATGGCCAGAACAGCCAGACCTCCAAGATCGCGGAGTTCGCGAACGCCGCTTACGGCTATGCGGAAAGCGTGCTCGCCGGATACAGCTCCTTCAACAACAGCGACGTTCCCTGGGACATCCTCACGGCCTATCAGGGCGGTATGTACGGCCCTTACGGCTGGGACGGCGTCTATGCCGGCGTGACGGAGAGCATCTCCGACAACGGCGACTACCACTATGTCCCCGGCGTCCTGTCGCAGACCTCCTCGCTGGTCAAGCGCGGCAGCAAGAACGACCTCATAATGAACCTCGGCCTGAATATCTCCGACCAGCTGTACGTGGGCTTCAACGTCGGTATGCCGATGGCCCGCTACCGCTATTCCGAGACCTTCTACGAGGCTGCGGCCGATCCCGGCCAGTTCCCGCTGGTGTACGAGGACGGCAACCAGCTCTATACCACGTATTTCCAGCGCGGTGCGTACAACTACCTCTATGATGCGGACATCAGTGGCGTCTACGCCAAGGTGGGCGTCATCTTCCGCCAGGGTCCCTTCCGCCTCGGCGCTTCCTTCCAGACGCCCACGGCCTACACCATTTCCGAGAACTGGTCGTACTACGCCTCCACGGCCTACGACGATCCTTACTATGACGACGACGAGACTTCTCCGCTCGGAGAGTACTCCTATAACCTGCGTTCGCCTTACCGCGCCTCCTTCGGCGCCGCTTACGCCTTCGGCAAGAAGGGCCTGGTGAGCGTGGACTATGAACTGGCCGACTACAGCGTAATGCGCTTCAGCCAGGTGCACCGCGACCGGATGACCAACGACGACTTCGCGGCCCAGAACTGGACCAACAAGTATTTCTCCGGCATTGCGCACAATGTCCGCGTGGGCGCCGAGTGGAAACTGACCCCGGAGGTCGCGCTGCGCGCGGGCTACAGCGTCGCCACCTCGCCGGAGCGCTGGTGGACCGACAGCGACGGCCGCACCATTACTGCCGACGACTTCAACGCCGACTTCTACACCTATTTCAACCGCGTCAAGAACCTCGTCACCCCGCACTACTACGGAGACCGGACGACGTCCGTTTCCGCCGGTTTCGGCTACTCCTCGCCGGGTTCCTTCTTTATGGACGCCGCCGTGCGCCTGACGAAGTATCCCACGACGACCTTCGCCCCGTACTACGACTACGACAGCTATGACAGGAACGGCAACCTCCTGTCCGTGCAGGCGCCGCGAATGCTGAACGAACGGAAACTCTGGAACGCATCCCTGACGCTGGGCTGGCGTTTCTAAAACCTGTTTGATGGAACTGACAGCAAGACAATTGGCCGAGGTCCTTCACGGTACCGTGGAAGGCGACCCGGAAACCAAGGTGACCACATTCGCGAAGATCGAGCACGGGAAACCCGGCCAGCTCTGCTTCTTCGCCAATCCGAAATACGAACAGTACGTCTATACCAGCAGGGCCTCGGTCCTGCTGGTTAACGATGATTTCGTGCCCAAACAGCCGGTCGCGCCCACCCTGGTGCGGGTGGAGAACGCATACAGCGCCCTGGCGGACCTGCTCAAGTATATGTCGGAGCAGAAGAAGAAATACCGCCGTCGCCGCTCGCTCCGTTCCCGCATCGCCTGCAGCGCGAAACTCGGCAAGCGCGTGAACGTGGGCGATTTCGTCACCATCGGCAAGGACTGCCGCATCGGAGACTGCACCGTCATCCACGACAACGTCACCATCGGCGCCGGTACGAAGATCGGTTCGCATTGCATCATCTATCCCGGGGTGCACATCTTCCCGGGGATGGTCATCGGGGACCGCGTGATCCTGCACGCCGGCTGCATCATCGGCGACGACGGCTTCGGCAACGCCCCGCAGCCGGACGGCACCTGGCGCAAGATCGAACACGTGGGCAACGTCATCATCGGCAATGATGTCGAGATTGGCTCCAACACCACCGTGGACCGCGCCCCGATGGAATCCACCATCATCGCGGACGGCGTGCGCATCGACAACCTCTGCCAGATTGCCCACAATGTCGTGGTGGGGAAGAATACCGTGATGGCGGCCCAGACGGGCATCGCCGGATCGACGGTCATCGGCGAGGGCTGCATCTTCGCCGGCCAGGTGGGTATCGTGGGGCACATCAAGGTGGCGGACCATACGACCATCGGCGCCAAGAGCGGCCTGATCGGCAACGTCCGCAAGAGCGGGGAGACATATTGGGGTATGCCGGCCATCCTCCACAGGACCTACCTGAAGGCCTACGCCAAGTTCAAGCAAGCGGCTGAAGATTAAAATATTATTCTTATCTTTGCCGCCCGAATGAACCAACAGACCCTGAAATCCCGGTATTCCTTCGAAGGCAGGGGCCTTCACACCGGCAAATATGCACACCTGACCGTCGGGCCCGCGCCCGAGGGTTACGGCATCCGTTTCATCCGGACCGACCTGGGCGTGGAGATCCCCGCCCTCGCTTCCAAGATAACCCGCACGGACCGCAGCACCACCATTTCCGAGGGCGACGTGTCCGTCATCACCATCGAGCACGTGCTGTCTGCCCTGACGGGCCTGGGCGTGGACAACGCCCGCATCGAAATCGACAACGAAGAAGTGCCCATCCTGGACGGCAGCGCGGAACGCTACGTGCGTGCCATCGCGCCGGACGGCCTTCAGGAGCAGGAGGCCGAGCGCAAGTACATCGAGTTCACGGAAGAATTCGAGGTGCGCGACGAGCAGACGGGTTCCTGGGTGCGCGTCACCCCCGCCGATTCTATGTCGTTCGAGGTCACCGTGGACTTCAACTCCCGCGTGCTGGGCGTACAGAAGGCCCATTGGTCCGAGAATGCGAACTATGTGGGCCAGGTGGCGCCCTGCCGCACCTTCGTCTTCTTCCACGAGCTGGAGTTCCTGGCCGCTCGCGGCCTGGTGAAGGGCGGCGACGTGGACAACGCGATCGTGATCGTGGAGCATCCCGCCACCAGGGAGCAGATCGAAAATATGTGCTGGTTCTTCGGCCAGCCGCATCTGGCGGTGACGCCGCAGGGCTATCTCAGCAATATCAAGCTGCATTTCCCCAACGAGTGCGGACGGCACAAGCTGCTGGACCTGATCGGGGATATGCGTCTCGTGGGCGGTTTCCCTAAAGCGAAGATCACCGCCTATAAACCCGGCCACACGATCAACAGCCAAGCGTCCCGTCTGGCCCTCAGCAAAATCAAGTAATTATGGCGAACATCCATCCCCTGGCCACCGTGAGCCCCGACGCCATACTCGGCGAGAACGTCGAGGTCGGCCCTTACGCCTACATCGACGCCAACGTCGAGATCGGCGACAACTGCAAGATCCTGCCGCACGCCACCATCTTTCCTTACGTGCGGATGGGCCGTGACTGCCAGGTCTTTCCCGGCGCCGTCGTGGGCGCCATCCCGCAGGACCTCAAGTTCGGGGGCGAAGTCACGTACGTGGAGATCGGCGACCGGGTGACGATCCGTGAATGCGCCACCATCAACCGCGGCACCAAGGCCAGCGGCAAGGGGGTGACCCGGATCGGCGACGATACGCTCATTATGTCCTACGTGCACGTCGCGCACGACTGCCGGGTGGGCAACCACTGCATCCTCGTGAGCTACGTGGGCATCGCTGGCGAGACCGACGTGGACGACTGGGCCATCATCGGCGGCAGCACGGTGGTGCACCAGTTCTCCCACATCGGCACGCACGCGATGGTGGGCGGCGGCACGGCCGTCAACAAGGACATCCCGCCGTATTCCATCTGCGGGCGCAATCCCATCTGCTTCTGCGGCATCAACATCGTGGGCCTGCGCCGCCGCGGATTCGAATCGGACGTGATCCGCAACATCAAGGACATCTACGACACCATCTATT
>JAFYZZ010000042.1 GCA_017548445.1 Bacteroidales bacterium | reverse complement strand
GCGGCGAGGACCCGCAGGAACATGGTCAGGGGATAGACCGTCGCGTAGCCGACGGCCGCTTCGTCGCTGTTCTTGTCCTGCTCGCCGGCGAAGGCGAGTGCCGGCGGGTTCGTGCTGGCGCCCGACAGGACGCCGATCAGCGTGTTGTAGCGAAGCTTGAAGAAGAATTTGCCGATCAGGCCGCAGGTCAGGATGGGTACGACGGTAATGATGGCGCCGTAGGCGATCCAGAGCAGGCCGCCCTTGTTGACGATCGTGTCCACGAAGCCGGCGCCCGCTTCCAGCCCGACGCAGGCGAGGAACAGCGAGATGCCGATCTCCCGGATCATCAGGTTGGCGCTCGTCGTGATGTAGGTCACGACCTTGAAGCGCGGGCAGAAGCAGCTGATCAGGATGGCCACGATGAGCGGGCCGCCCGCCAGGCCGAGCTTGACCGGCTGGGGGATGCCCGGGAAATGGATCGGAATGCTGCCCAGGGCGCAACCCAGCGCGATGCCCGCGAAGATGGCAATCAGGTTCGGCTCGTCGAGCCGCTTGATCGAATTGCCCAGCACCTTCTCCATCCCGGCCACGGCCGGCTCGCTGCCCACGACGGTCAGCACGTCGCCCATCTGCAGGATGGCGTCGGGGCCCGGCGTGAGCTCGATGCCCGCGCGGCGGATCTTGGTGATGGTCACTCCCATATATTTGTCGAATTCCAGCTTGCCGAGCACGGCGCCGTTCAGTTTCCGCTTGGAGATGCTGATCTTGCGCTGGACCAGCTTACCGGAAACCTGGGTGTCGGACATCTCACTCTGACGGGAGACGGGCTGCGGCTTCTCTTCCTTCTTAAAGAAGTTTTTCAGGAGAATGAAGGAAAGAATGCAGCCTACGACACCCAGGGGGTAAGCGACAGCATAGCCTTGCGCGATACTCGACGGGTCGCCGCCGGTCGCGTCTGCATAGGCTTGCTGCGCGGCACCAAGGCCGGGAGTGTTGGTCACGGCTCCGGACATCACGCCAACCATCGTGGCCGGATCCGTTCCGGTGACCTTGGTGAGAATACAGGTGACTGCCACGCCGCAAAGGACCAGGAGCGTGGCCAGGAGGTTCAGTTTGACGCCGCCGGAGCGGAAGCTCGAGAAGAAACTGGGGCCGACCTGCATGCCGATGGAATAGACAAAGAGGATCAGGCCGAATTCCTTGACGAAATGCAGCAGCTGCGGATCGAGATTATATCCATAATGGGCGAACACGATCCCGACGAAGAGGATCCAGGTGACGCCGAGTGAAATTCCAAACAGTTTGCACCGGCCGAGTATCTTTCCGAGGGCGATGACGGTGCTGAGAATGATAAGAGATAATGCGAGTGTCATTTGAGCCAGTTATGAGCCCGCTCCATCACAGCGTTGGACTGACTGAGGATGCGGATGAACTCATCGGCGGCACGTTTGCGGTAAACTTTCTTGAGGGTATGGACACAGCCTTCCATCTGGGTGTTCGGGGCGTCGAGCGGGATGGCCTTGAGGCCTCCCTTCTGGTACAGCGTGGCTTCGGACAGGAAGGTGATCATCTGGGTGGCCCGGATCAGATCCAGCAGGACATTGACCTCGTTGATCTCGACCTGGACGTCAAGCCGCTGCAGCTCGCCGGGGAACATGCTGTCGAAGGCGTTCCGCGCCTGCGTCTCCTTGGCGGGCATCGCGATGCGCTGGGGGCGGATGTCCTCCAGCGTCAGCGTGGACCGGCCGGCGAGCGGGTGCTCGTTGCTCAGGATGACGGACAGCTGGTTGTCGAATAAGGTATGCGATTCAATCTCGTCATCCACCACGTTCGGCTTGAAGCAGAGGACGAAGTCCACCTCCCGGCGCTTGAGCATTTCAAGCAGGGCGGCCATCGTCTGGCAGATGATGTTGAGTTTGACTCCCGGATATTGTTTGGTAAATTCTCCGACGGTCTCGGTGAGGACCGGCGCGAAAGTGTACGTGATGCCGATGTTAAGAACTCCGGACAGCATCTGCTTGAGGTCGCTGATCTGCGTGTAGCAGTCTTCGGCGTCCTGCAGCGTGTGTTTCGCAATGGGCAGCAGATGCTCGCCGCTCTCGGTGAGGCTGACGCTGTGGCTGTCTCTCTGGAAGAGCTCGGTGCCCATCTCTTCCTCCAGCGATCTGATCTGCTGGGAGAGGGTGCTCTGTGTGACAAAGAGGGCGCGTGCCGCTTCCGAGAAATTGAGCGTTTCCGCCGTTTTTACGAAATACTTAAGCTGCCGGAGTTCCATGATATAGATAATTAGTTAGTGGATTAGTCGTCGAGGTCCTTGTAGTGAGCCAGCGCCTCGGCGACAGATTCCGGATTGTTGATATCCATCTTCGGCATACCCTTGGACTTGTCGTTGGCTTTGGCGCCGACGCTGTTGATAGGTTTGCGCGAGAGGAGGACGTCCGCGATTCTGAGGACCACTGCGAGTCCGAGGCAAGCTGCGATAATGATCAATGCTTTCATGTTGTTTTGTGTTAAGTGAAACAAAATTACTTCGTCGTCGTTTCGACAATGCAAAGGTAGGTTCACTCTACACGATGGGAAAGCTTTGGTTCGTGTTTGTTTCTATAACGGCAATCGGAATTTCCGAACGCCGCGCGCATTATCAATCGTTCATCACGATTGCAAAGATAGGCAAATCTCCGAAACTTGCTATCGGAAAAAACAATGGCCGGACCGCCGGCATTTCAAAAATGCCTTCGGCCCGGTCCTCGGAAAAGGTGGAAGCGCTCAGCTGAGCAGGGCGTGGAGCCGGAATGAGTAGTATCCCTTGTTGTCCAGGAACAAACCCATCTTGTGGGCGATCGCTAAAAGCAATTCCCCGAATCGGTCGATTTCACGTTTGATATAATCTTCCATCGTACTTTCGATTGATTTTGCTATTGGTTCTCTTGAAGTCTTGCCGCGACCCAGGGGATCCAGGCGCCAAAATCGACAGCCGCTTACTTCGCTTTGAACAGGACGGCGGAATATGACATCTTCCGGAACTCGGCGTGGGTCACTTTGATTCGGTGGAGTTGTCCCCAGGTGTGTATGTTGAGATAGACGTATTTGGCCGTTTTTTGTGCCTTCAGGACGACTACCCAATGGAGGTCTTTGAACGACAGGTGCGTGAAGGACTTGTGGGTGTCGATCAAATAGGGCGCCAAAGCGTTGGCGTGCATCAGCCAGAAGACCGAGCCGGAGTTGTCCAGATACTTGATCCATTCGTCCAGGTGCTCCAGGGCTTTTGGCGTGGTAGCCCAGGTGGCCATCCTCTGATGCTTGACACAGGTGGCCTTGAATGCTAATTTGATCAGCCGCGCTTCCTCGTCCGGGTACATGAACATCTTGACCGTGCAGGGCTCAGGTTTGACCGAATAATTGGTTTCTTCCTGCGTCACGGAACCCTGGAACATCCAGCAGACCTCGGCGACCTTCCCCGGGCAAGGATACTTGTTGGCGATATCGGTACTGGCCTTGCGGAGTTTTTCCTCCACGGGCCGTCCGTATAGCGTGCCCTTTTCGTACAATGTGATGACCGTATCGACGAACTTGCTGAAATTCAGTTTTGCCGCATAGAACATAATGGCGACAGAACCGCAATTCGGGTAGTCGTCGCTCTGGTAGACGCGCGTACAATACTCTTGTGTAGAACTGCCGTCGGTTGAGAAATTCGTATACCTGCCTGTCTTCACGTAATATCTGTCCGCAAGATCCCGCAGGCCTGCGACGACGGCGCTTTTCTTGATCCCCGGCCAGGCGCTTTCCGTGTTGCCTTTCTTCTCCCAGGCGTCAATCTTTTGAAGGAGTTTCTCTTCTTCGGGGCTTTTGATGTGTGTCGTCGCTTCGGCGATCCCGTTGAACACCATCTTCCAGTCTTTGCGCTCGTACCGGGCTTCCTTTGTGGAGGCCTTCTGATAGATGAATCGCTCTCCGGGTTGGTAAAACTTCTTGTCGTCGGTGGCCTCCATCCAGAATTCATCCCCGTCTTTGATGATATCCGCGGCGTCGGCGAGATCGAACCAATTGCCCCCAAGCGAAATCTCCCTGGTCACATTGTAGACATTCGGACCGCTCTTGATGCATATCCGGAGCGGGTAGTCCTTGTCATATTGGCTGACCCTCAAGATCCGGACAGGCGTCTTGTAATAGGTGAAATCATCTGAGAGATACAGGAGCCTCATCGAAGGAGAAAGGGCCTTGCCGTATACGGAGAGGACTGCATTCTTCCTGGCGGCCTTGTTCAAGACGACGGTATAGGATGATCCTGTAATCCCGTTGATTGTATGAAGGCTTACCGTGGCTTCGTCTCCATCGACAAGTCCCTTGATCTCGGTAAGGTCCGTGACGCGGTCCTTGTCCAGGCCGGTTGTTAAAGGATAGCTGAAGGGCTTGGTCCCTCCTTCAATGCCGATCAGGAGGCCATTCGCAGAGGTCTGGTTAAGCACCTTGATGCCGCGGACTTCCGCAGGCCCTTCACCGCCTTTGGCAACGCGGAGAAAGGTCAGCTTGTTACGGAAAGTAGTTCCGTCGAATCTGAAGTACGCCGTTTTCACGCCACGCATCCGGTAGGTGAAAAACTCTTTCGATCTGGCGTCTTTCCCGCCCCGGGGCTTGATCTCCAGGTGTAAGACGTCACCTTCTTTGAACTCTTTCAAATCGTGCAGATCTACCACGGCCGTCTTGTCCCAGGCAAGTCCCTTTACGGCGACACATCGTGCGGAATCGCTGACAATGTGAATGTCAATCACCGCCATAGCTTTGTTCCTCAACGAAACCTTTCTGATTTCTTCCATGCTTTTTGGTTTTTAGTTATAGTAAAAAAAATAGGGTTAGGTTAAAATTCGGGTTCAGGTGGAAGGGCGGTAGATGCTGTGTGGTTCAGCGTGGGCTAAGGAGTGTCCGTGGGAATTTCATTACCCAAAAATACGAATTTCCCCGCAACTGCCAAATAATATTGGCGGTTGCGGGGAAATCCGCGGAACCGGCCGCGGCGGCTATTTGTTCTCTGCGAGGATCTCCTCGGCGCGCTTGAGGGCGAGGTTGATGTGGCTGCAGATGTTCTCCTTGCCCACCAGGTCGTCCATGCCCGCGTTCTCGAGGACCTTCATCACGTTGGGGTTGACGCCGGAGAGCACCACCTTGACGCCCATCTGCGTACACATCCGGCACATGTTGGACAGGTTGTGCACGCCGGTCGAGTCGATGAACGGGACCTTGCGCATCCGGATGATGCGGACCTTGGCGCGGCCGCCCATATCGCCCATCATTTCCTCGAACTTGTTGCCGATGCCGAAGAAGTAGGGGCCGTTGATCTCATAGACCTTGGCGCCCTCGGGGATGATGAGGTGCTCGAGATTGCCCTGGACGTCGGTGTCGGCGCTCGGGTCGATCTCGTCGCTCAGGACGGAGACGTTGGTCGTCTCGGCCATCCGCTTCATACAGAGCAGGCAGGCGATCAGCACGCCGACCTCGATGGCGACGGTCAGGTCGAAGATCACGGTCAGGAAGAACGTGACCAGCAGCACGATGATGTCGGATTTCGGGTTCTTGAGGATGGCCTTGAAGCTGCGCCACTCGCTCATATTGTAGGACACCACCACCAGCACGCCGGCGAGGCAGGACATCGGGATGTACTGCACGAGCGGCATCAGGAACAGGTAGATGAGTGCCAGGACGATGGCGTGCGCGATGCCCGCGACGGGCGTGCGGCCGCCGTTGTTGATGTTCGTCATCGTACGGGCGATGGCGCCCGTGGCGGGGATGCCGCCGATGAGCGGCGACACCATATTGGCGATGCCCTGCGCGACCAGTTCCTGGTTGCTGTCGTGGCGGTCGCCGATCACACCGTCGGCCACGGCCGCGGAAAGGAGCGATTCGATGGCGCCCAGCATCGCGATCACCATCGCCGGCTGCGCCAGGCGCGTGATGCTCTCCCAGTTGAGCTTGGGGACCTCCGGCTGGGGCAGGCTGGACGAGATGGAGAAGCGGTCACCGATGGTCTCGATGCCCTCGATGCCCATCCGCTTCAGGACGAGCGCGACGACCGTCATCAGGATGATCGCCACGAGCGAGCCCGGGATGCGGCGGCTGATCTTCGGCGTGAAGACGATGACCAGGATGCTGAGCACGCCGATCAGCAGCGTCCACCAGTTCACGGTGTCGAAATGCTGGAAATAGACGGCCCACTTGTCCAGGAAACCGGCCGGGACGCTTTCGATCTGCAGGCCGAAGAGGTCCTTGATCTGGGTCGCGAAGATCGTCAGGGCGATACCGCTGGTGAAGCCGACGACGATCGGGTAGGGGATGTACTTGATGATCGTGCCGAGATGGAGCACGCCCATCAGGATGAGGAAAGCACCGGCCATGAACGTCGCGATGGCGAGGCCGCCCATGCCGTATTGCTGGATGATTCCATAAACGATGACGATGAAGGCGCCGGTCGGACCGCCGATCTGGACCTTGCTGCCGCCGAAGAAGGAAATGAGGAAACCGGCCACGATGGCCGTCAGGATACCGGCCTCCGGCGAGGCGCCCGATGCGATACCGAACGCGATGGCGAGCGGCAGCGCCACGATGCCTACGATGACACCGGCGAGCAGGTCCTGGACGAGGGTCTGTTTGTTGTAGCCGTTCTTGAACGTCGAGAACAGCTTGGGCTTGAAACCAACTTTGAAATCCATACTAATAGCATCTAAGCCGGCTCCTTGCCGGCTGTCAGGTAATACACTTAACTAAACTGGCCGCGAAATTACACATTATTAAATTTTTTTCAAAATGTGGCGCGGCCAATGTTTCAAAGTTGTTTACTCGATGATTTTCGCCGGGAGGGCGAAGGTGGAGGCGGGAATCTTGATGTTCTCCTGGAACTCGGTGACTACCATATTGTTATTGGCGCCGAGGATGCCCTTGGTCTCCATCTTCAGGACGATGCCCTTCCAGACCCAGTCCTTGCGGGTGATCGTGCGGAGCATCGACTTGTATTTGTAGGTGTAGATCGTGCAGGTCCGGCCGAGAACCTCTTCGGTGCCGAGGATCTGAATCTTGTTGTTCTTCAGATACTCCTCGTCCATCTTCAGGAAGTTGGGCATTTCGCCGAGGTCGGTCATCTTGGCCTCGTCCTTCTTCTCGTTGTCGAACCAGGCGTTGGTGTATGCCTTGCCGTCGCGATACAGGATCTCGGTGTGGTAGGTTCCGAAGCCTTCCATCGCCGTCTGGTCGTGCTGTTTCCGGAGGCGTCCGTAGTCGTCGAACCAGAGTTCGTTGTACTGCATGCCCCCGCTGGTCTGGGTCTCGAACTTCAGATGGCCGGACTTGATGCCGTACATGGCTTCCTGGGCACAAAGCGCCGCGGCGCCCATCAGCAGACCCGCAGCAATCAACAAGATCTTTTTCATAAGCGGAATTTTATGTGGTTATGATGCGAAGATAAGTATTTCGCCTGGAAATAAAAAGCTGATGGTGAGGACGGTACGCCGGCGGTCAGGGATTGAAGCGGCGTCCGTCCCATTTCAGGGTCTTCTGCTCCTTGCGGTCCGCGTACCAGTAGGTGGCCGTGATGTCCTTGCCGCTGCGGGGCAGGTCGTACGATACATAGGCGCCGTCTTCCGTGCCGTATTCCACGGTGAAACCGAAATCGTCGTACCACAGCATCTCCCGGGAGGCGTTGTCGTAGCGGAGGAAGGCGAGGCCGTCGAACTGGCCGGGGCTGTATTTCCCGTCCGTATAGCACATTACGTTGTAGGCGATGATCTTGTGCGCCCGGTCGGCTTCGTTCCAGAAGCACATCTCGATCCGCAGCAGATTCTCTTCGTAGCGGGACTCGAAGCAGACGAACCCGTTCCGCTGGTCGACGGTCAGGGTCTCGTTCTCCTCCAGCGGCTCGCCCTGGCGGTAGCGGATCCAGGCCTGCCGGAAGGCGTTGGTCGATTCGTCGTAATAGCCTTCTTCGTCGTCCGCCTCGTCAGGGGTGTCGAGGAGGGCCTGGACAAAGTCGCTGATGGTGGGCTTTTCGCCCTGATAGTTTACCTGAATGCCATCCTGCGCCGCGAGTGCCAGCGAGCAGCAGAAGAAGAGGGCGGCCAAAGCGATCCGTTTCATATTGCCGTGGTTTTTATGACTTTACAAGTCCGTTTGTCGATGTGAAGATAACGACATTCCGCCATTTCTCCAAAAAATGGCGCCGCGTATCCCGGCTTGGCGAAGTATGGAACAAAGCCTGGCGGAATGACGCCTTTTGTGGAAAAGGATACCATTCGTACAGTAATTGTTACTTTTGGAATAGCAGTTTTTCGCCTTTTATCGCTAATATTGCAAAACAAATGGAGAAGAACGGAACATCGATGGAGATAGTCGGGTTGGAACCCGGGAAGGGCGCGGACGTCTTGCGGACGCTTGACGACGGCCTTGTCCTGATGGAGCACTTCACGGGGCTCCCCGCCGGCCGGGTGCGGCCGATGAACCACGGAATCTTCATCCTCTGCACGGCGGGCAAGGCCCAGTTTGAATATGACGGCCAGCCGATCCAGCTGTCTCCGAACGATCTTTTCCTCTTTTTCGCACACGGCGTCCTGGAGAACTTCATGTCCTCGCCCGACTTCGACTGCCGGGAGGTCTGGTTCTCGCGCGGGGCGCTGTGGGATATGAATATGTACGGCAAGAGCAGCCTCTCCGACCTGGTGACGCTGAAGCAGCGCCCCAAGGTGGCGCTCGCCGACGCAGATGCCGCCAAGCTCGGGACGTATTTCCAGCTGCTCTGCCAGAATCTGCGCGAGAGCGCCCGCTCGGACAACCGCGAGATCGTACATTCCCTTTTCAGCACCTTCATCCTGGAAGCGCTCGCGATGATGCGGCGCACCCGGGGGGAGACGGCGGAAGCCGGCGGCGGCAAGCTTCACGGCAAGCTGCTGGCCGACAGGTTCGTCGAGCTGGTGGAGCAGAGCGATGGCCGCATCCGGCGCGTCGAAGAGTTCGCCGCGATGCTCAACGTCACGCCGAAGTATCTCTCCAAACTGCTGATGAAGACGATGCACCGCAAACCCAGCGTCATCGTCGCCCTCTTTACCTTAAAAGCTATCGAAAACCGTTTACGT
The DNA here is from genome assembly GCA_017548445.1 of Bacteroidales bacterium. The sequence continues at coordinate 4,865 of JAFYZZ010000042.1, read as the reverse complement.
TTTACCGACTTGACTATGCAGCAGATCGCCGACGACCTGCACTTCTCCAGCGCGTCCTCCTTTGGCAAGTTCGTCAAGGAGCACACGGGGATGACCCCGCTGGAATTCCGTCAGAAGTATTATCAAAACAAATAGTCAAGTAGATAATGAAACGCGCTTTGTGTACGGTCGCCCGGTTGTTGGCGGCCCTTTCCCTCGGGCTGGTCTGTGCCGCCTGTTCCAGTATGCTCACCTCGCTGTCGAACTCGATCAATGCCCTGAACGAGAAGCTGTCGGACGGTGTCGAAATCGTTCCCGTTCCCGCGGAGGCCCGCGAACAGGCCGCCGCCCGCGCGGAGGCGAAGAAATCCGCTTCGTCCACGACGGTCGCCCAGGCGCCCGCCAGGCCGGCGCCGGCACCCGTCCCGAAAAACGCGACCGTCCACGAATTCGTCGGGACGCCGTACACGGTGCTCCCCGCCGGGACCGACGGATCGGTGGGCAAGAGCGGCACCTATGTCCTGTTCGGCGACTGGCCGCAGACCATCAAGGCCGCGAACGTGACGGTCGATGAGTCCCAGATTGCCGTTGCCGGCGCCCACACCTACTACAAGGGCAGCGACGGCGCCTGGTACATCAAGCTCCTGGAGAACAAGACCAGTGGCTACGAGGGCCCGAACGGCTTCCGCTACAGCGACGGGACGCGGGTCCAGACCAGCTACAAGAAGTCCTACCGCTACTTCAAGGTCGAGCCCATCAAGTGGCGCATCCTGACGAACAACTACAACGGCAGCGGCAAGAAACTCCTGCTCGCCGAGGCCGCCCTGACCAACGAGCAGTTCTGCGAGACGTTCGGCGACCATTCGCATTTCGAGGCGGTGGACGGCAACCGCTACGCCTTCACGCTGGACGTGACGATCCGCCAGCTGGAGAACGGCACCTATATCCATCACAACAACTATGAGCACAGCCGCCTGCGCGCCTTCCTGAACGGCATTCCCTATGTCCAGGGCGACGATGAGATCTACCGCAAGGGACTCAAGCCCTATACGCGGATCAACGAGGAATTCGTCGGCCGCGGCTTCCTGCAGACCGCCTTCACGCCGGCCCTGCAGGGCAAGATCGCCGTCACCACCGTGGACAACAGCAGCCGGCAGAACTCCGGCATCGACCTGGTCCAGGACCTCACGGCGGTGGACCGCAGCCTGTACGATGGGACCATGTACTACGAGCGCGGCGAGGAGCACAAGCGCGTGTATTTCCCCAAGCTCACCAGCAACAACACGAAGGACAAGGTGTTCGTGCTGAGCCCCAAGGAGGTGACGCGTTCGGACTATGGCTTCATCAAGGTCCCGCCCAAGGTGACGGAAGAAAACGTGATGGACAAGTTCTGGGCCGGCGAGCAGTGGCGGGCTTCGGAAACGGCGACCACCTACAAGGGCCTGGCCCGCCCGCTGACGGATTTCTCCCGCGGACGCGGGGCCGCGCATTTCGACGATGAGACCACGACCACCTGGTGGTTGCGTACGCCCGTGCTCCCGCCGTACTTCCACACGCTCTTCTCCGAGCGTCTGGAGCAGGAAGCCGCCGGCGTGAACGATTACCCCACGGTCTTCGGCATGAATGTGAGAGGCGCTGCCGGCGTCGTCCCGGCCATCTGTGTCAACTAACTGAATTTCAAATCATCCAACCATTTATATGAAACGATTCATTCTCTTCTGCCTCACCGCGCTCGCGGTGATGGCTACCGGTCAGCGCGCGGACGCGCAGGCTGCGAAGACCTTCTTCGTTCCGGAGTCCGAGCGCAATTTCGCCCAGAAGCTGGGCGGCTACTCCGAACTGGATTATCTGTGGAACGATCCGTCGCTCGATTTCAACAAGAAGGCGGGCAAGGCGCTCATCGAGGAATACGTCTACCACAGCTACGACGAGGCCTTCGAGAAGTTGCCCACGATTCCGGACCTTTCCGAAATCGATACACGCGAGAAACTCTCGGACTGGCTGAGCCAGGTCCGTGCCGCCGACTGGGCCCTGGAGCGGCAGGAGCCGCGCGAGGACGTCCAGGCCGCCAAGAAGCGGCTCGCCGACGCGATGATGGACAATGCCAAGCGGGCCGCGAAGGGGCAGCCCTACGACACCGTGTTGCATTTCGACCCCAAGGCGAAGCAGTATGACGCCGTCCTGAAAAAGATCCGCGTCTACACCGATCCGGCATACAAGGAGAGCCAGAACTCGATCTCGCCCTTCTCGCAGAGCGATCCGGGCTATAAGGATTTCCTCCTGACCTTCCAGCTGGTCGGCACCAACAAGACCATCTTCAACGAATTCGCGCCGCTCCGCAAACAGCTGTGCCACGAGTGGTTCGCCTCGAGCGCCTGCAAGAAAATTGCGCAGATGGACGCACCGCTGATCGAGCGCGCCCTGGCGGAAGGCGTCAAACGGACGCCGGGCTGGTTCATCGAAGGGCGCAAGGCTGAGCTGGAGTTCGTGGAGGCCTACAACCAGCAGGTGCTCAAGCGCTGGATCCAGAAGGTGAAGCCGCACCTGGAGAAGGAGCGGGCCATCATCCCGAAGGTGATCGCCTACCTCCGCGAAGTCGAGGCCGTCCGTGGCGACGACGAGATGACCAACGAGTATGTGAGCGCCCAACTGCAGGCAAATTCCAGCGTGGAGTTGTTCTTCCGGCGCTATTACGATTGGCTGGAGTTCATCGGCAGCGCGCCCCTTGTCCGGACGCCGCCCACCCTCGAGGGGAAGAAATTCACCAAGATCGACACGCCGTTCTTTCATTGACGGCACGAAAAAAGCCTGCCGGATTCCGGCTGGCTTTTTTTATCGGAGGCGGACGCCGTCAAGGCTGGCCCGGGGCCAGCAAAAAGCGCAGGACCGTGTCGTTGAAGGCTTCGGGGTTCTTGTTGGCGACGAAGTGGTCGCCCGGGAGGATGGCGAGGCGGGCGCCGGGGATGGATTGCGCGATCAGGCGGGTGTGCTTCTCGCGGATCATATCTTTGTTTCCGGCGACGACCAGCGTCGGATTCGGGATCCGCGCCAGCTCTTCCGGCCGGACGTTGGGGTCGTTGACCATCAGGCCCAGCATTTCGGCGTTTTTGCGGGCCTCCGGCTTCTTTTTCGCGAACAGCTTCGCGATGCGGTAGCCGATCTCGATCGGGATCTGGATGCTCCGCTTGACGCCGGAGGTGTCCAGGTTGGCGCCGTCGAGGATGAGCCTCTCCACGCGCTCCGGATGCGCGAGCGCGAAGACCAGCGCGATGTTCCCGCCGTCGGAGAAGCCGAGGAGGTGGGCCTTCTCGATGCCGAGGCGGTCCATAAAGGCCAGCAGGTCTTCCGCGAACTGCCGGATGGTGAAGGGGGCGTCGCCGCGGGGCGTCTGCCCGTGGCCCCGCGTATCGACTGCGATCACGCGGAAATGCTCCGCGAACGGCGCCATCTGGTGCTCGAAGTAGCTGCCGTCCTCGCCGTTGCCGTGGAGCAGGATCAGCGGGAATCCCGTCCCCTGCTCTTTGTAGAAGTGTTGGATGTCCATTATCTCAAAGATAGGGGATTGGCCGGAGAAGTCCAAATCTGCGGCCGGAAACGAAGACAGCCAGTCGCTTCCGACTGGCTGTTGTCCGGCAGGCCGACCCCGTCTGGATTACGGATCTTTTCCGGGAGGGTCTTCCTTTTTAACCAATATTTCGCATAGACTAAGACTCGAATAGTTTGCCCGAAAAGACGGATGTCGGGTGATAGAAATAGGGGGCCGGCCTTCCGGACAAGGGCTAGAAGATCTGGTCGATCAGTTCGTTGATCTTCTTCTGCAGCTTCTTCAGGATGGGGAGGAGGATGATCAGCTCCGCCACGAAGATGCCGAACGTCAATCCGGTGCTGACGTCGGTCAGCCATTCGGCGAATGCGCTGGGCGGAAGATGCGTGCCCACCGTCCTCAGGACCAGGAAGGAAATCGCGGCGATGAACGTGAGGCCGAGCAGGTTCTTCAGGTGGAAGTTGAAGGCCTTGTTGGTCAGGCGCAGCTTCGCGGCCACGTTGTTTTCCGCTTCGAACGGGCCGGACGCCGTTTCTCGTTTCCAGTAGATCTTGCGCTTCCACTGATGGACGAACTGGTCGCCGCAGGACTTGCGGAACACCACATAGTCGCCGACACCCTGCTTCGACTTGTCCTCGTCGAAGTCGATCTGATAGATGAATTCACCGGGTTTGCACTGCTTGAAGCGGTAGATGATCCCGTTGGTGTGCCAGAAGGCCCAGCCTTCCTTGGCCATGTCGTTCAGCCACTTCTCCTCTTTGTCGAAGTCGACGAACCAGTTGATTGAAATTTTTCTCGTTTTCATATGTCGTTACTTTTTAATGTTCTTTCTTCCATTTTCTACAAGTTCCTCGAGGCGCTCGAATTCGAGCAGGAGGACGTTCTGACCCGCACTCGTGATGCGGTACATCTTTCTTCTGCCTTCCGCGTCGGAGGTCTCCCCGCAGGGCTCGATCCAGCGTTTCTCCAGCAGGTTGGCGATGGCGCCGTACAGGGTACCGGCCGAGAGCGTAAGGCGGCCGTTGCTCATCGCGGAGGCTTTCTGCATGATGCCATACCCGTGCATCGGTTCCTGCAAGGCGAGCAGGATGTAGTAGATTGCTTCAGTTAAAGCGGTTGTTGAATTTTTCATAAGCTATATTGTTAATCGTTATATCGGATTCCGATACAAAGGTAGACGATATATTTGGAATTCCAAACTTTTTTTGAAAAAATTTTGCATTTTCTTGAGAATCTCCACTTTGCGCCGCGCCCCGGCCCTTTGGGCCGTGCCGCTGGGCTATGCCGGGAGGGGCGTGTGCCTGGATCTCAGTCGCTACACAAGGAGTGGAGCTTGAAGGAG
>JAFYZZ010000005.1 GCA_017548445.1 Bacteroidales bacterium | reverse complement strand
TCAGGAGAACAAGGCCTACAAGACCCCGACCGACCAGGACGGCGAGTATTTCATCTATGAATGCCGCGGCAATGAGGGCTGGGATGCCTACCTTACGGCTCACGGCCTGCTGGTCTATCACGTGGACAAGTCCTCCCGCAAAGTCCGGACCCAGGATTATGGCCAGATCCCGGCTGCCGAGCTCTGGTCGAAATGGACGGAGACCAACTGCGTCAATGAGAATGGCAGCCACCCCTGCTTTTATGTCGTGTCCGCCGTGGACCAGGCCAACCTCGCATACGGATTCCGCTATGTTGCGGACTACGGGTGTTCCTATTTCGACCCGGACTATGAAGGGCTGGCCGCCAACATCCCTTTCCCGGGTTCCGGGAACGTAACGACTTATACCGCGAAGAGCTGGAACGGCGTGGACTCCGAGGTCTCGCTGAGCGGAATCACCTATGCCAACGGAAAGGTGTCGTTCACCGCAAAGGTGTCGTCCGCTGCGGACAATTTGAACTACTATACGATCAAGAACCCCGGCAAGGGCGTTTACGCGGCCGGGACCTCCTTCGCCCTGGAACTGAACGAGGTGGCGAACCGCCCCTACAGCAGCGTGGAGTGGCGCCTGGACGGCGCGAAAGTGACGGGATCGACGGTGACGCTCACCGCCGGTGTGCACACCGTCGAGGCGGTCGTCTCCCTGCAGGACGGCAAGCGGCAGATAGCAACCCTGGAATTGAAAGCAAACTAAAAAATCGCTATACTTAAATGAAGAAGTTCCTTTTATACCTGCTTGGTGCCGTGGCGGCACTTGCATTGGCGTCCTGCGCCAAGGAGCCGGAAGATCTGCGCGATCCCGCACGGGGTGGCCAGCCGGTTCCGGTGACATTCTCCCTGAATCTGGGAAATGCGATGACCAAGGCCGCTCCCGAGAGCTCGGCCTTTGACGACGCGTCCGGAGACTTCCAGCTATATGCTGCGGCCTTCTCCAAGTCCTCGGGTACCCTGATGGCTTCTTCGCGCGTCGGCGGATCGGGCTACCAGCCCGTGGCCGAAATCTCCGCCAAGAGCACCAGCGTGACCCTGACCCTATCGCGGAACCAGGAGTACCGCGTGGTCTTCTTCGCGATGCGCGCCGACGCCTATGACGTGCAGTTCGGCGACAACAACCTGGCCAAATTCTCCTTCAAGCGCAGCCTGAAGGCCAACGACGCTTCGCTGGACGCGTTCTACGCGGCCGTGGACGTGACTTCGTCTTCGACGAACTATGACGTGACGATGAAGCGCCCGTTCGCGCAGGTCAACGTCCTGGCCACGAAAACCGACGTGCCGAAGAACCAGACGAGCTTCAGCTCCTCGATGAGCGTGCTGGCCCCGGTCAGCTTCGACCTGTTCGCCGGCGCCGCCGTCAGCGGGGAGGAGGAGATCACCTTCTCCGCCAATGCCATCACGGCCGCGGCGGTGGGCAAATACAAGGACACGCACACCTGGATCGGCATGAACTACGTCCTCGTGCCGGCCAGCGGCAGCGTGACCATCAGCGCGTTCAATGAATCCGGCATGGTGGAAGCCCTCAAGATCGGCAAGGTCCCGGTCAAGGTCAACGGGCGCACCAACCTGGTGGGTGATATCTACAGCCTGTCCGAGTACCACTTCAACCTGGGCATCGATCCCGTCTTCGGCGACGATACCGAGCTGGGCGGCGGCACCGGCACCCAGGGCGAGGAGACCGTGATCACGCTGGCCGACGGCAATACCTATACGACCGAATCTCCGCTGACCCTGAACGCGGCGCAGAGCGTCTCGCTGCTGGTCAACGGCGACGACTTCGCCACGGTCGAGGCGGGCGCAGGCGGCGCCAAGGTCACGGCCGTGTCCAGCAACAGCGCCGTCGCCACGGCGGAGGTCAAGGACGGCGCCGTCCTGATCACCCCGAAGGGCAACGGTACGGCCACGGTGACCATCTCCACGCCTGCCTACACCAAGACGGATTATGCCGCCCAGACCTTCGAGATCCCCATCAAGGTCGAGGGGATGAACGTCCCGCCGGCACCCACCGGCGACACGATCATCTTCGCCGACCTGAACCTGGAGAACGGCACGCAGTACAAGGATCCGTTCACGCAGGGCAAGATGTCCGTGCAGTTCGGCTCCGGCAGCAATGACGGCAAGTATTATACGACCGGCGCCGGCATGCGCATCTACGGCGACGGCTGGGTGACGGTCTCTTCCGAGCAGACGATCGTCAAGATCGAATATACCTTCGACATGACCGAGCAGAAGGACGGCGACGTGACCAAGACCTTCATCCCGGACGACGCCACCTTCGGCAGCGTGGACAGCGGCTCCTATGACCTCGCCACGCAGACCTGGACCGGTTCGGCCAAGTCCGTGAAGCTGACCCGTGCCACGGGCACCGGCCACTGGCGCCTGCAGAAGGTCGTCGTGTCCTACGACGGCAGCGGCGGCGGTACGCCGCCCCAGCCGGTCACGGCGACGCTGAACGTCTCGCCGGCCTCGCTGAACCTCACGGTCGGGCAGACCGCCACGCTCACCGCGTCCACCAACTCCAGCGCCACGC
>JAFYZZ010000041.1 GCA_017548445.1 Bacteroidales bacterium | reverse complement strand
GAAAGAAGACCCGTTGAACACCCCGCAGGGCATTCCCCCGTCCATCCAGTCCTTGAGGACATAGAGTTTCGCCCCCGACGGCAGCGTCAGGTCCACCGTCGTGTGGAAATGTCCGAAAACGAAATAATCCACGTGACGCTCTTCGGAAGCCGCCAGCGCAAACTTGTACAGCGGCTCGTCCTCCCCCCTGAAATGATAGGGAGCACGCCCCTTCCGTTTCCGGTCCGCACTGCCGACCGCGATCCGGTAGGCCAGCCACGGATGCAGCAGGCTGAAAAAGAACTGCGTCACCGGGCTGCGGTAGAAACGGATCATCCGCTGATAACTCCGCTTCGCCCCGCCCAGCAGGTCCCCGTGGCCCAGGCAGAACACCTTGTCGTCCAGGGTCACATAATACGGCTGCTCGAAACGACGCATTCCCAGCTCCTCGAAATAAGAATAGGTCCAGATATCGTGGTTTCCCGAACAGAAATGGACCTCGACGCCGTCGTCCATCAGGCGGACCAGCTCGGCCACCACCCGGCCTCCGACACGCGGCACCACGTCGCGGTACTCGTACCAGAAATCCCAGATGTCGCCCAGCAGATACAGCGCCTTCACGGTTTCGGGCGAAAGGCCTTTCAGAAAAGACACGAACCGCGCCTCCCGTTCGGCGGGATCCACGTCCCGCCGGCCCAGATGCACGTCGGACACGAAATATACCAGGTTCCGCTCCGCCATCACACCAGGAAGATCAGGACCGCCAGGCCCACGAGCGCGCAGTACAGGCCGAACCACTTCAGCTGGGCCTTGCGGACCAGCGCGATCATCACCTTGCAGGCGAAGAGACCGGAGACGAAAGCCGCCACGAAGCCGACCAGCAGCGGCAGCGTTCCCGTCGAGGAGGCCGCCATATCGCCGCCCACCAGGTCGAGGAAGGTTTCGCCCAGGATGGGCACCAGCACCATCAGGAAGGAGAACTGCGCCATCTTGTCGCGCTTCACCCCGCACAGCAGGCCGGTGCTGATGGTCGTACCGGAGCGGGACAGCCCCGGAATCACAGCGAAGGCCTGCCCGATGCCCACGACGAACGCCTGCCAGAAAGAGATTCCGTTGCGGGATTCCTTCACGGCGGCGCTCACGCGACCGGCCAGGAAATCGGAAAGCGTCAGCAGCGCAGCCGTGACGACCAGCGCAAGGCCCACCACGAGCATCGAGGAGAAGGCCGACTCCACCTTGTCCTTGAACAACATCCCCACCACGAACACGGGAATCATCGACACGCACAGTTTGGCGATGTAGTCCGTCTCGTCGTTGTATTTGAACTTGAACAGGCCGCACAGCAGCTTCCAGATCTGTTTGCGGAAGACGACGATGGTCGCGAGGACCGTCGCGGCGTGCACCACCACCTCGAACACGAGGTCGCCGGAAGGTTCCACGCCCAGCAGGGCCTTGCCGATGGCAAGATGCCCGCTGCTGCTCACGGGAAGGAACTCGGTCAGGCCCTGGACCAGGCCGAGGATCAATGCTTCAAACCACTCCATACGCTAGTTTTTCTTCTTGCGGCAGACGCCCGCAATGGCAACCACCTCCACGACGATGCCTGCGATGATCACGACGGGAGCCGCCACGAGACGGCGGAAATTGAACATCGCGTAATTGAACACCTGCGGGTCGTCGGAGCCGCCGCCCATCAACAGGATATAACCGGCAGCCATCACGAGCACACCGGCCAGCATCAGGCGCAAACCCTTTCGGGAAACGGCCATCTTATCATTATTCTCCATACAATCAATAATATAAATCATCCTTGGAAGCGGACACCAGCTTGTTCACCACGAAATAGGTGGAGATCACGCAGAGCAGGATGCCGCAGGCGACGACGATCCCGCACACCAGCAGCATCGAACGCCCGGTAATAACGGTGAACAGTTCCGGGAACGACTTCTTCAACGCCGCCAGCAAGGCCCACAGCATTCCCACGGCCAGCGCCGAGGCGGCCAGCCCCTGCAGCACGGCCCCGCGGATGAAGGGGGCGCGGATGAAGCCGCGCGTGGCGCCCACCAGCTTCATCGTGTGGATCGAGAAACGCCTCGCGAAAACGCTTACCCGCACCGTGTTGTTGATGAGCACGAACGAGATGAACAGCAGCAGCAGGATGAAGACGCCCAGGATGAGCGAGATCTTCGCCAGGTTGGAGGTCAGCGCCTCGACCAGGGACTGCTGGGTGGACACCTCGTCGACGAGCGGGGACGCGGAAAGGGCCTGCGTGACCACGGCCAGGCTGTCGGTCTGCACGTATTCCGCAGCTAGCGTCACGTCCACCGAAAGCGGAACGGGGGACGTCTCGAACACGTCCAGGAAATCCTCGCCCAGCATCTCCTTCAGCTCCTCGGCGCCTTCCTCGCGCGTGACCACGCGCACGGAATGGACATAGGGGGCGGCGTCCAGGGTGGCGGCGAAGCCTTCCGCCTGCTCTTCCGTGACGTCGTCCTTCAGCAGGACCGAGACCTGCACATTTTCCTTGAGGTATTTCGAGACGCTGCCCGCGTTGACGATCAGCAAGGCGGCGATGCCGGTCAGCAGGAGCACCAGGCTGATGCTGATTACGCTGGACAGGTAGGCATTGACAATGCGTTTCCTCATCAACTTTTTCTCCGGTCGGGCCATAATCCTCCAATTTAGACCTCAAAGATAGTGAAAAGACAAAAAAATGGAAAATAATTCTTATCTTTGTAGTTATGAGCGATATTAAGCAGAAAATACTCTTCGTGAACTCCGAGATTTTTCCCTATCTCCCGGAGTCCGATATCGCCAAGGTCGGACGCTACCTGCCCCAGGGCATCCAGGAGCGCAAGCGGGAAATCCGCTCGTTTATGCCCCGTTACGGCTGCATCAACGAACGCACGAACCAGCTCCACGAGGTCATCCGCCTCTCCGGAATGAACATCATCGTCGGCGAGGTGGACCGCCCCCTCATCATCAAGGTAGCCTCCATCTCGTCCGCCCGCATCCAAGTCTATTTCATCGACAACGAGGATTATTTCCGGCGCAAGCAGACCTTCGCCGACCCTTCCGGCAAGTTCTTCGCCGACAACGACGAAAGAGCCGTCTTCTTCGCCCGCGGCGTGCTCGAGACGGTCAAGAAACTGCGCTGGGCGCCGGACGTCATCCACTGTCAGGGCTGGATCTCGCAGCTCGTCCCCGTGTACCTGAAGAAGGCCTACAAGGACGACCCCATCTTCTCCAACAGCAAGGTGGTCCTGTCGCTGTACGACGACACGCCGGACGTTCCGTTCGAGCCGGCCTTCGCCGACAAGGCCTGCTTCGGGCCCGTCACCCGCAAGGACATCCCGGCCCTGGAAGACCCCACTGGCATAAATCTTGCTCGAACTGCCGCGCAGTACGCCGACGGCATCATCCTCGGCGCGGAAAAGGTGGAGCCGGAAATTGTCGACTACTGCAAATCGCTCGGCCTCCCCATCCTGCCGTTCGACCGCCAGGCCCTGGAAGACGGGAGCTATGTCGACGCGTACTGCGGTTTTTACGATGAACTTTAAGATGAAAACAAGATTCCTCGCACTGGCGGCGACCCTCGTCTGCTGCCTCTCCTGCATAGAGACCAACAGTTCCATCGGAGGCGCCTTCGTGCCCGTCACCGAAACCTACACCTTCCACACGGCGGAGATTCCCCTGGAGGGCATTACGATGCAGATGGCGGACAACCTGTCCGGTTTCTCCGACGACCGCATCACCGTCGGTGCCATCCGCGAGGGTGAATTCGGCCTCACCACGCGCGCCAGCGCATTTGCGCTCGTGCCGGTCATCTACGGGGAATTCAACGTGGGGAAGGACCCCGTGTTCAAGAGCTTCCACTTCGCTGCGGCCCGCGACACCCTCTCTTTCCTGGACCCCTCCCAGGAAAACATCCTCCAGCACCTGCACGTGTACGAACTGTCCGAGGCCCTGGACGTCGAGAAATACGACCTCAACCAGACCCTGGCGCACGGGAGCAAGCCGGTTACCAAGGGCACCCCGGTGTACAACGGAACCGATTCCCTTTCCTTCGACTTCACGGAGGAGTTCGGCAAGAAGTACCTGCAGCTCACCAAGGACGACGTGGCCGATATGAAGACGTTCCTGTCCAGGTTCCCCGGCATCTACATCGAATCCGACCTGCCGGAAGGCGACGGCGGACGCATCAATATGCTGGACGTCCAGCTTTCCTACGACGCCAACAACAAGTACGTGAAGGGCAACTATGCAACCCTGCACTATTCCGCCGAACTGAACGGGGTGCGCAAGGACACGGTGATGATCTTCTACTACGGCGCGGCCGATTTCTTCGACATCGACTCCCTGTTCAACGCCTATACGGGCACCTTCCCGCAGTACTGCCTCAACGTTACCGGGCAGCAGACCCGCGATCGCGCCGGGGATGCGGAAGAGACCATCTGGGTCGAGGGCGGCGGCGGGCTCAAACCCGTCATTTCCGCCCGCAGTTTGAAGCGCCAGGTCGAACAGGCCATCTCGGCCGCTGGCGGCGACCCCCAGGACGCCGTCATCAACAAGGCCTCCCTCGTCTTCCCCTTCGACTTCCCGGAAGACTATAAGGAAATGGACATCTGGCCCTACCGTCTCTCGCCCACCTGCCGGTTCGTCAGCGACGACGGCACCTCGTTTATGGGACTGACCGATTCCAGTTCCAGCGACGAGAACCAGGGCGACATCGATCGCTCGCACTTCCGTTACGCCCCGGACATCACCTACCATATGCAGGAACTGCTCAAGGTGGACGAAAGCAAGACCGAAAGCGTGGGAGCCAGGAACCTCGCCAGGGGCAACTACGACATCTGGCTGCTCATAATGGCCCAGGAACTGCAGCTGAACGTCAGCACCACCAGCAAGGAGCAGCAGGAAATGCTCAATTACCTCGCCTATTCCAGCTACTACAACGGAATGTACGGCGGGTATGGCGGTTATGGCGGATACGGTTACGGCGGGTATGGCGGTTACGGCTATGGCGACTACGGCTACAGCAACTATCTCAACTACGCGATGATGGCCCAGTATGCCAGTATGGCGCAGACTTCCACCACCCAGACGGTCAAGCTGGACAAGGACCGCTTCTACCGCGCCACCCTGCACGGCCCGGCCGACCCCGATGCGGACAAGGTTCCGAAGCTTCTGCTGACCTTCGCCCTTCCCAACCAGGAATAAGACGGTACGACATACACAAAAAGGACCGGCTCGAATGGGCCGGTCCTTTGGTGTAAGGATTTCCTGTTTGGTTAGGCGAGCTTCTCGGCGACTTTGTCGCAAGCGTCCTTGACGGTCGCAATCGTGCTCGTTTCCTCGTCGGGGATCTTGATGCCGAACACCTTCTCGAATTCCATAAGAAGCTCCACGGTATCGAGGGAGTCTGCACCCAGGTCATTGGTAAAGTTGGCGGTCTCGGTAACCTCGGAAGGGTCCACGCCGAGCTTGTCGACGATGATCGCCTTCACCTTCTCTACGATTTCTGCGTATTCCATAACAATTTTTAGATATTAAGTTTTATAGTACAATCGCCTTTGTAACAACCGTGCAAAGTAACGAATAATAATTGACAAATGCAAACATCGTGCTCTTATGCATCCCGCCCGGCATCCGGCCGGCTCAACCCGATCCAGATGCGCAGCCCGTTGAGGGAATTCAGCAGGTAGAAGGCATATTTCACCACGTAGACAAGTGCGAAAGAAGAGTCCGGCGAACGGCGCAGCGTGAGCACCCACATCACCACGGATGCGATGTTCACGCCGATCCAGAAGATCCACTGCTCCATATAAGCGGTGGACATCAGCCACTGGCCAAGGATATTGCACATCATCGACAGGGCGTCCGTCAGCACCAGCCAGCGCACCACCCCGGCCGCCTCCTCCTTGTCCAGGGCGCAGAGGATGAAATAGGCCGCCACAAGCCCCACTAGGAAAACCGCCGACACCAGCAGCCACTTCTTTCCGTCCAGGCGGCGCGCACGAAGTTTCCCGCCGTCTCCGGCCCCCCGCCTGCGCCACTGCAGGAACCCCACCAGTTGCATAGGCAGGAAATAGAGCAGGTGCAGCGCCGCGTTGCCGTACTTGCCGTCCACCAGGCACATCGCACCGTAAATGGACACATCTATGAGCCCGAAGAGGAAGGTCAGGATGCGCCCGTTGGCCGAAAACACGTTGGCCAGCACGCCGGCGAGCGAACCCACGGCCGCGATGACCAGCAGGGTTTTCCCGTCCTCGGCGCCGCGCAGCTTGAAAAAGAGCACCAGCAGCGTTACCGCCGCCATCCCCGCAAGGATGAAGGCGTTGAACCATTTGTTGAATTTCTCCGATTTATCCATTGTTCAGCTGTTCACGGATCCTGCGGGCCAGCACGGGGCCGACCAGCGCGGACAGTTCTTCTTCCGGGGCGGCCGCGATGCGCGCCACGCTGCCGAAATGCATCAGCAGCCGCTGCTCCGTCTGCTCTCCCACACCCTTGATACCACGCAGCGCCGACTGGATGGCGGCCTTGCTGCGCAGCGAGCGGTGGAAAGTGATACCGAAACGGTGCGCTTCATCGCGGATGCGCTGCAGAACCTTGAGCGCCTGCGAATTGCGGTCGAGAAAGAGGGGATACGGGTCGCCCACGCGGATGACCTCCTCCAGGCGTTTCGCCAGGCCGATCACGGTCAGGCGGTCCTGGATGCCCAGTTCGCAGAGCGCCTGCCAGGCGAAATCCAGCTGCCCCTTGCCACCGTCGATCACCACCAGCTGCGGCAGGTCGTCCGGCGCTTCTTCGAGCAGGCGCGCATAGCGGCGGTTCACCACCTCCTTCATCGAAGCGTAGTCGTTGGCGCCCACCACCGTCTTGATCTTGAATTTGCGGTAATCCTTCTTGGCGGGTTCCGCATTCCGGAACACCACGCAGGAGGCCACCGGATTCGTGCCCTGGATGTTGGAGTTGTCGAAACACTCCATATGCACGGGCAGTTCTTTCATTCCCAGCGCTTTGCGCAGTTCCTCGAGCACCGCCGCCCGGAATTCGTCCGGATTGGTGTGCTCGCGCTGCTTGAGCGAATTGGCGCGGAATTCCCGGGCGTTCTTGGCGCCGAGCTCCAACAGGGCGAGCCTATCGCCACGCACGGGAATCCGGAAATCCACCCCCTCCAGCTCCACGTCGGGCAGGAAAGGCACGAGCACCTCGCCCCGGAGCGAACCGAACTTGGAAGCGATCTCCGCGATGAAGGTGCTCAGCACCGCCGCCCGTTCCTCCTCGATGTTCATCCTGAAACCGAGGTTGAGCGACTGGATGATGGCCCCGCCGCGTACCCTGAGGAAACTGCCGAAAGCCTCGGGCCCGTCGATCTCCAGG
>JAFYZZ010000040.1 GCA_017548445.1 Bacteroidales bacterium | reverse complement strand
TCTTCCGGGGTGTTCTTCGGCAGCCCCAGCGCATCCATTATCCGGTTGAAGGCGGCGGTGTCTTCATCGATCAGGGCCGTCAGTTCGGCCACGAGCGCCTGCCCCTTCTCCGCCACGTCGGAGAACTCCTTCCAGCGATCGTCCCAGCCGCGCTTGTGGGCGGACAGGTTCGCGACCATCGTGGCGAGGGCGGCACCCAGCGCGCCCATCACGGCGGAGACGGAACCCCCGCCCGGCGCCGGCGACTCGGCGGCCGTCTCGGCGATGAAATCCTTCACGCGCATCCGGGCAAGACGCTCGCGCACGGCGGTTTCCGCCTCGTCCTCCATCAAGTATTCGATGACCTTCTCGCGGGGATCGAAAGGCTTGAGGTCGTCCAGCGACATCGACTTCACCGCGATCTTGAGAATCTCCTCCTCGCTCACGCCCAGCGAACGCTGCTGCTTCTCCAGGAAATGGCGCCCGGCTTCCAGCAGGACCTTCTTCGGCACGAGGCCCACGATCTCCGTGCCCGTGACGCGCAGTCCGCGCGCCGCGGCGGCCCGGCACACCTCCTCGAAGGCGACGTGCAGGGGCGTGGCGTCGATGTCCGTGATGTTCATCGACACCTGGGCGATGCCGTATTCGTCGATGTACCAGCCGATGGCCTTGCAGCCCTTCAGGGTGCCGGGAATCCAGATCTGCTCTCCCTTCTCGTCCTTGAGCAGTTTGCCCGTCAGGGAGCCGCCCTCGCGGGCCTTGCGGCCTTTCTCGCGAACGTCGAAGGCAACGGCCATCGCCCGCCGGGTGGAAGTGGTATTGAGGTTGAAGTTCACGGCCACGAGGAAGTTGCGGGCGCCCACGTTGGTGGCGCCGCTGCGCTCCGCCACCGCGTCCCACGCTCCGCAGAAATCCGGCCTGCGCTCCGGGTCGGCGAACTTCTCAGGCAGAGCCTCGTATTCGCCCGCCCGGCAGACGGCCAGGTTCCGGCGCTCCGGCTTGAACGCCGCGGCTTCATAACAATAACAGGGGATGCCGAGTTCTCTGTACAGCCGTTCCGCAAGGGCCCGTGCCAGGACGGCGCATTCTTCCAGGGTGACACCGGACACGGGGACCAGCGGGAGGACGTCGGTGGCGCCGCTGCGCGGATGCGCGCCGTGATGCCGCCGCATATCGATCAGCTCCTGCGCCTTCGCGCTGCCGCGGAAGGCCGCCTCGACGACCTGCTCCGGCGCTCCCGTGAAGGTGACGACCGTACGGTTGGTCGCCTCGCCGGGATCCACGTTCAACACCTTCACGCCCTCCACCGAGGCGATGGCGTCCACGATGGCGCCGATCACCGCCCGGTCGCGTCCCTCGCTGTAATTCGGGACGCACTCGATGATTTTTTCCATAAAAAAGAAAGGTTATCAGTTTTATGAATCAAAGATACCGTTTTTTCGTATCTTCGCAAAGGATTCCCTCCGGGAAATGAGAAACACAGCAAAAACCACCTATATGAAACACCGTTCCCTCCTGCCGGCCCTCGCGCTGGCCCTGCTCGGAGCCGCCTGCTCCGGGCCCAAAGACGTCGAAGTCGGGCCCTACACCGTGTCCGTCATCGAGAACAACGTGTACCACATCCAGGACTACAATGCCGCCAACCCCGCCGGCGAGTCTTTCGACGCCGAGGGCGACAAGACGCACTTCAACAACTGCTCCGACATCTATCTGCTTGTGGGTGGGCAGGAAGCCCTGCTCATCGACCTGTCCAACAATGTCACCTGGGCGGACGACGCCAAGGAGTCGCTGCGCGCCATCGTCGCGGAGCGCACGGAAGGCAGGCCGCTTACCATCACCTTTACCCACAACCACGGCGACCATACCGGGATGCTCCCCGCCTACGCCGACGATCCGGAGGTCCGCTTCGCCCTTCCGCAGACTGATTTCGCGCAGATGGCCGACCGCTTCCCCGAAGCGCAGCGCCGCTTCTTCCGCGAAGGCGAAGTCTTCGACCTGGGCGGGATGCAGGTGGAGGCCATCGCCGTCCCGGGCCACACGGCCGGCTCGATGGTCTTCCTGCTGAAGGACCACGACCTGCTCTTCTCCGGCGACGCCGTCGGTTCCGGCCACGGCGTGTGGCTCTTCAACGAGGAATCCTTCTACAATTATGTCTCTGCCGTGCCGCACCTGATCGAGGTGCTGGACGAGCGTGGCGTCAACCCCGGCCGCCTGCAGATCTACGGCGGCCACTACTGGCAGAAGGACTGGCTGATTTTTCCGAAGGGCAAGGAACTGGGAATGGGTTACCTGCGCGATATGCAGGCGCTGCTGAACGAGATTGAAAACGGCACTGCCGCAATGGAACCCTCGAACCTCGGCCGTCCGGGCCTGGACACCTATTTCCGCCACGGCGACGCCATCGTGACCTGGAGCGCGGAGCAGGCGCGAACCTTCCGCGACGAGTATCCCGAGAAGCTCGTCTACCGCGACGCGAACATCGTCTTCCGCCAGATCGACGAGCATACCTGGGAAGGCAACGGCCATCTGGTGTACAACGAGTCCGTCTATGTGGTGGAAGGCGACGACAAGGCCCTGGTGATCGACGCCGGTTCGCGTATGCCCCACCTCGACAAGGCTGTCGCCACCCTCACCGACAAACCGGTGATGCTGGCGCTCACCCACGGCCACGGCGACCACGTCGGCGGCATCGGCTGCTTCCCGGAGGTCTGGATCCATCCTGAAGACGAGTCTATGATCACCCGCGGGCGCAACCCCTACAAGGGCACGGTCCACCTCCTGGAGGACGGCCAGGTCATCGACCTCGGCGGGCGCAGGATCGAGGTGATGCACACCCCCGGCCACACCCCCGGCTCCGTCACCTTCTTCGACAAGGAACACGGCTACGGCTTCAGCGGAGACGCCTTCGGCTCCACCAACCTGCTGCTCTTCACCACCTTCAAGAATCTGGTATACACCACCACCCGTACCGCGGAGTATATGCAGAAGAACGGGATCACCAAGCTCTACCCGGGCCACTATCACGGCGACAACCTCGAGACCCTGCAGCGCGTCCTGGACGAGAAGAAGATGTCTGAGGAAGTCCTCGCCGGCAGGCGCAAGGGCGTTCCCGACAACGCCAACGGCCTCAACCGCGACCTGTTCGACTACGGCGTCCATATCCGTTACAGCGACCCCGACGCACTGAAATAAACGCCTTGAACCATAAACGAAACTTTTTGCGCCGTACCCTATTGGATATGCGCGCGGGGGTTCGTATCTTTGAACTTAGGAAACTATAACCTCTAACATATGCACTACAAGACACTCGGACGCGCCGTATTCACGGCAGTCGCACTGCTCTTCTCGCTGGCTGGCTGGGGGCAGGAGAAACGCACATTCTGCAATCCGCTGGACCTGGCCATCCAGGGCGAGCGGTCTTACCGGGGCGGAGAGCCCGTCGTGCTGGTATATCAGGACGACTACTACCTCTTCGTGTCCCACCGCAAGGGCTACTGGTATTCTCCCGACTTCAAGGACTGGACCTACGTGGACGCCCCGAACTATCCGGGCGGCGTGGTGTCCGTCGTGGAGATGGACGGCAGCCTGTACGGATGCTCGATGAACAACAAGAACGTCTACAAGGCCATCGACCCCAAGGCGGGCACCTGGGAGCAGGTCGGCACCTTCGACAGCGACCGCTACGGCGACGCCAATATGTTCGTGGACGACGACGGCCGGCTCTATCTATACTACGGCTGGTCGCAGCTGATGCCCTTCAAGGTGGTGGAACTGGACAAGAAGACCTTCAAGGAGATCAAGGGTCCGGAAGTCCTTTTCTTCAGCGACTACAAGAACCACGGCTTCGAGAAGCGCACCCACGACGACGTCATCTACTCGATCTTCAATGGACGCCGCGACTACTTCGAGGAGGAATACCCCTGGATCGAAGGTCCGTGGATGACCAAGCACAACGGCAAGTATTACCTCCAGTATGCCGCCATCGGCCTGGAGCTCCTCTCCTACTCCCACGGCGTGTACGTGGGCGACAGCCCGATGGGCCCCTTCACCTATTCCCAGCATAACCCGCTGACCTTCAAGACCACGGGCTTCGCGGTAGGCGCCGGCCACGGCAGCACCTTCCACGACAAGAACGGGCAGCTCTGGACCATCTGTATGATTCCGTCCAGCTACGGCGGGGCGGGCCGCGGCTCCGAGCTCGCCATCTTCCCGACGGCCGTCGACGACGAGGGCGTGATGCACTCCAACGTCGAATTCGGCGACTATCCGCAGTACTGGCCGGGCACCCGCACCGACGCGGTGGACCACAACTGGACCGGCTGGAAGCTTCTCTCGCACCAGAAGAAGGTCACCGTCTCCTCCACTTTCGAGGACTATGCCCCCGAGAACGGCGTGGACGAGGACTTTATGACCAACTGGGCCGCCGAGACGGGCGATCCGGGCGAATTCTTCCAGGTCGACCTCGGCAAGGTCGCCGACATCTACGCCGTGCAGTGCAACTTCGACCACATCGGCGCGCAGTCGGCCGCCCGCGGCGGCTTCGGCGCTCCCGGCGCCGCGATGCAGGCTCCCGCCAATCCGGAGTACTACCAGTGCTTCAAGGTGGAGGTCTCCGTGGACGGGAACAACTGGACCACGGTCATCGACAAGCCCGCCAACAAGTACGACTTCCACCACGACTACACCGAACTCGCCAAGCCCGCCCAGGGCCGCTACGTGAAGGTGACCAACACGCGGCAGTGCCACGACGGCGCCAAGTTCTCGATGAAGGACCTGCGCGTCTTCGGCAACCCCGCCTCCGCGGGCAGCGTGAAGGTCTCCGGCGTGAAGGTGGTCCGCAACCTGAAGGACCGCCGCGAGGCCGAGCTCCTCTGGGAGCCCGTGCCGGGCGCCGACGGCTACATCATCCGCTACGGCATCGAGCCGGGCAAGCTGTACAACAGCTACATCGTCTACGACAAGAACTACTTCAAGCTCCACAGCCTGAACACCGAGTCCGACTACACCTTCGAGGTGGAGTCCTTCGACTCCGGCCTGGATTACTTCTACCCGAAGACCGAAGAGGTGAACGGCACGGGCGGTGAAGTGGAGATCAACAAGCGCACTCCGGGCCAGCGCGGCGGCGGTTACGGCGGCAACGCCGAGACCAAGCGCATTATGGTCAAGGAGGGCGTGGACCGCTACGAGTTCGACGGCATCGACCCGGGCTACTGGGTCATCAACCACAGCTACGGTCCCGTCCTGTGGGCCGGCGAGCTCACGAAGGAAGACCTCGTGGGCGAAGGCGAGCCGGGCATCGAGGCCAAGCTCACCGAGATGGGCGTCGGCACCCAGGTCAACGCAGAGATGTGGATGAAGGTCGAGCGCGGTCCCGAGACCGGCAAGGTCGTCATCGAGATCCGCCGGCAGCCCCGCCGCGGCGGCTGGCCGGGAATGGGCGGCGCGATGGGCGCTCCGCAGATGGGCGGCAACGTGTCCTCCCCCATCGTGAACCCGGACAACACCGTGACCTTCAACTACCGCGACCCCAACGCCAAGATGGTCAAGGTGAACACCCAGTTCGCCGGAACCAAGGAAATGACCAAGGGTGCGAACGGCGTGTGGACCGTCACCCTCGGCCCCGTGGCGCCGGATATGTATCCCTACAGCTTCGACGTGGACGGCGTGCAGGTGATGGACCCGCAGAACCCCGACTGGTTCCCCAACGAGACCTTCAAGAACAGCCTCGTGGACGTCCGCGGCACGGGCGATCCCCTGCCGCACGCGCTCAAGGACGTGCCGCACGGCAGCGTGGACTACGTGAACTACTGGTCCGAGAGCCTGGGAACCTATGGCAACGCCATCGTGTACACCCCGCCGCAGTACTACAAGGACAAGAACAAGAAGTATCCCGTCTTCTACCTGATCAGCGGCACCACCGACACCGAGGAAGTGTATTTCAAGGTGGGCCGGATGAACCTCATCCTGGACAACCTCATCGCCGAAGGCAAGGCAAAGGATATGATCATCGTCCTGCCCTACGGCAACCCTTCCAAGTACTACCCTGCCGGACAGGCCCCGCGGACCGGAGACCTCTTCACCAAGGACCTCATCGGTGACCTGATGCCGTTCGTGGAGAAGAACTACCGCACCCTGAACGACCGCGACCACCGGGCCATCGGCGGTTTCTCCCGCGGCGGCAACCAGGGCCTTGCGGCCGGCCTGACGAACCTCGACAAGTTCTCCTGGCTGTGCTCCTATGCTTCCTTCACCAGCACCACCCTACCGGGCGGCGTATATGACGACGTGGACGCGCTCAACAAGAAGATCCATCTCTTCTGGCTGGGCGTGGGCACGGACGATATGCTCTACGGCAACGCCAAGGACTATATGGATTTCCTCGACAGCAAGGGGATCAACAACGTGAAGGTGTTCACCACCGACAAGTTCGGGCACACCTGGATGAACGCCAAGTATTTCCTCGATGAGTCCCTGCCTCTCCTGTTCCAAGAATAAAGACGTTATGAAAGCATACAGATTCTTATTCGCAGCGCTGCTGCTCCTTGCCCCGATCCTCTCCCAAGCCCAGGCTCCCCAGGCTCCGCAGGCCGGTCAGGGCCAGCGCCTCACCCCGCAGGTGATGGCGCGGATGTTCCCCGCCGGAGTCGTGTCTCCGGAGTATAATGCCGACGGTTCCGTGACCTTCCGCTGCCAGGCGGCCGACGCCAAGGCCGTCGAGCTGGACTGCCAGATGTTCCCGCAGGCCCTGCCGATGACCAAGGGCGAAAACGGGGTCTGGAGCATCACCGTCACGCCCGGCAAGCCGGACATCTATCCTTACGCCTTCGTGATCGACGGCACCAAGATCGCCGATCCCAACAATATGTTCATCTTCCCGAACGAGGGCTTCAAGTATTCGCTGGCCGACGTACGCGGCCCGGAGCCGTCCGTCCAAGACATCCAGGACGTACCGCACGGCAAGGTCAGCTACCGCTTCTACCACTCCAAGACCTGCGGCATCGACCGCCCGCTGACGGTGTACACCCCGGCCGGCTATGACCCCGCCGGCAAGGAGAAGCTCCCGGTGCTGTACCTCATCCACGGAATGACCGACACCTACGAGACCTGGTTCAAGGTAGGCCACGTGAACAACATCCTGGACAACCTGATCGCCCAGGGGCTCGCCAAGCGGATGATCGTGGTGATGCCGTACGCCAACCCGTACATCGAGATGATGCGCCAGGGTCTTGCCGACCGCTATGACTCGATGGACACCGACCGCGTGGCCGCGGAAATCATCAACGACGTGAAGCCTTACATCGAGGCCAACTTCAAGGTGAAGACTTCCGCCAACGACCGCGCCGTGGCCGGCTTCTCGCTGGGCGGACGCCAGGCGCTCGCCACCGGCCTGGGCAACCCGAAGGAATTCAAGTGGGTGTGCGCGATGGCTCCCGCCATCTTCGGCGAGGAGTACAAGACCAACTTCGAGAACGGCACCTACGCGCCCGTGAACACCCTCAACAAGAACTTCAAGCTCGTCTGGATCGGCACCGGCACCTCGGACTTCCTGATCGACGTATCCCGCGGCCTGGACGCCTACCTGACCGAAAACGGCGTGAAGCACACCTTCTACACCCCGGACGGCGGACATACCTGGATGAACTGCCGCGACTACCTCGCGCACATCGCCCAACTGCTGTTCAAGTAGGATGTTGCGCCGCACGCTGCTGCTTGCCGGCCTGCTGACGGCCGCCATCGGACTCTCCGCCCAGCCGGCGGAGAGTCCGGCGGTCTTTGACAGCCGCGAATGGGACTTCGGTGCCATCCGCGAGGCCGACGGCGTGGTGCGGCACTCTTTCCTCGTGTTCAACGCGGGCGACCGGCCGATGAGGATCACGCGCGCCGTCCCGGGCTGCTCGTGCATCAGCGCCACCCTGCCCCGCACCGCCGTCGCGCCCGG
>JAFYZZ010000004.1 GCA_017548445.1 Bacteroidales bacterium | reverse complement strand
GTGCGCCGGAAACCACGGCCAGGGCCGCCGATACCATCCGTTTCGCCCGCAACCTGCACATCGAATATTTCGACGACTACACGTCGGTCCGCATCCGCGACCCGTGGGACACCCTGCGACAGCGGCAGCACTATGTGCTGGTGGATCGGAACAAGCCCGTACCGTCGTGCCTGCCGGAGGGCGGCATCGTTATCCGCATTCCCGTGGAAAAGGCGGTTATCTATACGTCCGTCCATACGGCCATCGCCGAGCAGCTCGGCGCGCTCGACCGCGTGGCCGGAGTCTGCGAGCCGCAGTACATCACTTCACCCGAGGTCCTGCGCCGGATCAAGGAAGGCCGCATCGCCGACCTGGGCATGTCCACTTCGCCCAACGTAGAGAAGATTGTGGACATCGGCACCGACCTGATCATCGCCTCGCCCTTTGAAAACAGCGGCTACGGCTCCGCCGAAAAGCTGGGCGTCCCCATTGTGGAAGCCGCCGACTATATGGAAAACCATCCGCTGGGGCGCACGGAATGGGTGCTCTTCTATGGTCTTCTGCTGGGCCGGCGCGAAGAAGCCGAGCGCGTGTTCTCCGCCACGGAACGCCATTATTTCGAACTCAAAGCGCTGGCTGCCGGCTGCCAAACCCGCCCTACAGTCGTACTGGAGCGCAAATATGGCAACTCCTGGGCCGTCCCCTCAGGCGGCAGCTACATCGGCGTGATGCATGCCGACGCCGGTGCCGACTACATTTTCCGGAGCTATACCGGTACCCGGAGCGTCCATCTCACCTTCGAAGAAGTGTATGACCGCGCGGGCGACGCCGACTGCTGGTTTCTCAAATACGACACCCGCACGCCGCTTACCTACGACCTTCTGGCAAAAGATTATCCGCCCTACGCCCATTTCCGCCCCTGGAAGGAACGCCGGATCTTCGCCTGCAATACCATTACATCCGCCTATTACGACGACATCACGCTCCATCCCGACCTGGTACTCGAAGACTTGATCGCGCTCTACCATCCCGACCTGCTGCCCGGCCATGTGCAGCGGTATTATTTCCCGCTCGATGAATAAGCGGAAACAGCGTTGGGTCTATGGGGCGCTGGGCGTCGCGGTCGTGGTCCTTTTTTTCGTCGGCCTCGTCTACGGAGCCGTACGCATCCCCTTGCGCGACGTGCTCGACATCCTCTTCGGTTCCTACGACGGAAAGGACGCCTGGCGGCATATCGTCTTGGAATCGCGGCTGCCCCAGACTGTAACGGCCCTGCTTTCCGGCGCATCGCTGGCCGTCAGCGGCCTCATGCTCCAAACGCTGTTCAAAAATCCCCTGGCCGGCCCGTCGATCCTGGGTATCAGCGACGGTGCAAATCTCGGCGTGGCGATCGCCATGATCTACCTGGGCGCCGCCAGTTACCTGACCACCATTGTCGCCGCGCTGGTCGGTGCCGCTGTGGTGCTGCTCATCATCCTCGGCTTCTCCCGCAAGGTGACGAGCAACGTGATGCTGCTGATCATCGGCATCATGGTCGGTTACCTGGCTTCTTCGGTCATCTCCATCCTCAACTACCACGCCTCGGCCGACAAGGTGCATCAATACGTGATGTGGGGCATGGGCGATTTCAGCGGGGTTTCGCTGGCCAAGCTGCCCTGGATGGCCGGTTTTTCCCTGGCCGGCCTGCTGGGTGCGCTGCTGCTCATCAAGCCGCTCAACGCCCTGCTCCTCGGAGAATCCTACGCCGCCAACCTCGGCATCCATGTCCGGCGGGCCCGCGTCGCCATCCTCGTCTGTACCGGCGTACTGACCGCCATCGTCACAGCCTTCTGCGGTCCCATCTCGTTCATCGGCCTGGCCGTACCGCACATCGCCCGGCTGCTGCTGGGCAGCGCCAACCACAAGCACCTGTTGCCTGTCACGCTGCTGGCCGGAAGCTGCATCGCGCAGCTGTGCAGCATCCTGACCGTCACGCCAGGCAGCAATACCGTTCTCCCGCTGAGCGCCATCACACCCATCATCGGCGCTCCGGTCATCATCTACGTCATCGTCAACCGCAAGAATCTCCATTATTTCAACTGATGGAACCCGTCCCCGCCATTGAGACCCGCAACTTGTGCATCGGCTACAGTTCCCGCGCCGGCCGCCGGATCGTGCATCCCGGCCTCGACCTGAAACTGTTCGCCGGGGAAGTCACCGCCCTGCTCGGGCGCAACGGGGCCGGTAAATCGACGCTGCTACGGACGCTCTGCGGCCTGCAGCCGGCGCTCGACGGAACGGTTCTCATCGAAGGGCGGCCACTTGGCAGCTATTCGCCCGGCGAACTCTCGGCCAAAGTAGGCATTGTCCTGACCGAACGGACGCAGGCGGGCGGCATCACGGTCTACGACCTGGTGTCTTTGGGCCGCTATCCCCACACAGGCTTCTTCGGAACGCTCCGGGAAAGCGACCATGCCGCTATCCGACAGGCCATCACGACCGTCGGCCTGACCGGAAAGCAAGACCGCTTTGTCGCGGAACTCAGCGACGGCGAGCGGCAGAAAGCCTTTATCGCCAAAACCCTCGCACAAGAGTGTCCCATCATCCTGCTCGACGAACCGACGGCCTTCCTCGATATCACCAGCCGCATCGAAACGATGGCCTCGCTCCGGTCGCTCGCACACACCCGGAACAAAGCCGTTCTCCTGTCCACCCACGACCTCGACACCGCCCTTCAGCTGGCCGACCGCCTCTGGCTGCAGCCTGCCTCTCTTGACGGGGAAGCCGCCGGCGCGATGGTCTGCGGCTCGCCGGAACAACTCATCTCCGACGGTTCGCTTTCCCGATTCTTCGGAAGTGACACCCTGAGATTCGACCCCGCAACGCGAAGGCTTATCGCCCAATAAAAAAGCCGCTCCTTTGAAAGGGGCGGCTTTTTTTGGGGACTCTCCTTGTGCGTTACTCTTCGGGGGCGACCGGGGTCACGGGGATTTCAGGGGCGCCTTCGACGGGAACCGTCTGCTCGATCTGGTTCTTGATGTTGCTGTGGCGCGAACTGCGCTGCGGAATCACGAACGTAGCCACGACGCAGAGGACAATGACCGTGGCGGCCAGGGTCCAGGTGGCCTTCTCGAGGAAGTCGGCCGTCTGGCGGACACCGAAGGTCGTGTTGCCGGTAGCGAAGTTGGCGGCCAGTCCGCCGCCCTTGGAATTCTGGAGCAGGACGACGATGGTCAGGAGAATACTCGCAATCACGATGATGATGGAGAGTGTGATGTATGCTGCTTGCATTGTCTTATTGTTTTTTATTTTTTACTTTTTCGATAAGAGTCGCAAAATAAGCACTTTTTTCTGGAAATAGCAAAATAAGTTTCTCGTAAATCGCTATGGCGCGCTGATAAAGCTCCTGTTGGGCGTAGATTTCCGCCAGCGTTTCGCTGACCATGGTTTTCTCGCTGTCCACCTCTTCGGCCACGGCGGGCGCATACTCCACGCTCCCGGCCTTGGCGCCGAAGACCGGCGTGGTGACCGAAAAACCCTCCTGCTCCAGCCGTTCGAAATCCTGCTGCCCGAAATAATCGCCGCCCACGACATAGTATTGGGGGCGGCTGGGCTTTTCCTTCGGCGCTTCTTCCCGCGCCTTGACCTTGCCGGTGAGCAGGCGGAGCATCTCGTCACGCGAGAGGAAGAAAACGGCATCGCGACCCACGGCCCGCCGCAAGGCCTCTTCGTCGCCGCCCTGCCGGGAAATCGCTTCCCGCCGGGCTACGGTGAACCAGGGACAGTCTTCCAGCAGTTGCAGGAGCTGGAAAGTGGTGAGTTCCGACAGGTTTACCATTGTGCCACCGTTGCGTTGAAAATGTCATCCACGATCTTCTTGACGATCGTCTCGCAGAGCTGTCCCTCCACCATGTCGAGGGAATTCTCGGAGTTGTAGTCTTCGTAACTGGCAAACGACTGCTCCAGGTTGTCTTCCGGATGAAGCTCGTTGGTGAATTTCACCTTGCAGGTGACGGTCAGGCGGTTCATTGCCGCGACCTCGCCGGCGGTAACGGCCGTGGCGCGCACGTCATACGAATCGATGGTGACGGTCAGGTTGAGGTCGCCTGCTTCCGTCACCTGCTCCAGTTTGGTCAGCTTGCGGAACTTGTCGTTCAATTCCTCTGTGAGCTGGTTGGCCAGCGACGGGTTCACCTTGGTCGCCTTGTTGACCACCGGCTCGATGCAGATGGTCTTCACGTCGGGCTGGATGGAGGTGCCGCTGAAGGAATAGATGCCGCAGCCGGCAAGCGTCAGGCAGGCAGCCAGTAAAAAGCAAGAGATACGGGCGTAGGGTTTCATTGGATGCCGAGTTCTTTGATTTTCCGGTACAGGGTCCTTTCCGAGATGCCGAGCTCTTCCGCGGCGGGCTTGCGGCGTCCGCCGTGCCGTTCGAGGGCTTTCCGGATGAGTTCCGCGCTGACATCCTGGATGGAGACGGCTTCCTGAAGCGGAAGACCGGTTTCCTGCGGGATCGTATTGGAGTGAACATCCTCCGCACTGATGAGGAAATGGCCCGATTGCGGGTCTTCCCGCTCTTCCCGGGGGAGTGGACCTTCGTCCAGGCGGGCTTTTAGGTCATCGATATCGTGCCGCATCTGGTAGAGGATCTTGAAGATGATGTCGCGGTCGCTCAGGTAGTCGGCGCCGGACTCGCCGGTGCGGACGGGGAGGTTCGTCGCTTCGGCCGGCAGGTAGCGGGCAAGCACTTCAGCCGTGACGAGCCGGTTCGTCTCCAGCACGGACAGGCGGTTGGCCACGCTCTGGAGCTGGCGGACGTTTCCAGGCCAGCGATAGGAACGCAGCAGTTCCTGCGCTTCGGGCGTGAGCCGGATGGCCGGCACCATGTTCTGGTCGGCGAAGTCGAGGGCGAATTTCTTGAACAGGAGATGGATGTCGCCTTTCCGCTCGCGGAGCGGCGGCATGGTGATCGGAACGGTGCAGAGCCGGTAGTAAAGGTCTTCCCGGAACTTGCCGTCGCGGATAGCGCCCAGGAGGTTGACGTTGGTGGCCGCCACTACGCGGACGTTGGTCTTCTGGACTTTGGCCGAACCGACTTTGATGAATTCGCCGGTCTGCAGGACGCGGAGCAGGCGCACTTGCGTGGAAAGCGGCAGTTCGGCAACCTCGTCGAGGAAAAGCGTGCCGCCGTCGGCTTCTTCGAAATACCCCTTGCGGGTCTCGATGGCGCCGGTAAAGGAGCCTTTTTCATGACCGAACAACTCGGAGTCGATGGTACCTTCCGGGATACCGCCGCAGTTGAGGGCCAGGTAGACGTTATGTTTGCGCGCGCTGTATTGGTGGATGATCTGCGGAATGACCTCCTTGCCCACGCCGCTCTCTCCCGTGACCAGCACGGAGAGGTTGGTGGGGGCAACCTGACGGGCGATCTCAAGGGCCCGGTCCAGTTCGGGATCATTGCCGATGATTCCGAAACGCTGCTTGATCTGATTCAAATCCATATTTGCAAAGTTACGAAAATTTGTATATATTTGTAAGATGTAAGCCGAATAGGGATAACCAACAATTCACAAATAAAAACGTTTTTATGAAAAAATCCATTAATCTGCTGCTCATCGCAGTTTTCTGCTTCGGACTGGCTTCCTGCAACCAGGCCCAGAAGATGATTGACGCGGCCGACCAGATTACCATCAAGTGCGTTCCGGAAGTGCTTGAGGTCGTCAACGGCAGCATCGATGCCACCGTCTCCGTGACCTTCCCGCCGGAGTACTTCCTTCCGAAGGCTACGCTCGAGGTGACGCCGGTCATGCTCTATGTCGGCGGTGAAGCTGTCGGCAAACCCTTCACCTACCAGGGTGAAAAGATCACCGACAATTTCAAGACCGTCACCAAGAACGGTGCCACCATCACCGAAAAGGTGCACTTCGACTATGTCCCGGGCATGGAGAAATCCGAGCTCGTCGGCCGTGCGAAAGTGTTTTACAAGGGCAACGAGTATGAGTATCCCGCCGACATCAAGATCGCGGACGGTGCCAACTGCACCTACATGCTCGCCGACACCGACGGTTCTTATCACTACATGGCCGACGGCTATCAGGAAGTGATCCCCGAGACCGCCGAAGCCCAGATCATGTACCTGATCAACAGCGCCGATGTCCGTAATTCCGAACTCAAGAGCGCCGATGTCAAGGACTTCCAGGAAGCCCTCAAGGCCCTCGCCAACGACGACCGCCGCGAGATCAAGGGCACCGAAATCGTGGCCTATGCTTCCCCGGACGGTCCCGAAGCCCTCAACAACAAGCTCTCCGCCAACCGCGAGAAGAGTGCCAACAAGGCCTTCGACAAGATCACCAAGAAGCTCAACGCCGGCGAAGTCTCTTCCCGCACCATCGGTGAGGACTGGGAAGGCTTCCAGGAACTGGTGAACAACTCCAACATCGAAGACAAGGAACTCATCCTCCGCGTCCTCTCGATGTACAGCGACCCGAACGTCCGCGAGCGTGAGATCAAGAACATGTCGTCGGTCTACTCTTCGCTGAAGACCAACATCCTCCCGCAGCTGCGCCGCGCCCGCTTCATCACCAATGTGGAATACACCAACTACACCGCCGATGAACTGGCCGACCTCGTGGAGAACAACATCGACGTGCTCGACGAGCCCGCTCTCCTGCGTGCCGCCGCCAACGCCAAGAACATTGACTCCAAGATCGCCATCTACAAGAAGGCTGCTGAAAAATATGGCACCGACAAGGCCTGGTACAACCTCGGCGTGGCCTGCCTCGACAAGGGTGACAACAAGGCCGCCAAGGACGCTTTCGCCAAGATGGACAAGAAGGAAGGCAACTGCTACAACAACGTGATGGGTGTCCTCGCCCTGCGCGACGGCAAGAACGCCGAAGCCGCCCAGTGGTTCAACAAGGTCACCTGCAAGCACGGCAAGATCAACCTGGGTACCCTCGACATTCTGAACGGCAAATATCAGGATGCGGCCGCCAAACTCGCCGGCACCGGTTCGTCCAACGAGACGCTTGCCTATATCCTGACCAACCAGCTCGACAAGGCCTCCGAAAGCATCAAGGGCAACTGCCCGTACTGCAACTACAAGAAGGCCATCATCGCCGCCCGCAAGGGGGATGTGAACGCCTACAATGCCGCGATGGAGATCGTCAAGAAGAACGAGAAGCTGGCCGAGAAAGCCGCCAACGATGTGGAGTTCCTGAAATTCAGGTAACAAAAACATTTTTGTTACAAAAATGACCGGTTGTGTACCAACCGGTCATTTTTTTGTTTACCTTTGTAAACCCGACAACACATCACACGACCCTCCGTTGGGAACATAACTATGGAATATACTGACCTTTACATCATCAAAAGGGACGGTAAACGCGCCCCTTTCTCTCTTGAGAAGATCAAGAACGCCATCCGGAAGGCTTTTCTCGCATCCGGCAGTTTCGCAACTGAAGAAACCCTGACCAACATTCTCAGCCGCGTCCACATTTCCAACGGAATGCATGTGGAGGAGATCCAGAACCAGGTGGAGGTATCGCTCATGAGCGAGCGCTACTTCGCCGTGGCGAAGGCCTACATGCTCTATCGGCAGCACCACACGGAAGACCGCGAGGTGCGCGACCGCCTCAACTTCCTCATCGACTACTGCTCCGCCTCGAACCCGGCCACGGGCAGCAAGTACGACGCCAACGCCAACGTCGAGAAGAAGAACATCGCCACGCTCATCGGCGAACTGCCGAAGGCCAGCTTCATCCGCCTCAACCGCCGCCTGCTCACCGACCGCATCCGCGAGATGTACGGCAAGGAACTCTCCGACCGCTACCTCGAGTTGCTCAACAAGCACTTCATTTACAAGAACGACGAGACCAGCCTGGCCAACTACTGCGCCAGCATCACCATGTACCCGTGGCTCCTGCAGGGCACGCTCCCCGTGGGCGGCAACTCCACGCCGGCCAAGAACCTCAAGAGCTTCTGCGGCGGTTTCGTGAACCTGGTGTTCATCGTCTCCAGCATGCTGAGCGGCGCCTGCGCCACGCCGGAGTTCCTCATGTACATGAACTACTTCATCGAGCAGGAGTTCGGCGAAGACTACTACCAGCGGGCCGACGAGATCGTGGACCTCTCCAAGAAGCACCGGACCATCGACAAGATCATCACCGACTGCTTCGAGCAGATCGTGTACTCCATCAACCAGCCGACAGGCGCCCGCAACTTCCAGTCGGTGTTCTGGAACATCTCCTACTACGACCGCTTCTATTTTGAGAGCATCTTCGGAGACTTCCGCTTCCCCGACGGCAGCAAGCCGCACTGGGATTCGCTCAACTGGCTCCAGAAACGCTTCATGACCTGGTTCAACGCCGAGCGCACCAAGACCATCCTCACCTTCCCGGTCGAGACCATGGCCCTGCTCACCGAAAACGGCGACGCCAAGGATCCCGAATACGCCGACTGGACCGCCAAGATGTACGCGGAAGGCCACAGCTTCTTCACCTACATGAGCGACAACGCCGACTCGCTGGCGAGCTGCTGCCGCCTGCGCAACGAAATCCAGGACAATGGCTTCAGCTACACCCTCGGCGCCGGCGGCGTGAGCACCGGCAGCAAGAGCGTGCTGACCATCAACCTCAACCGCTGCGTGCAGTACGCTTTCAAGAAAGGCATCCCGTACCTCGAATACCTGGAAGACGTGGTGGACCTCATGCACAAAGTGCAGCTGGCCTACAACGAAAACCTGCGCGACCTCATG
The DNA here is from genome assembly GCA_017548445.1 of Bacteroidales bacterium. Next base: position 3,514 of record JAFYZZ010000004.1, on the reverse strand, counting down.
AACAAGGGCATGCTCCCGCTCTTCGACGCCGGCTTCATCAACATCGGCCGCCAGTACCTGACCATCGGCGTGAACGGCCTGGTGGAAGCCGCCGAGTTCATGGGCATCAAGATCACCGACAACCCCGATTATGTGGCCTTCGTGCAGGGAGTGCTGGGCATGATTGAGCGCCTCAACAAGAAGTACCGTACGAAGGACGTGATGTTCAACTGCGAGATGATTCCGGCCGAGAACGTGGGCGTCAAGCACGCGAAGTGGGACAAGGAAGACGGCTACATCGTGCCGCGCGACTGCTACAACAGCTACTTCTACATCGTGGAGGACGAGAACCTCAACATCCTCGACAAGTTCCGGCTCCACGGCAGCAAGTACATCGAACACCTGACAGGCGGCAGCGCCCTCCACATGAACCTGGAGGAGCATCTGAGCGAGAGCCAGTACCGCCAGCTCCTGCGCGTCGCGGCCAAGGAGGGTTGCAATTATTTCACCTTCAACATCCCGAACACCATCTGCAACACCTGCGGCCACATCGACAAGCGCTACCTGCACGAATGCCCGAAGTGCCACAGCACCGACGTGGACTACGCCACCCGCATCATCGGTTACATGAAGCGCGTGAGCAGCTTCTCGCAGCCGCGCCAGAAAGAGGCGGCACGCCGTTACTACTACAACGGCAACAAGCCCGGCGCCGTGAAGCTCGAGCCCGAGCCGGTTGCAGAACCGGTTCCGGAGCCGGTCGTCCAGGATGCTTAAGTATTATAACTTTGACATTGTATTTCAGGAGATACCCGATGAGGTGACGCTGGCTGTCAACCTCACCGGGTGTCCCGTTCATTGCCCCGGCTGTCACAGTCCGCATCTCTGGGAAGACATCGGGGAGCGGCTCGATGAAGCGGCCTTAAAGGCCATGTACGCAGACTACGCCGGCGAGATTACCTGCATCTGCCTCATGGGCGGCGACGGCGACACTGCCGAAGTGGCGAGGCTCTGCGCTTTCATCAAGGAAGCGATGCACCTGCGCAGCGCCTGGTGGTCCGGCCGCGACTTTCTTCCTTCCGCCGACCACCTGGGCCCCTTCGACTACATCAAAACAGGCCCCTACATCGCCTCCCTCGGCGGCCTCAAAAGCCGTACAACCAACCAGCGCCTCTACCGGGTGAAGGAAGAGGCGCTGGAAGACATCACTTACCGCTTTTGGCGATAAGCCTCCGCGTCAGTCGAGAAGGCCGGCGTGGAAGAGGCCCATCAGGGTGAGGACCGTAAAGGTCGTCAAGGCGATGATCCAGATCAGGAAGATGATCAGGCCGGGACGCCAGGACGGGGTCCGCAGGTCGAAGAGCATCATGATGCCGCCGTAGAGCATGCCGATGAAGGGCAGGAAGCATGTCAGCAGGACCGTAATCTGATAAACGACCGATGAGACCATCGGAAGCATGCCCGGAGCATGTTCTCTCACGGCATCCAGGAACGATCCCTGGAACACCCCGTCACCGTCCCACAGGAAATTCCAGCCAAAAACGGAATGTCCCAGCAAGGAGGCCACGCCGAAGGTCAGGCCGCATACGGCTGTCATCAGCAACAGGAGAGCGATGACGATGCGCAGCACCTTGCCCAGGCCGCTTCCCAGCGGCTTGCCGGATGCAGGTGCAACTGCACCCGACGGCGGATTGGCAACACCCATCTGCCAGCGCTGCTGTACGGTCTTTGCTTCCGGCATCGCGATCCACAGGATGAAATAGAGGATCACCATGGGCAGGTTGATGGTCCAGCTTTCTAAGTGTCCGTGTCCGACACGGCAGCCGACCACGCAGGACAGGAGCGTCAGGCCGATGAAAATGATCCGGATCAGAACGACGTCGCATTTGAAATAGGCCGCCAGGCCGCTGCAGACACCGCCCAGCATCTTGTTGGTCGGGTCGCGGAACAGGCGTTTCTTCTCTTTGGGACGTTCAGTCTTTGCCTCTTCCGGCCGTTTCGGCTGCGGATCGTCTTCCGATTCGATGGCTGAGGGCTTGCCGAGGATATCGAGGATCTCGCGGACTTCCGCCACCGAGGCCACGCCATCGTCGGCACATTTCTCATAGAGGAGTTCCGCCATCCGTTCCTCGATGCCTTCCATCACCTCGGAACCGCCTTCCAGCTCCGCATAATGAGCATTCAGTTCGTCGAGATACTCCTTGACAATCTTGTAGGCTTCCACCTCCAGCGTGAAGGCATAGCCGCCGATACTTACTTTCTGTACGTCTGTCATTGCTTCAAGGTTTTGATGGTTTCGACCAGATCGCTCCACGAGGAGTCCATCTCCGTAAGGAGCGTACGGCCCGCCTCGCTGATGCAGTAGTATTTCCGCGGAGGCCCCTGCGGGGATTCCTCCCAACGATACGTCAACGATCCCTGGTTCTTGAGCCGGATGAGCAGCGGATAGAGGGTCCCCTCCACCACGATCATATTGGCTCCCTTGAGCTCTTCGATGATCGAGGAGGCATAAGCTTCCCGCTTGTCCAAAATGCTCAGGATGCAGTATTCCAGCACCCCTTTCCGCATCTGGGAACGCACATTTTCACTATTGATTTCCATCATCTTAACGTTTGCTGCTATCGGTGAATTTTGCCAGGTTCTCCGCATTGGTCTCCCAGCCGCGAAGCTCGCATTTCTGTGCAGGGGTCAGGGCCTTGGGAGCTACAATCCAGATAATCAGATACAGCCAGAAGCCGAAGCCGCCACAGAAGAGGCCGGCCAGGAAAAGAACGCGGATCAGGGTCACGTCAATGTCGAAATAGGCAGCCAGGCCGCTGCACACGCCGCCGAGTTTACGGTCTTCGACATCCAGGTAGAGTTTTTTGACAGGATTGCTCATGGTTTGTTCCTCCTTGTATTCATTTTCGTTTTCAAATTCGGGTTTCCCGTCGGGCATGCCGAGCTGGGCGGTAATCTGGTTCACGAGGGCCATGCTCACGGACTGCTGGCCGGATCCGAGATGAGAGAGCAGAAGCTCCGCAATGCGGGCCTCGATGTCGTTCATTACCTCGCTGCCCTGCTCGTCCGTAAGCCGCGAACGGAACGTGTCGAGGTAATTGCGCAGGCGGTCGTGCGCGTCTTCATCGATGATGAAGCTTTTGCCGCCGATGCCGATGTTGAGGGTCTTTTTCATAATGTCAGGTTCCGGCCCCGATAGAAATCGAGAAGACGGGTTTGGTACAGATATTCATAACGGGCCTGCGCCAGGTCGGAGCGGGCTTTCAGGTATTGGTTCTTGGCTTCGTTGAATTCCGTGATCGAGGACTTGCCGTTCTCGTATTTCGCCTGGGCGAGGGCGAAGCTCTCGGCGGCGGCGGAAGCGGCTTCGTTGCTGCTCTCGAACTTGCTGTGCGCCGAAATGGCGTTGTACCAGGCCTGCTGGATCTCTTTGAAGAGCTGTTTCTTAACGGTTTCCAGCTGGAGCTGCTGCGCATCGTAGCTCACGCGTGCGCTCCGGACCTGGTTGCGGGTGGACAGGCGGGAAAAGATCGGCACG
>JAFYZZ010000039.1 GCA_017548445.1 Bacteroidales bacterium | reverse complement strand
TGCCGCCCAGGCCGCCCCGGCTGCCGCCGCCGCACCGAAACCGGCCGGCGCGGGCAAGAAGATCGAGAGCCCGCTTCCGGGCGTCATCATCTCCGTGGACGTGAAGGAAGGCCAGGCCGTCAAGCGCGGCCAGAAGGTCGCCGTCATCGAGGCGATGAAGATGGAGAATGAAATCCTGGCCGATGTGGACGGAACCATTACCGCCATCCACGTGAAACAGGGTGATTCCGTACTTGAAGGCGCTGACATCGTAACGATCGCTTAATGGAAAACATTTTCAACAGCCTCCAGCAGTTCTGGCAGTTCACGGGCTTCGCGAACTGCACCTGGCAGCACCTGGTGATGATCTGCATCGGTCTGATCTTCATCACCCTGGGTATTGTCAAGCACTGGGAGCCGCTGCTGCTTGTGCCGATCGGTTTCGGTATGATCATCGGCAACATCCCCCTCTTCTTCGACCCGGTCACCGGAGTCGGCCTGAGGATCGGCATCTATGAGGAGAACTCGGTGCTGAACATCCTCTACCACGGTGTCCGGAACGGCTGGTATCCTCCGCTCATCTTCCTGGGTATCGGGGCGATGACGGACTTCTCGGCGTTGATCTCGCAGCCGCGCCTGATCCTGATCGGCGCCGCCGCGCAGATGGGCATCTTCGGCGCCTACCTGCTTTCGCTCGTGCTCGGCTTCGCCCCCAACGAGGCGGGTGCCATCGGCATCATCGGCGGTGCGGACGGCCCGACGGCCATCTTCCTGAGCTCCAAGCTCGCACCGGAACTGATGGGCGCCATCGCCGTGTCGGCCTACTCCTATATGGCCCTCGTGCCCGTGATCCAGAAGCCGATTATGCTGCTGCTCACCACCAAGAAGGAGCGCGTGATCCGGATGAACAAGCCGCGCGTGGTGAGCCAGCGCGAGAAGATCATCTTCCCGATCATCGGCTTCCTCTGCACCGCCTTCATCGTGCCGTCCGGCCTGCCGCTGCTGGGTATGCTCTTCTTCGGCAACCTGCTCAAGGAGAGCGGCGTCACCAAGCGCCTCGCCACCACCGCCGGCGGTCCGCTCATCGACGTGGTCACCACGCTCATCGGCCTTACCGTGGGCGCCTCCACCCAGGCCGACGTGTTCCTGACCGGCCGTTCGGTGCTCATCTTCGGCCTCGGCCTCGCGTCCTTCGTGATCGCCACCACCTTCGGCGTGCTCTTCGCGAAATTTATGAACCTGTTCCTGCCGGAAGGCAAGAAGATCAACCCGCTCATCGGCAACGCCGGCGTGTCCGCCGTGCCCGATGCGGCCCGCGTGTCGGAACAGGTGGGCCTCGAAGCGGATCCTTCCAACCACCTGCTCACCCACGCAATGGCCCCGAACGTGGCCGGCGTGATCGGATCCGCGGTAGCGGCGGGTATCCTGCTGGGATTCCTCGGATAAAAAAGGATTGCATACATCCCTGGCAAAGACCGGCTTTTCCTTAGAAAAGTCGGTTTTTCTTTGTCTAAATGGAGTTTTTTTATTAGATTTGTCAAGATTGACATCCCCCCACCTTTCCTGACTAATAACTAATGTTACAATATGTCCAACAAATTACAGGAACTTACCGAGAAGCTCTACAATGAAGGGCTCTCCAAAGGCAAAGAAGAAGGAAAACTGCTGCTCGCCCGTGCGCGTGAAGAAGCCGACCGCATCGTAGCGGACGCGCGCACCCAGGCGGCCGCCATCGTTTCCGACGCCGAAAAACAGGCCGCAGACCTCAAGGAGAAGACGGCCTCGGACCTCAAGATGGCCTCGGCCCAGTGTATGCAGGCCACCAAGAAGGACATCGAGAACCTGCTGGTGAACGCCATCGGCGCCGAGCCGGCCGGGAAGCAGCTGTCCGACCCGGACTTCCTCAAGAAGGTCATCGAGGCGGTGGCCACGCGCTTCAGCGCCGAGCAGTCCGCCGACCTTTCCCTGCTGCTCCCCGCCTCCCTCAAGGACGAGCTGGAGCCCTGGGTGGAAGGCGAACTCCGCAAGAAGCTCGGCAGCGGCCTCAAGGCGGACTTCACCAAGAAGGTCGCCGGCGGCTTCTCCATCGGTCCGAAAGACGGCGGCTGGTTCGTCAGTATGACGGACGAGACCTTCAGCAAGCTGCTCGCCGAGTACATCCGTCCCGTTACCCGCAAGCTCCTCTTCGGCTAGGCGATGAACAATTACGAATACATCGTCGCCAGCCTGCCCGTCCTACGGCTGGACGACCTCAAGGCCGGCAAGGGTCTGGCGGAGAAGCTGCTCGGAGAAATCCGGAGCCAGCTCTCCGGGCGTGACAACGCCATCCTGGACTTCCTGCTTCTCGGCTACGATCCCGACCAGCTCAACGCGGACTACTACAGGCGCGCCCTCGCCCACAAGAACCGCTTCATCCGCGAATGGTCCGCCTTCGACCTGGACCTGCGCAACACCACGGTCGCCTATCTGAACGAATCGCTGGGGCGCGAAAAGGGCCAGGACCAGATCCTGCTGGAAGGGCGTGAGGACGCAGAGTTCCCCGAACGGGCCAAGGCGGACGCCGTCCTGCACGGCGACGACATCCTGGACCGGGAGCGGGGCCTGGACGAGCTCCGCTGGCAGAAGATCGACGAAATCACCCTGATGGATTACTTCGACATCGAGGTGATCCTGGGTTTCGTCTGCAAGCTCAAGATCATCGACCGCTGGCTCCAGCTCGACCCTGAATCCGGCCGGGCTATGTTCCGCAAACTGGTCGAGGACATCCGTTCCACATACGACAACAAAAAACAGAATATCACGATATGAGTACAACAGGAAAGGTAACGGGCATTGTCTCGAACCTCGTGACCGTGGCCGTTGACGGGCCTGTGGCAGAGAACGAACTCTGCTACATCACCCTCGGAGGCTCCCGGCTTCTCGCCGAAGTCATCAAGGTCAATGGCGACAAAGCCTCGGTCCAGGTGTTCGAGAGCACCCGCGGACTCAAGAACGGAGACAGCGTCGAATTCCTCGGCAAGATGCTCGAGGTCACCCTCGGTCCGGGCCTATTGTCCGGCATCTACGACGGTCTCCAGAACAACCTCACCACGATGGAGGGCGTGTTCCTCAAGCGGGGCGAATACACCGAACCGCTCGACCACGCCGTCAGTTGGGACTTCACCCCCATCGCCAAGCCCGGCGACAAGGTCGTCGCCGCAGACTGGCTCGGCGAGGTGAAGGAAGGCTGGCTCCCCCACAAGATCATGGTTCCCTTCTCCTTCGAGGGCGAGTTCACCGTCAAGGAGGTCGCTCCCGCCGGCAGCTACACCATCGACAAGACCATCGCCGTGCTGACCGACGCCAGCGGCGACGACGTCCCCGTGACGATGACGCAGAAATGGCCGGTGAAGGTGGCCGTCAAGGGCTATCGCGAGAAGCCGCGTCCCTCCAAGATCATGGAGACGGGCGTGCGCGTCATCGATACCTTCAACCCCATCGCCGAGGGCGGCACCGGATTCATCCCGGGTCCCTTCGGCTGCGGCAAGACGGTGCTCCAGCACGCCATCGCCAAGCAGGGCGACGCCGACGTCATCGTGATGGCGGCCTGCGGCGAGCGTGCCAACGAGGTCGTGGAGATCTTCACCGAGTTCCCGGAACTCATCGACCCGCACACCGGCCGCCACCTGATGGAGCGTACGACCATCATCTGCAACACTTCCAATATGCCCGTGGCCGCCCGTGAGGCGTCCGTGTACACGGCTATGACCATCTGCGAGTACTACCGTGCGATGGGCCTGAAGTGCCTGCTGCTGGCCGACTCCACCTCCCGCTGGGCCCAGGCCCTCCGCGAGATGTCCAACCGTATGGAGGAACTTCCGGGACAGGACGCCTTCCCGGTGGACCTTTCCGCCATCATCTCCAACTTCTACGCACGCGCCGGTATGGTGGTGCTGAACAACGGCCAGACCGGCGCCGTGACCTTCATCGGTACGGTCTCCCCTGCCGGCGGCAACCTCAAGGAGCCCGTGACGGAGTCCACCAAGAAGGCCGCCCGCTGCTTCTACGCCCTCGAGCAGAACCGCGCCGACCAGAAGCGCTACCCGGCCGTGAACCCCATCGATTCCTACTCCAAGTACCTGGAGTACCCGGAGATCCAGGAGTTCCTGAACACCACGGTCCAGAAGGGCTGGACGGAGAAGGTCCTCAAGGCCAAGAACATCGTCCGCCGCGGCCGCGAGATGGCCGACCAGATCAACATCCTCGGCGACGACGGCGTGCCGATGAGCTACCACGAAGCCTTCTGGAAGTCCGAACTCGTGGACTTCGCCTTCCTGCAGCAGGACGCCTTCGACAGCGTGGACGCCCTGTGCCCGATGGAGCGCCAGAAGTATATGCTTGACTGCATCCTGGACATCTGCGACCGCAGCTTCGAATTCGAGAACTTCGAAGAGTGCCGCACTTACTTCAAGGACCTGATCAACACCCTCCGCCAGATGAACTACACGGAGTTCCAGAGTCCCAAGTTCCACGATTACGAGCAGCAGCTCAAAAAACAACTTTCCTGATCTATGGCAACGAAAGCATTCCAACGCACATACACGCAGCTTCAGGCCATCACCAAGGCCACTGTGACCCTCAACGCCAAGGGTGTGTCGAATGACGAGCTGGCCACCGTGGGCGGCAAGCTTGCCCAGGTCGTCAAGACCAAGGGCGACAGCGTCACCCTCCAGGTATTCTCCGGCACGGAAGGCGTGCCCACCAACGCCGAGGTCTCCTTCCTCGGCGCTCCCCCCACCCTGCGCGTGAGCGAGCAGCTGTCCGGACGCTTCTTCAACGCCTACGGTCATCCGATCGACGGCGGTCCCGAGGTGGAAGGCGAAGAGCGCGAGGTGGGCGGCCCGTCCGTGAACCCGTACAAGCGCCGCCAGCCCTCCCAGCTGATCCCGACCGGCATCGCCGGCATCGACCTCAACAACACCCTGGTCTCCGGCCAGAAGATCCCGTTCTTCGCCGACCCCGACCAGCCGTACAACCAGGTGATGGCCGACGTGGCGCTGCGCGCCGACGTGGACAAGATCATCCTGGGCGGTATGGGCCTGAGCAACGACGACTACCTGTTCTTCCGCCACAGCTTCGAGGCCGCGGGCGCCCTGGACAAGATCATCTCTTTCGTGAACACGACCGAGGAGCCGCCCGTGGAACGTCTGCTGATCCCGGATATGGCCCTCGCGGCCGCCGAGTACTTCGCCGCGGACAAGAACGAGAAGGTGCTCGTCCTTCTGACCGATATGACCCTGTACGCCGACGCCCTGTCCATCGTGTCCAACCGTATGGACCAGATCCCGTCCAAGGACTCGATGCCGGGCTCGCTGTACTCCGACCTCGCCAAGATCTACGAGAAGGCCGTGCAGCTGCCTTCCGGCGGTTCGATCACCATCATCGCCGTGACCACCCTGAACGACGGCGACATCACCCACGCCATCCCGGACAACACCGGTTACATCACGGAAGGCCAGCTCTTCCTGCGTGCGGACGCCGACACGGGCAAGGTCATCGTGGATCCTTTCCGCTCCCTGTCCCGACTCAAACAGCTCGTGCAGGGCAAGCAGACCCGCGAGGACCACTCCCAGGTGATGAACGCGGGCGTACGTCTGTACGCCGACGCGCAGAACGCCAAGACCAAGCTCGAGAACGGTTTCGACCTTTCCGACTACGATCTCCGCTGCCTTGACTACGCCAAGGAATACGCCATCCGCCTGCTGTCCATCGACGTCAACATCACGGTGGAGCAGATGCTGGACACCGCGTGGGAAATCTTCGCGAAGTATTTCTCGCCGGCCGAGACCGGTATCAAGCAAGCGCTCGTCGACAAATACTGGAAAGCCTGAGCACGTCATTCCCGGCCTGACCGGGAATCTCACCAAGACCTATGGCAATAAAGTTTCAATATAACAAGACGTCTCTGACGAATCTGGGCAAGCAGCTCAAGGTGCGCCAAAAGGCATTGCCGACCCTGAAGAACAAGGAATCGGCCCTGCGTTCCAGCGTGCTTGAGGCCAAGAAGGAGTCTGAACGGCTGGCCAGCGAACTGGAAGCGTCCCTGAAACGGTACGACTATCTGGCCGCGCTCTGGAACGAGTTCGATCCGGGGCTGGTCCGGATCGTGGACGTGGACCTGCGCACCGTCAAGGTCGCGGGCGTCAAGACGCCCAAGCTGGACGAGATCCATTACGAGATCCGCCCGTTCAACGCCTTCGTCAAGCCGGCCTGGTACGCCGACGGCGTGGCCATCCTCAAGGAGCTCTCCCGGCTGGGCATCGAGTCCGAAGTGTACCAGGAAAAACGGCGCATCCTCGAGTTCCAGCGGAAGAAGACCACCCAGAAGGTGAATCTGTACGAGAAGGTGCAGATTCCCGGATACAAGGAGGCCATCCGCAAGATCAAGCGGTATATGGAAGACGAGGAGAACCTCTCCAAGGCCTCTTCCAAGATCGTCAAGAGCAGGCACGCAGCCGAAGAAGAGGAGGAACAGGTATGATCGAGAAAATGACCCGCTACAACTTCATCCTCCTCGGAGGTGAAGAAGAGAAGTTCCTCGCCGACCTCCAGGAACTGGGCGTCGTGGACATCACGCGGTCCTTCAAGCCCGTGGACGACGCCTCGAACCAGCTCCTGCTCAAGGCCGAAAGCCTCAAGAACGCCGTGGCTTTCCTGGGCAGCCAGGATTTCCCGGATATCACCCCGCTCCCGGTGTCCGCGGAGGACCCGGCGGCGGAAACCGCCCTGCTCCAGCGCCGCCTGCAGGACGTCCGCTTCAAGCTCGAAGCGGCCAGGAAGGAATACTTCCTCCGCAAGCCCTGGGGCGACTTCAACCAGACGGACTTCGACGAACTGGAAAAACGCGGCTACAAGACCCGCTGGTACTGTGTCTCGAAAAAGATCTTCAACGAGGCCTGGGAGGACCTGGTCCCGCTCAAGGTCATCCGGGAAGAGGACAACAGCGTCTGGTTCGTGACCGTTTCGGACGACCCCGACTACATCTTCCCGGTCCAGGACATCCCCGCCCCCGGCGGAGACTATACCCTGTCCGAGGAACAGATCCAGCAGTGCGAAGAGGAACTCGTCGAGATCAAGGGACACATCCTCGGACTCAAGGAGAACATCCCGGAAATCGAGCAGCAGAGCGCCCAGCTCCTGAACGACCTGGATATGTACCTGGCCGGCAAGGGCTCGGAATCCGCGGTCGAAGGTTATGTCACCCTCTTCGAGGGCTTCGCTCCCGTCGAGGAGGACCAGCGCCTCGCCGAGGCTTTCGACAATATGGACGCGCTCTGGTACAAATCTGAAGCAAAACTTGAGGACAACCCTCCCATCAAGCTGAAAGGCAACTGGTTCACCCGGATGTTCTCCGTACTTACGGATATGTACGGACGCCCGCAGTACAACGGCTTCGACCCTACTCCGTACATCTCGGTCTTCTTCCTGCTGTTCTTCGCCTTCTGTATGGGTGACGCCGGCTACGGCCTCGTCCTCATCCTCGTGGGCTTCCTGCTGAAGAAGGTCAAGAGCTTCGCGAACCTCGCCCCGCTGGTCGTCACCCTGGGTGTCGGCACGACGGTGATCGGCCTGATCTTCCACACCTTCTTCTCGATGGATATGCTCACGTGGTCGTGCATTCCGGACGGTGTGAAGAAGTTTATGCTGCCGTCCAAAATCGCCGGCTACGACGGCACGATGGTGCTGGCCCTGGTCGTGGGTATCGTCCACCTGAGCATCGCGATGGTCGTCAAAGCCATCTACGCCACCAAGAACGAAGGCATCGCCAAGACCGTCGGCACCTGGGGCTGGACCCTGCTGATCGTCGGCGGCGCCATCGTGGGCGGCATCGCCTTGGCGGGCGTCCTGGACAAGGAGGTCACGAAATGGGTCCTCATCGGTCTGGGCGTCCTGTCCGCGCTGGCCATCTTCCCGCTCAACAACCTGAAGCGCAATCCGCTGGTGAACACGGGACTCGGCCTCTGGGACACCTACCAGACGGTTACCGGCCTGCTGGGCGACGTACTGAGCTACCTGCGCCTCTACGCCCTCGGCCTGGCCGGCGCGATGCTCGGCTACGCCTTCAATTCCATCGGGCAGATGGCCCTGGGCGACGGCAGCAGCATCGGCGGCTGGATAGGCTTCATCCTCATCGTGCTGATCGGGCATACCCTCAACCTCGCGATGTGCGCCCTGGGCGCCTTCGTCCACCCGCTCCGACTCAACTTCCTGGAGTTCTTCAAGAATTCCGGCTACGAGACCAGCCCGCGGAATTATACCCCTTTACAGAAAACAAACAATAATCAATAAATCCATCAAACATTATGCTTAGTACTTTACTTGGTTATCTCGGCCTGGGTCTGGTGTTGATCCTGGGCGGTATCGGCAGTGTCATCGGCACGACTACGGCTGGCAACGCCGCTGAAGGTGCGCTGAAACTCAAACCGGAAGGATCCGGTAACTATCTGGTGCTCTCCGCCCTCCCGGCAACCCAGGGCATCTACGGCTTCGTGGCCTTCTTCCTTATGCTGGGCAAGATGACCTCCGATCCGGAGGCCAACGGTCTGATCGTCTTCGCGATCGGCGCCTGCGTGGGCCTCGTCTGTCTGCTCTCCGCCATCCGCCAGGGCCAGGTGTGCGCCAACGGTATCGTGGGTATCAGCCAGGGCCACAACGTGTTCACCAACACCCTGATCTACGCCGCTCTCCCTGAGTTCTACGCGATCCTCGGTCTGGTCGGCGCCCTGATGGTGTAATCCCGGGAACCGGTCCCCGTAAAAAGCGAAACGCCTCCCGGTGTTTCGCTTTTTGCTTTTCTGCCGTCCTCTCCGTATCTTTGTCATAGCCTATGGGTAAACGGATCATCTACCAGACACTCCCCCGCCTGTGGGGCGGAGGCAAGCTGAAGGACTGGGACGCGGAGAGCCTCGCCTACCTGCGTTCCCTGGGGGTGGATTATGTTTGGTATACCGGGGTGCCCAGGCACGCGACGGGACGGGATTTCGTGAAGGGCAACCCCGGCTCGCCCTATGCCATCACCGACTGGCGGGATGTCAATCCCTACCTGGCCGACGATCCCTCGCGTCGGATGCAGGAGTTCGACGCGCTGGTGGCCCGCACCCACGCGGCCGGGCTGCGCGTGCTCATCGACTACATCCCCAACCACGTGGCACCGGACTACGAGGGCCCCATCCGCCGCTTCAACTGGTGCGACGGCGACTGGACCGACACCCGCAAAAACGACTGGTCCGCTCCCGAGACGCGCGCGGAGATGCTGGGAATCCTCCGTTTCTGGGCTTCCCGGGGCGTTGACGGCTTCCGTTGCGATATGGTGGAGCTGGTACCCGCCAACGCGCTCAAGGCCCTGATTTCGGCCGTAAAGGCCGATTATCCGGACCTGCTGTTCGTGGCGGAGGTCTACGGCAGGGAGAATTACCGGACGTACCTGGACGAAGTGGGCTTCAACCTGCTTTACGACAAGTCCGGCCTGTACGATACCCTGCGGGCCGTCTGCCGCGACGGCGCCTCCGCCCGGGGCGTCACCTGGAACTGGCAGTGGCTGGGAGATATGCAGCCCCGGATGCTCAACTTCCTGGAGAACCACGACGAGCAGCGGCTCGCCTCGCCCGAATTTCTGGGCAGCGCCGCCCGGGGCTATGCCGCCCTGGCCTGCTCGCTGCTTTTCAACACCGCCTCCTTTATGCTCTATTTCGGCCAGGAGGTGGGCGAAGACGGGGTCGACGGCGCCGACGGGCGCACCTCCATCTTCAACTGGAGCGACCCGCCCGAGCTGCGTGAACTCTATCGCTCGCTGCACGGCGCCCGGCTCGCGCCCGAAGAGGCCGCGGTGCTCGCGCGCTATCGCGAGCTGCTGACCCTGGCAAAGCGTCCGGCCTTCGCCGAAGGCCGGACCTGGGACCTGGTGTATTGCAACGAAAACGCCCCGGGATTCGACCCGGAGCGTCATTTCGCCTTCGTCCGCTTCGATGCGCAGGAGGCCTGGCTGGTCGTCTGCAACTTCAGCGGCACGCCCGCTTCCGTTCAGCTCTTCCTCCCCCCGGAACTCCGCGCCGCCTGCCCGCTCATTCCCGCCTCCGCTACTGCTCTAATCCCCCCTTTTGACGCATCTGTCTCCCGCCTGTAGTTTGGCGTTCGCAGGCAGGCTGCCCCGCAAACCCTCCGTTTCACTCCGTCCCTCCCACTGACTGCGTCAGCGGGCCCCTCCCGTTCATAAGCCACGGGCGGCTACGGTTTGCTTGGGCAGCTGCCTGCCGAACGCAACTGCTAGAAAGGATAACCGACGCCAAAGTGCAGGGCGGCGCCGCCGGGAGCGAACCACTGTCTTGGCGTCAGCCAGCGCGCGCCCTCGGCCCGGGCGGGATCGTGCACCTTGAAACCGGCGTCCAACCGGAGCAGGATGAAGTCGAGGTTGACCCGCAGGCCCAGGCCCCAGTCAGCCGCCAGGCTGCCGGGGAGGTCCAGCCTGCCGAGCCCCTCGCCGTTCAGCGTCCAGACGTTGCCCACCTCGGCGAAGACCGCCCACTCCAGTTTCCAGAAAGACGGGAAGCGGTATTCCGCATCCGCCTCCAGCTTGAAGTCGCCGGTCTGGCTGGGCAGCACGAAGAAATCGCTCATCGGCTCGTAACCCGGACCCAGGGTGCGTGCCTGCCAGCCGCGCATACTGTTGGCGCCGCCGCAGTAGAACTGCTTCTCGAACGGAAGTGCCGTGGAGTTGCCGTAGGCCCATCCGGCGCCGGCGTCCAGGTGCAGGGCGAGGGCGTTGTTGTCGTTCCAGCCGAAGCGGAACACCTTGCCCAGGGAAAGCTCCGCCCGGACATACTGCTTGTACGGCACGCCGAGCAGCAGGTGCTGGTGCAGGCCTTCCGTATCTGCCGGCAGCAGGGAGTTGAACAGCGAGAAGGCGTTGCCGGACACGTCCAGGTTGAGCCGCTCGTAGTGATAGGCCGTCTTGGGCACCACGGACGCGTCGGTGGTATGGTACAGCATCAGGCCGAGACCCGCGTCGACGTGGGATTCGAACGTGTCCCACAGATAAGGATACTCGCGCAGGAGCGCCGTGAAATCCTCGCTGATCGCGTAGAGCTTCACCAGGTTGAACTGGAGCGGATAGATCTGATAATACCAGTCGCGCCGGAACTGCCCCGTATAGCCGTAACTCAGGGAAGCCAGGCTGCGGCGGTATTCCGGACGGTTCTGGTAGTTGTACGAGGCGCGGATCTCGGTACGCGGAACGTTCTCGCCGCGCATCCTGGTGAGCGGGTAGCCCAGCAGGCGCGGGAAACTCAAGCTCGAGGAAATACCGAACTCCGAGGAATGCGCCCCGGATCCGCCCAGGAGGGTCTGCCAGTTGCCCGAGAAGCCGAGGTTGAGCCATTCGCCGCCGTGGAAGAGGTTCTTGTGGTAGAAACTCAGCTGGGGCGAGAAGCCGACCAGGCCGGACGAATTGGTGGAGGCCTCCACGTTGGCCTTGAATCCCAGCAGGTCGGTCCCGCTGAGCCGGATGTCGCAGTCCACCGTGGCGCTGTCGGACGGGGTCAGCTCGATGCTCACGTTGTTGAACAGCTTGAGCGCCGACAGGCGGGAGTAGGCCGTATTCACGATGCGCTCGTTGTAGCGCATCCCCGGGCGGATGATGTTATACTCGCGCAGCAGCGATTCCTTGAAAGGGATGTCGGCGGGATGGCTGATGTTCACCCGTCCGATGCGGTATTTGGCCAGCGGCTCGTCCGTCGGGGCGGACCCGCGCGAGTAATTCTTGATGCGGTAGTAGAGCGTGGTCCTGTCCGTTAAGGTGTCCGCCTCGAAGAAATAATTGTTCTTGTTGAAGTCGTAGTAGCCCAGGTCGCGGAACACGGCGGCGCCACGCACCGTCTCGGCCTCCAGATCCTTCTCGCAGAGGTAATCCCCCACCTTGACGGTAATGTTGGCGCTGTCCGCGCGGAACTCCTGTTCGAACGTGCCGCCCGGCACCTCGAACACGAGGCTGTCGATCGGGATGCGGTCGCCCAGTTCCACGATATACTTCACCGAGGCCTCCCGGCCCTTGTACTGGATGTCGGAGTCCACCTTCGCGTGGTAATAGCCCAAGTATTCCAGGTGGCCGGCGATGTTCGAGCGGGAACTCGCCACCAGGGTGGAATCGAAGACCACCGGCGGCACGCCGATTTTTTCCCAAAGCTTGTTGATCCCCTTGCCGCTGCCGTCGGACCAGTTGTACACACACAGGGAAGGACTCCAGCCGAAGATGACCGTGGAGTTGGGCTGCTGGCGCACGTACTGCGTGATTTCCTTGGACGAAATCTTGTCCCGCCCCTTGAATTCCACCTTATTGGCGGCCAGACGATACGTCCCCTCCGGAAGAAGTTTTGTAGTACTGCACGAGATAACCGTCAGTAACAATATGGCCAGCAAAGCAATACGTTTCATCTTCTTCTGATTTCCGACAAGGTTACGGCCGTGGCGGCGGCCACATTGAGCGATTCGGCGCCGGAGCGGCCGAATGCGGGGATCAGCAGGCGGGAGTCCACCTCGGCCGCTACGGCGGGACGGATGCCCGCGGCTTCGTTGCCCATCACCACCAGTCCGTCCGCGCGCAATACCTCGCGATAAAGGTCACGGCCGTCCAGGAAAGTGCCGTACACGGGCCTTCCGGCGGCGCGGAAACGGCGGCAGAGGGCCGGCAGGTCCTCCGTGACGAAGCGGACGCGGAACAGCGAGCCCATCGAGGACTGGATAGCCTTGGGATTGAACGGCTCCACGCAGTCTTCGGACAGGAACACCGTTTCAACACCGAACCAGTCGGCGATGCGCAGGATCGTGCCCAGATTGCCGGGGTCCCGGATACCGTCCAAGGCCAGGCAGAGTCCATCCGGCAGTGCTTCGCCGCCCGCAGGGGCGGGACGTTCCACGACCGCCAGCACGGGAGAAGGCGTGGCGAGCTGGCTGATGCGCGCCATCGCGGCCTCGCCGATTTCCTCGCGACGCAAAACGCGCACGACCTTGAAGGTAGAATCCAACGCTTCCTGCACCAGCTTCTCCCCTTCCACCACGAACAGGCCGGATTCGTCGCGGAATTTCTTTTCACGCAACGAACGGATCTTCTTGATTTCGGCCTGGGTGATCATAGGGTACAAATATACGAAACTCCCCGCAAAGAAAAAACCGGATTTCCGTTGAAAGAAATCCGGTCTTCGATCCTTTGCGAAACACTATTCGCCGAGATCCTCCACCACGGGGGAATCGGGAGCGTTGCGCATCACGGAAGCGATGCCCTGCTTCATCGTGCGCTCGGAGGCGTACATCTGGCTGGAGCCGATGACCTGGCCGTTGCTGGCCTTCAGGTTGAAGAAAGGTTTGCCGTTCTTGGCGACCTTGACTTCGAAGCGCTCCTCGACGGGGCCGTTCTTGCGGACGGACTCGATGCCGTTGAGGCAGGCAGCCTTGGTGGTGTAGCCCTCGGAGGTGAGGATGACCTGGCCGTTGGTGGCCTTCAGGTTGAACTGGAACTCGCCGTTCTTGCGGACGGTAACAACAAATTTACCCATTGCTTTATTGTTTTAAGTGTTGATGAAAAGTCGTCTTTACAAATATAATCATTTTCCTTTCCGTTGCACCCCATTTTTACAAAAAAAACCGATTTTTGGGGTTAACAAAATTGTTACATATATCAACAAAAATGTTTTATTTTTTATTAATCAATTATTTATCTGCTATTGACGCAAAAAGCTCAAAATGCACCAAATCTGCCTCTTTTTTCGTATATTCGCATCAATAATTAAAACTTATATGGACAATTACCAGATCCGGCGCGAGCTTTACGACGCAAAATCCCTCTATTCCGGCTTCGATCCGGCCGACGAAAGCAGCTATGCCAACTGCTATGACGGGCACGTCTACGCCGACTTCGTGGCCAGCGGCAAACGCAGCCGCGACCTGGCGGTCACCCTCCCCCGAACCCTGCACGACCACTCCATCAGCGACGCCCTTTTCCGCTTCCTCAAGGACTGGAATCCGTACGACGTGGTGGGCGTGATGGGCGGTCACGCGATGCTCCGGTCGGACACTTCCTTCCGCAGCGTAGCCCACATCAGCAAGACCCTCACCGAGCACGGAAAGCTGATGGTCTCGGGCGGCGGACCGGGCGCGATGGAGGCGACGCACTTCGGCGCCTGGATGGCCGGCCGCTCCGACGCCGAGTTCGAAGAGGCCTGGCATATGCTCCTTGTCGCCGGCACCTTCCGCGAACCCGGCTGGCTCTCCTCCGCCTTCCGCGTGATGGAGCGTTTCCCGCAGACAAAGTACAAGAGCCTGGGCATTCCCACCTGGCTGTACGGACACGAGCCCTCCACCCCGTTCGCCACGCACATCGCCAAATACTACGACAACAGCATCCGCGAGGACACCATCCTTACCGTCTCCGTGGGAGGCATCATTTTCACGCCCGGTTCGGCCGGAACCATCCAGGAAATCTTCCAGGAGGCCGCCCAGGACCACTACAAGACCTGCGACGTATCCAGCCCGATGGCCTTTATGGGCGTGGATTTCTTCACGAAACAGATCCCCGTCTATCCTTTCCTGCAGGATATGGTGGCGCGCGGCAAATACAACCATCTGCTGCTTTCCATATCCGATTATCCGGACGATATCGTACGCGAAATCCTCGCTTTCCGCGAAGAAGACGCGGTCCACATCCCGAATAAATTCTTCAAATAAATGAAAATCAATTCTATAGGAGTTCTTACCTCAGGTGGAGATGCACCTGGAATGAACGCGGCCATCCGCGCCGTCACCCGCGCCGCCATCTACGAGGGCTGGCGCGTGTTCGGCGTCTATCGCGGCTGGGAAGGCCTCATTATGGGCGACATCAAGGAGTTCAACAGCGCCAGCGTGAGCAACACCATCCAGCGCGGCGGAACCATCCTCAAGACGGCCCGCAGCGAGGAATTCCGCACGCCGGAAGGCCGCGCGAAGGCATATGAGAACATCAAGCGCTTCGGCCTGGACGCCCTGGTGGTGATCGGCGGCAACGGTTCCCTCGCCGGCGCACAGGTCCTCGCCAGCGAATACGACATTCCCGTCATCGGCCTGCCGGGCACCATCGACAACGACCTCTACGGCACCGACTCCACCATCGGCTACGACACGGCCCTGAACACCATTATGGAATGCGTGGACAAGATCCGCGACACCGCCAACAGCCACGACCGCATCTTCTTCGTGGAGGTGATGGGGCGCGACGCGGGCTTCCTGACGCAGAACAGCGCCATCGCCGCCGGCGCCGAGGCGGCCATCATCCCGGAAGACCAGACCGACATCGACCAGCTGGCCTCCTTCATCGGCCGCGGAATCCGCAAGAGCAAGAACAGCAGCATCGTGCTCGTGTCCGAGAAGGACGGCGGCGCGATGCACTACGCCGACCGCGTGCGGCAGGAATATCCGGAATACAACGTGAAGGTTTCGATCCTCGGGCACCTGCAGCGCGGCGGCTCCCCCACCGCGTACGACCGCATCCTGGCCAGCCGCCTGGGCGTCGCCTCCATCGAGGCGCTCAAGGAAGGCCAGCGCAACATTATGGTGGGCATCAAGAACGACCAGATCGTGTACGTGCCCATTTCCCGGGCCGTCAAGATGGACAAGCCCATCGACAAGGAACTCATCAGTGTATTAAATATTCTCTCTATCTGACAATCAGTTACGGGCGACTATCTATATTAAAGATAAAGCAGGCCGGCGAAATTCCGCCGGCCTGCTTTATCGTATGCGCTATGTCTTACCTGACCACCTGGGTGAACTCCGGGGCCTGGCCGTCCAGGGCGGTCACGTACACCTGGAACCCGGCCGCTGCAGGCGGAGCGGGCATTCCGGGAGCGCCCTCGCGCGGAAGGTCGGCAGCCTTGAACAGATACTCGGTTCCTCCGGGGATGGCGCGGGAAGCGACTTCCGTCGCCTTAGCGCGGATCATCGGGTAATCGCCCACGGCGGTGTCGAAGATCGCGGATTCCTCTTCGGAAACCGGGTGCGACGCGGAGAAGTCCTCCAGTTTGACCGGCTCGCCGGCGATGAAGCCGCCGGCCTTCAGGAAGCGGTCGAGCTCGTCGGGAACCGCTTTGATGCGCGCGGCGCGCACGCCATAGCCGGGCAGCACTTCCGCATTGGGAATCTTTGCCTTGATGGCCGCCACGCTGGCGTCCAGGCCACCGCTGCCGAAAGTGCAGAACGGGACCACCTTCTTGCCGCTGAAGTCCACCTCGTCCAGCAGGGTGCCGATCGGGTTGGCGTAGGTGCCGAACCACACGGGGAAGCCCAGGAAGATGACATCATAGGCGCTGACGTCCACTTTGAGCGGCTGGAGTTCGGGCATCTTGCCGCCGTTCATCTCCTGCATACCGCGGGAGATGGTCTCCTGATAGCTGCCGTCATACGCCTGCACGGGGAGGATCTCCTCGATGTCGGCGCCCAGACGGGTCTGCAGTTCCTCGGCCACGGCCTTGGTGGTGCCGGTCTGGGAATAATAGAGTACAAGTACCTTCGGGGCCTTCTTCTGCCCGCAGGCGACGACGAACGCCAGGGTGGCGGCCGCCAGTAAAACAAATTTCAGTTTTTTCATATTCAATCCCTTAACGCTTGCAAAGGTAAGCATTTTTCCGTCAAATTGTACCGCTATTTCTTCAGCCGGCCACTCTTCCGCAGAGCCTCGGCGATGATCCACTGGAGCTGGCCGTTGATGCTGCGGAACTCGTCCGCCGCCCAACGCTCAAGAGCGTCCATCGTGTCGGGGTCGACACGAAGGACGAAACTCTTGACCGCCTCTTTCTCCTTGGCCATATCAATACAGGGAGCCGGAGTTCACGACAGGCTGGGCGGGCTCGTCTCCGCAGAGCACCACCAGCAGGTTGCTGACCATCGCGGCCTTGCGCTCCTCGTCCAGGTCCACGACACCCTCGCTCTTGAGCTTGTCCAGGGCCATCTTCACCATACTCACGGCTCCGTCGACGATTTTCTCGCGGGCGGCGATGATCGCGTCGGCCTGCTGGCGGCGCAGCATCACGGCCGCGATTTCAGGCGCATAGGCCAGATAGTTGATGCGCGCTTCCACCACGTGCAGGCCGGCCATTGACAGGCGGTCGTTCAGCGTGGCTACCAGGCGCTCGTTGATCTCGTCCGCATTGCTGCGCAGGGTCAGTTCGTCGGCGCTGTCGGCGTTGTCGTAGGCGTAGCAGCCGGCCACCTGGCGGAGCGCCGCGTCGCTCTGCACGCGCACGAAGTTCTCGAATGCGGCGGAAAGCTGGCGGGTGGAGATGCCGCCCTTGGGAGCGGGACCGGCAAGCGACTGGCTGTCAATCTCGAAGAGGGCCTTGTAGGTGTCTTCCAGCTTCCAAACGAGCACCATTCCGATGAGCACCGGATTGCCTGCCTTGTCGTTGACCTTGATGGGTTCGGGGTTCAGGTTGCGGGCGCGCAGGCTCACGCCTTTCTTGTTCATCAGCGGGTTCACCCACCAGAAACCCGTGCGGGAGAAGGTTCCCCGGTATTTGCCGAAGAACACCAGCGCCTTCGCCTCGTTGGGCTCCAGCTTGATGAAACCGTTCACGCCGAGGGCGATGAGAAACAGCACGAACGCCCCGATGAAGCCGAAAGCCGAGTTCGCATCCGCTTTCGAGAAGCAGAAGATCGCCGCCACCACGAGGGCGAGGATGATGAAGAATGCAAAGAAACCGTTGATTACGAAGCCTTTGTAGGCATATTCCCTGTTCTGTTCCATAACACAAATTGTTTTGATATCATTTTGATATCGCAAAGATATGTCAAAAATCTGAAACCCGCAAGAGTTTCAAGAGTTTTTTTATGTTCGGGAGCCCGTCAGCGTCCGACGAAGCCGGTAACCAGCCGGAACACAGGCTCGTAACTGTCGAAGCGGACGGTGCGGAGGTTGTCGGCCGGGGTATGATAGTAGGGATACGCGCTCCCCTCCTGGTTCTCCAGGAAGATGCAGGGAACGCCCCGGACGGCGAAGGGGTAATGGTCGCTGTTGGCGGCCAACTCGCCCCGGTTGAGCGCCGTGAAGAGTCCCTGCTCCGCATTGACGGCCTCGAAACGGCCGTATTGCGCCATTCCCGCATCGCTGACCTCGCAGTACAGGGCGGGATTGTCGTCACCTATCATATCGATGTTGAAGAGGTAACGGATCTGCTCCAACGGCACCGGCGGGTGCTCCGCGAACCAGGTGGAGCCGCGCAGGTTGGCGTCCTCGCCGGAAAAAGCCACGAAATACATATCGTATTCCGGCCGGTTCTTGGCGTAATATGCCGCCAGCGTGACGATGGCGGCCGTGCCGGAGGCGTTGTCGTTGGCACCGGGATAATACACCCTGCGGCCCAGGTTCCCCAGGTGGTCGTAATGCGCCGTGAAGACGTAGCAGCCGTCGTGCCTGCGGCCCTCTACCTTGGCGATCACGTTGAAGCATTCGTAACCCGCCAGGAACTCATTGTCCACGTCGAGTTTCACGCGCCGCACGCCTTCGATGGCCTCGGGCGTCACCCAGACGATGGGCTTGTCCACCACCTTCTCGCCATAGGCCTTGTAGAACTTGATGGGCGAGGTCCAGGTGTAGAGCAGGCCGGCGTTGGGGCATTCTCCCGCCTTCTGCAAGCGCGAAAAGACCTCGCGGTGCCGGTAGGTGAACCAGAACTCGCAGCACACCAGGCAGTTCTCGTTCTCCGGCCGGGCCAGGTCGCGGAAGAGCCTGTCGGCGTCGAAGTTCAGGGTGTCCACGTAATACACCGGAAACTCCCCGTGCACGCCGGGCGAATACTCCCGCATCGAGAAATCCACCCCGGGGCGGAGCTTCCTGCCGTCCGCCCGCATTTCCATCGCACCGCAAAAGGTATTGATATCCAGGGTGAAAGGCTGGAGCGTCACTTCGTCCGCCCCGGCTTTCCGGAACTCCTTCTGCAGGTACAGACCCGCCTTGTCGGCCCCGTCGCGGGCATAACCGCGCCCCTGGTACCTGGCGGAACTCAACTGCCTGACGATGCGCTTGAATTGCGGCAGGTCCTGTGCCGGCAGCTGCAGGCTCAACAGCGCGAGCAGGATGACGAGAATCTTCTTCATATGCTGTCTTCAGTTTGATGCTTGTCGGTCAGGCGGTTCACCAGCACGGCGGAAACCACGTTCCCGGAAACGTTCAGCACGGTGGCCGGGATGTCGATCAGGGCGCTGATGACCATCAGGACGGCCGCCATCTCCGGCGCATAGCCGAAGACGGAACAGATCAGCAGTTCCCCGGTCATCCCACCCGTCGGGACGGCTCCCATCACCGTTCCCACCAGGATTCCCACGCCCACCACCAGGAAGAACGCGCTCCAGGACGGCGCCCCGGCGCCGAAAACGGTCAGCAGGAACACGACCTTCACCACGCCTCCGATCGTCGAACCGTCCTTGTGGATGTTGGTTCCCAGCGGAATGACACTGTCGGCGATGAGCGGCCGCACCCCCATCCCCGCAGCGGCTTCCATCGCGAGAGGGATGCAAACGGCGCTGGACGAGGTGGCCAGGGCCGTCAGCGAGGGCGGGACCATCCCCCGCCAGAAGCGTCCCAGCAGGTTTTTCCCGCCGGAAAACAGGACCCAGGCGGAATTGACCGCGAAGAACACGATCAGGGCTGCCACAAGGTAGACCGCGACGGCGTCGGCATATCCGCCCAGGACCGCTCCCCCCAGGCTTCCCACCGTCCAGGCGAAATAGCAGCCGATTCCCACCGGCGCGGCATACATCACCGTCCGCATCAACCTCACGGTAAAGGCCGAGGCCGATTCCAGGAACGCCGCGACCTTGTTCCCCTTTTCACGGAACAGGGCGACGGCGACGCCCGCCAGCATCGAAACGGCGATGAGCGGCAGCAGCGAAGCGGCTATGGCCCCTTTCAGCGTCAGCGTGCCACCCCCCTCCTCCGCCTGCATATCAGCCAGGAAGGCCTCGGGGTTGGCAGCGGGGAAAGGGTTCCAGACCATAAAGAGGACAAAAGCGACGGCTCCCGCGACGGCAGCCAGCAGCAGGAACGTCCCCAGCGTCGTTCCCAGCAGCTTCCAGGCGATGCCGCTGCGGCAGACCTTGCAGGCCGCCGAAGAGATGCTGAAAGCCACCAGAGGAACGATCAGCACGAACACCACATCCAGGAAAAACTCACCGACAGGCCGGACCACGGCGGTCCCCTCGCCCCATACAAGCCCGCAGACACCGCCGGCGATCACCCCCGCGAGCAGCGCGAGCGTGAACCCGTAGTTCTTGATGAAAGCAGCGTTGCGAGCCATACCTTTACAACACAAAGATAAGCCCTTGCGGGCATTTCCGCAAGGGCTCGGGATGGAAGATTTCCGTGGAGCATAGGGGATTCGAACCCCTGACCTATAGATTGCGAACCTATCGCTCTACCAACTGAGCTAATACCCCGAAAGCGGATGCAAAGGTAAACAATTTTTTTGAAATCCCATCAATCCGCGAAAACCATTTCGTCGAGCAGCCAGCCGGCGTGGCCGATCTCTTCCACGACGAAGAGCAGGTACCGGATGTCCAGCGAGATGTTGCGGCAGTAATCCGGGTCGAACACCAGGTCGCTCATCGTCCCCTCCCACACGCGGTCGAAGTTGATGCCTATGAGGTTGCCGTCGGCGTTGATGACCGGACTGCCGGAATTGCCTCCGGAGGTATGGTTCGTGGCCAGGAAGCAGACCGGCTGGGCGTCGTGGCCGCCCTCGGCGTAGATGTCGCGCAGCACCTGCGGAATATTGTAGTCGAAGATGTCCGGATTGTCCTTCTCGATGATGCCCTTGAGCGTGGACACCGGCGCGTAATAGACCGCGTCGGAAGGGCTGTAGCCTGCCACGTGGCCGTAGGCGACGCGCAGCGTCAGGTTGGCGTCCGGGTAGAACTGCCGGTCGCGGTCGAACTCCATCTGCGCCCGCATATAGTCGCGGTACGCCAGGCGGAGGTCACGGTCCACTTCCGTGATAACCGGCTGCAGGTCAGCAAGATACCATTTATAGAAAGCGTCGTACATCTCCCAGGCGGGGTCGGCCTCCACGGCAGGCAGGTCGGCCTGCGTGAGGGCGGAAACGCGTGCACGGTCCGTGAAGAGGGAACGGGCGAAGAGGTCGTCCCGCCAGGCCTCCGGGCTGCCGTAGGATGCCAGTTTCTCCCGGAACCACGCCGGCTTGAAGGAAGGCTCCATCTGCCTGTCGAAGGCGTCCGTCATCGCCACGAAAATCTCCTCGTCGATGGGCTGGTAGTAATCCTTGAAGAAAGACTCCGCCAGCGGCGCGACGGGACGGTTGTCGGCCAGCGCGGTCCGGACGTTGTTCGCGAACTGCAGGAGCTCGATGGTGCGCACCGTCTCGGTGTAGTACTCGTAAGCGCGGTAATAGGGGTTCCTGCGGGCGTACAGCGCCTCCAGGCGGTCCAGCAGGCCTTCATAGGACGTCCCTGCCGCCCAGGCGCGGAAACGCCGCTCAAAAGCCTGTTTTTCGGCCACGGTACCCAGGCGCGCGATGCCCTTCGCCTCTCCCTGCCATTTCTTCCAGGCATTGGAGACGTTGGCGTTTTTGGAAGAATACTGGATGCGCACCGCCTGGTCCTGCGACATATACTTCTTCTGGATGTCCAGCCGCTTGGTGCGCAGGGCGATCTTCTCCGGATCGGACACCTCGCCCACGTAACGCACCTCGTCGGAAGTCACATACTCCTTGGTGCTGCCGGGACAGCCGTACACGAAGGTGAAGTCCCCCTCCTTCACGCCGGCGCGCGAGATGGTGAAGAAACGCTTCGGTGTATAGGGAATGTTATCCTCCGAATAATCAGCCGGTTCGTTGTTCTTATCGGCATAAATCCTGAAGATCGAGAAATCCCCCGTATGCCGCGGCCACATCCAGTTGTCGGTGTCGCCGCCGAACTTGCCGATCGAGGAAGGCGGCGCCCCGACCAGGCGCACGTCGCGATACACCTTGTACACGAAAAGGAAATACTGGTTGGCGTAATACAGCGCCTCCACCCGGGCGCGGACGCCGCGGTCGGGGTCGGCGACCCGCTTCACGATGGCGTCGGAATTCACCTTCACCACCGAGTCGCGCTGCGCCTCGCTCATCGAAGGCAGATAGCCCCGCAGGACGGCCGTCGACACGTCCTCCATCCGCTCGAGGAAACTCACGGTCAGTCCGGGATTGGGCAGTTCCTCGTCGCGGGAAACCGCCCAGAAGCCATCCTTCAGATAGTCGTGCTCCACGCTGCTGTGCTGCTGGATCTGGCTGTAACCGCAATGATGGTTCGTCAGGAGCAACCCCTCGCGCGAGACCACCTCGCCCGTGCAGCCCGAGCCGAACAGTACCACGGCGTCCTTCAGCGACGCCTGGTTCACGCTGTACACGTCTTCGGCCGTGAGGCGGAAGCCGTGGGCCTGCATATCGTCGATGCGCTGCGCGATCAGGGAAGGCAGCCACATTCCTTCGTCGGCCCGCGCCGGCTGCATCAGCGCCGCGAAAGCGAGCAGGGACAGTATCAATCCTCTCTTCATATGGTAATCGTTCAAATGATCTTGCCGTAGTGGCAGTTCAGCACCTCCGCGCAGTCGCCGTGCCAGTTGTGCATCCCGTTCCCGAGGCAGTCGCGCCACACGGGGCACTGCGCACAGCGGCCCCGGCGCGTCCAGCCGCGGTCGCGGAAAGGCTGGAAACGGTTCTGCCAGACCTCATAGAAATCGTCCTCGTAGATGCTTCCCTGGCTGAAGACGTCCCGGTCGATGTTGGGGCAGGCGCAGATGCGCCCGTCGATCAGCACCGAGGCGATATTGACACCAGCGTGGCAGAAGAACGGCACGTCGCGGACCTTGTTCTCGTAACGGCCCAGATACCCTTCGCAAGAAAAAGTGACTCGGGCTTTACCCGGGATCTCCTTCCGCTTTTTCGCGATGAACTCCATCAGCGCCGTGAACTCCTCGTCCGACAGGTGCATCTCGGGGTCCTCCGCGGCGCGGCCGATGGGGATGATGGTAAAGATGCGCCACTGCTTCACGCCCAACGCCTGCAGGCGGTCGTGAATGGCGTCCAACTCCTTGAAATTCCGCTTGTTTACGCAGGTCACCACATCGAAGGCGAGGCGCGGCTCGGCCGCAGCCAGGGCGATGGCGCGCTCCGCACGGGAGAAACTGCCGGGGCGTCCGCGCATCCAGTCGTGCGATTCTTCCAGCCCGTCCAGGCTGATGGTCAGGGCGCCGAGCCCGGCCGTCATCAGTTTCCGGTGCATCGCCTCGTCGTAGAACCAGCCGTTGGAAACGATGCTCCAGCCGACGCCGCGGCCCCGCAGGGCTTTGCCGATGTCGGCGATATCGGGGCGCAGCAGTGGCTCTCCTCCCGTCAGGATGACGGTGAACGGATTGGCCCGCTCCGCCGCGGGAATGGTGTCCAACGCCCGCAGGAAGTCTTCCAGGGGCATATCCACGTCACGGCTCGCCGCAAAACAATCACTGCCGCAATGGCGGCAGTGAAGGTTGCAGCGAGTCGTGCACTCCCAGAACAGGTAGTTGAGTTCGTGCACCGCCGTCTCGTTGGCGCGGAAGGCGCGGTGGAGCAGCCTGCCGATCATTCAGCGGTCACTTCCATCCCTTCCTGAAGGAGTTCGCCGGTCTGTCCGGCATCCTGCAGGACCTCGTCGACGAGTTCCGTTTCGGGAACGGCAATGAGTTCCTCTTCCGGGGCCGTCATCGGCGTGCCGTAGCAGGCCTGGAAGACGAACAGCGCCGTCGTGAGCGAAAGGCCTTTCAGGCCACGATGGATCCACTTTCTCATATCGCGAAATGATATTTTCGGCAATATAAGCATTTTTTCTGACAATCAGCTACAGCAGCTTCCGGATGGGCTGCTGCGGGGCCAGCACATTGTGCGCCGGCCAGGACTTCGCCTCGGCAAGGGTGAATGGCACCGTCTGGCGCAGGTCGCGGGAGCTGGCGCCGAAAGCGACGGCGTACTCACCCGCGGCGGTCTCCCAGGCGGAGGTGCCCTCGTTGAAGGAGGCCAGGCCGTAGGCGTCGACCTTCAGGGTCACCACCTGGCTCTCGCCCGGCTGGAGCTCGTTCGTCTTGGCGTAGGCCTTGAGCTCGCGCACCGGCTTGTCAAGGCCGCCCGCAGGGGCGCTCACGTACAGCTGGACGACTTCCTTGCCGGCCACTTTGCCGGTGTTGGTCACCTTCACGGTAGCTTCGAAGCCGTCGCCGGCGGCCTTCACGGCTGGCTCGGCGTATTCAAAGCTTGTGTAGCTGAGGCCGTAGCCGAACGGATAGGAGACGGGCAGGCCCTTCTTGTCGAACCAACGGTAGCCCACGTAGATGTCTTCGGCGTAGACCGTGCGGTCCACGTCTTTCTGCCCGACGTCCTCGCGGCGGTTCACGAAGTAGATGCCCGTGTCGGCGTCAATCGGGAAGTTGGCGGAGGAACCGGCGTCCATCAGGTTCACGGGGAAGGTCATCGGCAGACGGCCCGAAGGGCTCTGCTTGCCGGTGAGGATGTCGGTCACGGAGTTGCCTCCCTCCTGCCCCGCCTGCCAGGCCAGCAGCACGGCGTCGGGAATGTTCTTCCA
This sequence comes from Bacteroidales bacterium, assembly GCA_017548445.1. The sequence goes on along the minus strand of JAFYZZ010000039.1, from coordinate 41,985 downwards.
GGAAGCGGTCTCGATGACGCCGCCGATGTTCAGCACCACGACGACCTTCTTGCCCACGCGATGGAAGGCGGCGGTCACGTCCTTGAGGAGCTTGAGCTCCTTGGCGGACAGGGAGAAGTCGGCGCCGGACCGGTCGAAGAACTCGCCGGAGTTGCGGCCGAAGGTGATGATGGCCAGGTCGTTGGCCCTGGCGGAAGCGGCCAGCTCGGCAGCCGAAGGAACAAGTTCCGCAGGACGCGGCGTGGGATAGAAGGCGGAGGTGCCGTCATCCGGGAGGGAGGCCTTGAAGGCCGCCAGCTCGTCGGCGATGTGCTTCAGGTAAACGTCCTTCTTGCTGTCATCCACCGTGAAGCCGGCGTTCTTCAGACCGTCGATCAACGAAACGGTGTAGGCGCGGTTCACGTTGCCGGAACCGGTGCCGCCCGCAACGAAATCATAGGAGGTGCAGCCGAACACGGCCACCTTGCCGGTGCCCTTGAGCGGCAGCACGCCGCCCTTGTTCTCCAGCAGGACCATACCCTCGAGCGCGCTCTGGCGCGTCACGGCGGCGTGGGCCTTCAGGTCGGGTTCATTGCTGTAGGCATAGCCCTTCGCCTTGGGGCTGCGGAGCACGAGCTCGAGGCAGCGGCGCACGCAGACGTCCAGTTCGGCCTCGGAGAGGCTGCCGTCCTTGATGGCGGCCATAATCTGCTCGTACTGCAGGTTGGCACCCGGCTGGAGCATATCGTTGCCGGCCGCGATCTGCGCGGCGCCGTCGTCGCCGCCGTACCAGTCGGTCATCACGGTGCCCTTGTAGCCCCACTCGTCGCGAAGGACGGTGGTCACGAGGTCGCGGCTCTGGGAGGTATAGGTGCCGTTGATCTTGTTGTAGGAGGTCATCACCGTCCAGGGTTCGGCCTCCTTGACCGTGATCTCGAAGCCCTTGAGGTAGATCTCGCGCTGGGCGCGCTGGCTGATGACGGCGTCGTTGCCCGTGCGGTTGGTCTCCTGGTTGTTGTAGGCGAAGTGCTTGATGGAGGTGCCCACGTCGTTCTTCTGGACGCCGCGCACATAGGCGGCGGCCGTCTTGCCGGCAACCACGGGATCCTCGGAGTAATACTCGAAGTTGCGCCCGTTGAGCGGATGGCGGTGGATGTTCAGGGCCGGGGCCAGATACACGTCGGCGCCGTACTCGTGCACTTCCTCACCCATCGCGGTGCCCACCTGCTCCACCAGTTCCTGGTTCCAGGTAGAGGCGAGCAGCGTCCCGATCGGGAAGTGGGTACAGTAATAGGTGCGGTCCTCGCCCTCGCGGGTGGGATCGATGCGGAGGCCGGCGGGGCCGTCGGCCAGCACGATGGACGGGATGCCGAGGCGCTCGATGGGATAGGTCGTGCCGGCGGCGCCGGGCACGATGTTCCGGGTGGCGCCGATGGTGGCGGAAACCTCCCCCTCGTCGCCGAAACCGGCCATACCGGTACCGATCACGAAATGGACTTTCTCCTCCAGGGTCATCGCCTTCAGGACCTTGTCCACGGAGGCCTTCCCCAACTGCGGATCCCCGCAGGCTGCGGCAATCATCATAGCGGTGGCAAGAAACAGGACTTTCTTCATATTTGATTGATTATTTGCGGATTACCTTGATTTCATCGAGCGGCTGCTCGAGGGCGAAGAGGTCGGCGACCTTCCAGGTCTGCGCCTTCTTGAGCTTGTAGTCCACCGTGGCGCGGATGTCCTCCACGCTGGCGCCGAACTGCAGCTTGTAGGTGCCGGCAGGGGCCTCCCAGGCGGAGTTTGCATCGTTGAAGGAAGCGATGTCGTAGTTGCTGACCTTGACGGTCACGGTCTGGCTCTCGCCCGGACGGAGTTCGCGGGTCTTGGCGAAGCCCTTGAGCTCGCGGACGGGCTTGTCGAGGCCGCCCGCAGGTGCGGACACGTAAAGCTCGACCACTTCCCTGCCGGCCACGGCGCCCGTGTTGGTCACGGTCACGCTGGCTTCAAAACCGCCCGCAACGGCCTTCACTACGGGTTTTCCGTAGGCGAAGGTGGTATAGCTCAGGCCGAAGCCGAACGGATAGGAGACATCCTTGCCGGCCGTGGAGAAGTAGCGGTAGCCCACCCAGATGCCTTCCTCGTAGTTCGTGTAGTCCACGTCCTTCTGGAGCTGGCGCTGCTGCGGGCCGCCGAAGCCGAAGCCCGCATTCTGCTGGCCGCCCCGGTTGTAGTTGTACGGGAAGTTGGCGGAGGACGGGTGGTCCATAAAACTCAGCGGGAAGGTCATCGGGAGCTTGCCGGAAGGGTTGACCTTGCCGGTCAGCACGTCCACGACGGCGTTCGCGCCTTCCTGGCCCGGGGACCAGGGCAGGACGATGGCGTCCACGCTGTTCTTCCAGGAGTTGGTCTCGATCACGCCGCCCACGTTCAGCACGACGACAACCTTCTTGCCGACGGCGTGGAAGGCGGTGCTGACGTCACGGAGCAGTTCGCGCTCGACGTTCGTCAGGTCGAAGTCGTCGACCATCCTGCGGTCGGCGCCTTCACCGGCGTTGCGGCCGATCACGATGACGGCCAGGTCGTTGGCGCGCGCCTCGTTGTTGATGGCGGCTTCCGGGATGGGAATCTCGGCAAGCTTGCGGCGGCTGAACCAGGAGGTCTGGGCGCCGCTGAGCGCCTGCTGCGCCTTGTCATAGTCGACATAGGCCTGGTAGTAGTCGGAAAGCCCCTTGTCCAGGGTGAAGCCGGCATTGGTCAGCGCTTCCACCATATTGACGACATAGGCCTTGTTCACGTCGCCGGAACCGGTACCGCCGGCCACGAAATCGATGGCGGAGATGCCGTAGAGGGCCACTTTCTGGCCGGAGGCCACAGGAAGGGTGTTATTCTCGTTGCGCAGCAGGACCATCGCCTCGCCGGCGGCCCTGCGGGCCACCTCGGCGTGCGCCTTCAGGTCGGGCTTGTTGGAGAACTGATACTTCTTGAAGGACGGGGTCTTTACGATGTACTCCAGCATATTGCGGACGTTGCGGTCCACGTCCTTGATGTCCAGGCTGCCGTCCTTCACGCCCGCGACGATGCGGTCGATCTCGTTCTGGTTGCCCGGCTCCATCAGGTCATTGCCCGCCTGGACAGCCTTGACGGTTCCGGCCTTGTTGCCCCAGTCGGTCATCACGATTCCCTTGTAGCCCCACTCGTCGCGCAGGATGCCGGTTAGCAGGTCCCATTTCTGCTGGGTATACTCGCCGTTGAGCTTGTTATAGGAAGACATCACGGTCCAGGGCTCGGCCTCCTTGACGGCAATCTCGAAATTCTTGAGATAGATCTCGCGCAGGGCGCGCTCGCTCACGCGGGCGTCGTCCTCGTTGCGGTTGGTCTCCTGGTTGTTGAGGGCGTAGTGCTTGACGGACACGCCCACGTCATTGCTCTGGATGCCCTGCACATAGGCGGCGGCCATCCGTCCGGAGAGGACGGGATCCTCGGAGAAATACTCGAAGTTGCGGCCGTTGAGCGGGTTGCGGTGGATGTTCATACCCGGAGCGAGCAGCACGTCCACACCGTATTCGTGGACTTCGTTGCCCATCGCCTCCGTCACCTCGCGCACCAGGGCCAGGTCCCAGGAACTCGCCAGCAGCGTGCCCACCGGGAAACCGGTGCAGTAGAAGGTCTGGGCGGTACCCTCACGGGTAGGCTGGATGCGCAGGCCGGCAGGGCCGTCGGCCAGTACGGTGCCGGGTATGCCGAGGCGCTCGATGGGACGGGTGTTGCCGGCTGCACCGGGCACCTGGTGGGCCACGCCGGAAGTTACGCCGTTCACCGTAGCGGCACGGGCGCCGCCGACCAGAAGGGTGGCCTTCTCTTCGAGGGTCATCGCCTTCAGGACTTCATCGATGTTGTCCTTGCGGAGTTGGGGTTGGGCCAGCGCGGACAGGGTCATCAGTCCGGTGGCGGCAATCAGGAAAATCTTCTTCATATAGACGGTTTTGGTGTTATGATTCTTGTTTGGCAAAAATAAGAATTCTGCCGCACATTCTCATAACGCCACCGTCCATAAAATGTTCTGATTGTTCAAAAGCCCGTCAGATCTTCGCGGCCAGCTCCCGGATGCGCTGCATATGCTGCGGGATGCTGATGTGCTGCGGGCACTTCGGCAGGCAGGCGTTGCAGCCCACGCAGGCGTCTGCCCGGACGCCCTTGTCCTGGGCGTTGTAGAGCTTCAGGAAGGCCTTGCGCTTGTCGGCGACGTCCTTGCGGTCGGTATCCGCCGCGGTGAGCGCGTCGCTGGCACTGTTGAAGATCTTGAAGTTGCCGGGGATGTCCACGCCGGCCGGGCAGGGCATACAGTAGGCGCACGCCGTACAGGGAATCTGGCCCTTGGACTTATACAGGTCCGCCACCGTGAGCATAAAGGCACGCTCCTCCTCGTCGAAAGGCTTGAAGTCCGTGAACAGGGAGACGTTCTCCTTGAGCTGCTCCATATTGGACATTCCGCTCAGCGTCACCATCACGCCCGGAAGCGAACCCACGAAAGTCAGGGCGTTCGCGGCGGGCGTCAGGTCAGGATGACGCTCGCGCATCACGGCCGCGACGCCTTCACTGACATTCGCCAGGGCGCCGCCCTTCACGGGTTCCATCACCAGCACGGGAATGCCCTTGCCGACGAGATAGTTGTACAGGTATTCGGAACTGGTCACGCTTCCGCCGCCGGAGCCCCAGCCCCGCGACATTTCCTTCCAGTCGGCATAGTTGAGCTGGATCTGCACGAAATCCCAGTCGTAAAGGTCCACCAGCGCCGGCAGGTCGGCGTTGCTGCCGTGGAAGGAGAAACCCAGATGCTTGATGCGGCCCGCGGCCTTCTGCTGCTTCAGCCAGTCGAACAGTTTGTTATCGCGGAAGCGGGAATTGAAGCCGCTGATATTCTGCAGATTGTGCAGCAGCAGGAAGTCCACGTACTTCACCTGCAGGTTCTTCAGGGAGGTCTCGAACATTTCCTTGCCGGCGGAGAGCGTGGCCGGGCCGTTCATATTGGAGATCTTGGTCGCGATCTTGAAGGATTCGCGGGGATGACGGCTGAGCGCCTTGCCCGTCACCACCTCGGACTCGCCATAGGCGGGGGCGGTGTCGAAGTAGTTGATGCCGTGGGCGATGGCGTAGTCCACCATCTCGTTGACGGCCTCCTGGTCCAGGGCCTGGTGGCGGCCGAAGCCGCCGCCCCCGCCGGAACGCGTGGGCAGGCGCATACAGCCCAGACCGAGCATCCCGAGGGTCTCCCCCATCTTGCTCCAGGTGCGGGTGTCGATTTTCGAACCTGCGGGCGCTTCTTTCCAGGGAGCGGCCGCAGGAGGGGTTGCGGCATTGACGGGCGTGCCGAGCGAGCGAAGGAGCGGGCCGCCTGCGGCGAGCCCCATTCCGGCGAAAAACAGGCCCTTAAGGGCCTCACGGCGAGTCATTTTGTCATCCATATCCGAATCGGTCATTGGTCTGGTACAAACCTACGAATTATTTGCTATTTTTACAACATCAACATTAACCGCATATGAAAGAAAAACCTATTTCCAGGAGATCCTTCGTCAAAGTATCCACGGCCTCCATCGCCGCCCTGTCCATCCCCGGCGTCGTCGCCTCGGGCGCCGAGACTCCCTCGGATGCATCCGCCGCCGCACCGGCGGCCGTGCCGCAGCAACAGGCTTCCGCCCCGCAGCCGGCCCCGGCCGTGCGGCCCGGCGACTCCGACGCCATCACGCGCGCTTTCTTCGACTCCCTGCTGGTGGAAACCCGCTATATGGACGCCGGCCTGCCCTCGACGAAGTTCGAGCTGTTCGGCGAGACCTTCGACACGCCCGTTATGACCGCCGCGCTTTCGCATCTGCGCGTCCCCAACGGCAACGGACTGGTGATCTATGCGCAGGCGGCCGCCGCCTGCAACGCCGTCCACTGGATGGGAATGGGGGAAGACCGCGACCTGGAAGAGGTGGTCGCCACCGGCGCCCGGACCATCAAGGTCATCAAGCCGCACGCCGACGACGCCGAGGTCTTCCGCCGCATCCGCCACGCCGTGGGCATCGGCTGCTTCGCCGTCGGAATGGACATAGACCACGCCTTCAACGGCACCGGAGGCTATGACAACGTGTTCGGCCTCCCGATGAAACCCAAGAGCACGGCTGAGATGCGCTCCTTCGTGCAAGCCGCCGGCAGCGTTCCCTTCATCGTCAAGGGCGTGCTGAGTCCGGCCGACGCCCGAAGGTGCCTGGAGGCGGGCGTGTCGGGCATCGTCCTCTCCCACCACGGCGGCCGGGTCGCCTACTCCATCCCGCCGCTGCTGGCGCTCGAGCAGATCGCCGACGTCGTGAAGGGCAGGATGAAGATTTTCATCGACTGCGGCGTCGTCAGCGGAATGGACGCCTACAAATGCCTGGCGCTGGGCGCCGACGCCGTTTCCGTGGGCCGGCACCTGATGCCCCTCCTGCGCGACGGTGTGGACGCCACCGCCAAACGGATCAAGGAGATGACGGCCGAACTGGCGGGCGTGATGGCCGCCACCGGCGTCACCGAACTGAAGAAGATGGACCCGACGGTCATCCACCGGATGGCCTTCTAGCGCGGGATTCGGAACGGCTATTTGAGCGAGAACAGGGTTTCCTTCAGGATCTCGGACACGGTCGGATGCGGGAACACCACATCCTTCAGTTGCTCCACGGTCATCCCCTGTGTAATGGCGATGCAGGCGCCCTGGATGATCTCCGAGCAGGGGTTGCCCAGCATATGGACGCCCAGGACCGCTCCGCCGTTCCGGTCGGCGACGACCTTGCAGAGCCCCTCGCCCCTTTCGTTCTCGGCCACGAAACGGCCGGAGAAAGCCATCGGAAGCTTATATACCTGATAATCGATCCCGCGTGCTATGGCTTCGGCCTCGGTGAGGCCCGTGCCTGCGACTTCCGGATTGGTATAGACCACGCCCGGAATGGCGTCGTAGCGCATCCGGTCGGCGATGCCGAGGATGTCGTTCACCGCCACCTCGCCTTCGCGCGAAGCGGTATGGGCGAGCATCGAGAAGCCTGTCACATCGCCCGCGGCGTACACGCCGGGCACGTTGGTGCGCATCCGCCCGTCCACTTTGATGCCGTAGGGACGGCCGGCGGGGTTCAGCGCCAGCTCCACGCCCAGGCTCTCCAGGCCGAAACCCTGCAGCCGGGCGCGGCGGCCCACGGAAACCAGGATCCTGTCGCCGCGTACGCGGCAGGTCTCCCCTTCCGGATTCTCATAAACCACCGTGTCGCCTTCCACGGCCACCACCTTGCAGTTCAGGCGGAACTCCACGCCCTTCTTCTCGTACTGGGCCTGCAGCATCGCGCTGATCTCGTCGTCCATCGGACCCAGGATCTTGGGGAGCATCTCCACCACCGTCACCTTCGTGCCGATGGAGTTGAAGAAACTCGCGAACTCCATCCCGATCACGCCTCCGCCGATGACCACCAGCTCCGCGGGCTGCTCCGCCAGGGAGAGGATCTCGCGGTTGGTAACGACGGTGGAGCCCAAACCCTCGCGTAGGCCCGGAATGGGCGGCACGACGGCATCCGATCCACTGCAGATCAGCAGGTTTCGCGCCTGATACCCAGCCTCGCCGGCGGTGATGGAGATTCCTTCTTCGCCGCGGCCGCGGATCACCGCCTCGGCGGCGACCACCTCCACGCCGGCGGCCTTCATCTGCGCCTTCACGCCGGCCACCAGCTTGCGCACCACCTTCTCCTTGCGCTTGAACACGGCGCCGAAATCGACGGCCGAACCGTCCACGCTCACGCCGTACCTGTCCGCGTGGCGGGTGTAGTCATACACCTTGGCGCTGTACAGGAGCGTCTTCGTGGGGATGCACCCCTCGTTCAGGCACACGCCTCCCAGGCTGTCCTTTTCAAAAAGCACGACGGAGAGTCCGGCCGCGCCGGCGCGCCCCGCAGCCACATAGCCGCCGGGACCGCCTCCGATGATGGCAAGATCGTACATTTATCCTTGAATTGATTGGTCCTGCAAATATACGAAAAAGAAGGGGGCTTGCCAATTTCCCGGAAAACATCTATCTTCGTGTGTTATGAAGAAAGTACTCCTATTCGCACTCGCGCTGTGCGCCGCTTTCTCCGGGCTACGGGCCCAGGAGAGGCTCTCGGACAAGGAACTGGTCAACGTCATCTACGCGATGGGGCAGATGTATCCCGACGGATTCACCCTCGACCTGGACACGATGCGCCAGCCCTCCGAAGGCATTATGGTCTCCTACAAGGAGACGCAGAACAGTTTCGACCGCAAGAGCCTGCCGGCCGTCATCAAGCACGCCCGCGCCCACCAGAACCTCGTGGGCGGCTGGTACAACGAGGAAGACGGCCATTACTACTTCGACAGCACCCGGTCCTTCCCGGAAGACAGCCTGGCTGCCGCCGTGGCCTTCGCCCGCGAAAACGGCCAGCATTCTGTTTACGTCGCTTCCAAGGGCATCAACGTCAAGACCAACTACGAGCAGAAGGACCTCCGCATCATCCTCGACTGCGATATGGGCTCCTCCACCGACGACCTCTTCGCCCTGATGATGCTCTACCGTTATATGGATATGAAGCGCTGCAACCTGATCGGCGTGATCGTGGACCGGATGGGCAAGGCCAACGCGGACATCGTGGACGTGCTGAACAACTTCTACGGTTACCCGGACATCCCCATCGGCCTGGAAACCCGGGGCATTCCGGACCCGCACGTTTTCATCACCTATCATAATCTCCCGTACGCGCGCACCACGGACGCCGTGCCGATGTTCCCGCGCACCGTCGGCGACGACGGAACCTACCAGGAAGGCTACAAGCTCTACCGAAAGCTACTGGCGGAGCAGCCCGACCGCTCCGTCACCATCGCCTCCATCGGCTTCGTGACCACCCTTTCCCGCCTGCTGGAGTCCGGTCCGGACGAGTATTCCCCGCTCAGCGGCGTAGAACTGGTACGCCGCAAGGTGAAGGACATCTACGCAATGGGCGGCGTGTTCGGCGACGCGGTGGAACCCGACTACAATTTCAAGGCGGCCATCGACTTCTCCCTGAAGTTCTTCGAACTCCTGCCCAGGGAGGTGGACGTCATCTTCTCCCCCGGCGAGGTGGGCGATCCGCTGGACTACCGTCCCGAAACCGTCATCGCCGATATGGACTGGACCGACCTGCACCCCATCAAGTGGACCTACCAGTTCCTCAACTGCGACACCGGCCAGAAGATGTGGGACCCGCAAGCCGTCATCAACGCCGTGGAGGGCGACGACCTCTACAAGCTCTCCCCGCGCGGCTGGGTGACGCTCACCCCCAACGGCGAAACCCTGTTCCGGGAAGACCCGAACGGCAACGCACGCTACCAGTACCCCGGCGACCCCGTCTGGTGCGACCTGGTTCTCAAATACATCAGATTAATGGCGATTCAGCACTGACAATATGAAACGAGCATTCCTGATCCTGGCCACCCTGGCCGCACTCGCCGGCTGTGCGCCGAAGGCTGTGCCCCTGAAGACCTGCATCTTCCCGGGCGACTACCCGGATCCTTCCATCCTGCGCGACGGCAAGGATTTCTATATGACGCACTCGTCGTTCACCTACTTCCCCGCCCTGCTGGTCTGGCATTCCACCGACCTGCTGCACTGGGAACCCATTGCGCGCGCCGTCGAGGACGGTGACTATTCCATCTACGCCCCCGATCTCTGCAAGGTGGACGGGAAGTTCTACATCTACTATCCGACGAGCCGCGGCGAGAACTACGTGGTCACGGCCGACCGGCCGGAAGGCCCCTGGAGCGCTCCTGTCAAGCTGGACGTGGGCGGCATCGACCCGGGCCACGTGGTGGGCGAAGACGGACAGCGCTACCTCTACACCAACAACGGCTTCGTGACGCCGCTCTCGCCGGACGGGCTTTCCGCCGCGGGACGCCCCCGGAAGGCCTACAACGGCTGGGAATACCCCGCCGAATGGGAGACCGAGGGGATGTGGCTCGAGTCGCCCAAGCTCTTCAGGCGGGGCGACTGGTTCTACCTCGTGAGCGCGGAAGGCGGCACCGCGGGCCCCGTGACCAGCCATATGGTCGTGGTGGCGCGCAGCAAGTCCGCTCTCGGTCCCTGGGAGAACAGCCCGCACAACCCGATGGTGCACACCTACTCGGCTGACGAGGCCTGGTGGTCCAAGGGCCACGGAACGCTGGTGGACGACGCCGACGGCAACTGGTACGTCGTCTATCACGCCTACCGCAACGGCTTCCATACGCTGGGACGCAGCACCATCATCGAGAGCGTGGAGTGGACCTCCGACGGCTGGCCCGTGCTGATGGAGAAAGACGGCGCCAGGTGGGACCGGCGCGGCCTGCAGGGCGATTATTCCTACCTGCGGGATTTCTCCAATCCCCTGCTCTGGGCGCGCTGGCAGCCCGGTTTCGAGGGAGGCACCCTGATGACGGCCACGGCCGTGGACGAGTCGTACGAAATCACGGCGGAGTTCACCGTGCCGGAAGGCGGGGCCGCCGGCCTGTACCTCTTCTATAACGAACAGGCCTACTTCGGCATCGACGGCGAGGCTTCCTCCCTCGCCATCCGCATCCGCAACGAACGCAACCACGCAAGCCTGTGGCAGCGCGAGGACGACGGCGACTGGGTGCCGCTGTCCAGCGACGTGGACGTGTCGTCCTTCCACCACAACAACTACAACGGTTTCTTCGCCCTGCGTCCGGCCTATCTGCTCCGCGGCGGAGCGGCTTTGAAGAGTTTTGAATACAAGCCCCTATAAGGTTTTTGAAACTTTGGCACGGTGCTTGCTATCCATTCTAATCGAATAGATTTTCATTGGTTAATGATTTTGGTTAGAATTGAGAAAAGGCTGCGATGTGAATCGCGGCCTTTTTCTTTTTCCTAGTTTTTCCTTACCTTGCACGTCGAAAACATTCAGTTAGCAGTTTGTATGTACCATTTCGAAAGCGATTATCTGGAAGGCTGCGCTCCGCAGATCCTGGACGCGCTCCGGAACACGAACCTGGAGCAGACCCTGGGCTATGGAGAGGATCCGCATTGCGCCTGCGCGGCGGACCGCATACGCTATGTCTTCGACTGTCCCGACGCCGAGGTGCATTTCCTCGTAGGCGGCACACAGGCCAACGCCACCGTGATCTCGGCCCTGCTGCGGCCGCACCAGGGCGTGGTCTGCGCCGAAAGCGGCCATATAAACGTCCACGAGACGGGTGCCGTGGAGCACGGCGGGCACAAGGTCCTCGCCCTCCCCGCCACCGACGGCAAGATTTCGGCCGCTCAGGTGCGCGACGCGCTGCAGGCGCACCACAGCGACTTCAGCCGCGAGCATATGGTGCAGCCCGGAATGGTCTACATCTCCTTTCCCACGGAACTCGGCACCATCTACACCCGCCAGGAACTGGAGGAACTCCACGCGGTCTGCCAAGAATGGGAGATTCCCCTGTTCATCGACGGCGCCCGCCTGGGCTACGGCCTGGAGGCTTCCGGATGCAAGCTGCTTCCCAGGGACATCCCCCGCCTGTGCGACGTCTTCTACGTGGGCGGCACCAAGCAGGGCGCCCTGTTCGGCGAGGCCGTGGTGTTCACCGACACGCGCCTGGCTGAGGATTTCCGCTATTACATCAAACAGAACGGCGGGATGCTCGCCAAGGGCCGTCTGCTGGGCATCCAGTTCGAGACCCTGATGAACGAGGGCCTGTACTTCCAGCTCGCCCGCCGCGCCGACCGCCTGGCCGACCGCATCCGCGACGCCTTCCGTCGCAAGCGCGTTCCCTTCCTGGTGGAGAACACCACCAACCAGGTCTTCCCCATCCTCGGCACCGACCAGATCGCCAAACTGGCCGACGAATTCGGCGTGGAGCCGTGGCAAAGCGTGGACGAGACGCACACGGCCGTGCGCTTCTGCACGAGCTGGGCCACGCCCGAAAGCGCCGTCCGGGCGCTGGAAGCCAGCATTGAAAAATATTTTTAAAAATTTTTAATTCCAGGAGAACAACATTCGGTTTTTTTTCCTACCTTGCAGCCAGAATACGTTAGTTAGTTGTAATGATACACCCAAATCATCAGTTCAGGATCGGCGCCCTCGGCAATTTCTTCGCTGAGTCCGGCGCCGGACGATGGCAGTAAACGGTTTCATTTCTCAAGGTCGTGCATTCCTGCCCGTCCCGTTCCATTCATACCCCCCTGAACGTCCTCCCCTTCCCGGGATAAATAGTGCCATTACCTTACATCATCAACATTTAAAACAGGATTATTATGAAACAGAAGAGATATATTCTGCCGGAATCCGAGATTCCGACCCAATGGTATAACATCCAGGCCGATATGGTCAACAAGCCGCAGCCGATGATCCATCCCGGCACCAAGCAGCCCATCAAGGCCGAAGACCTCTATCCCCTCTTCGCCGAAGAGTGCGCCCGCCAGGAGGTCAACCAGACCGACCGCTGGATCGACATCCCCGACGACGTGCGCGAGAAGTACGCATACTACCGCTGCACGCCTCTCGTGCGCGCCTACGGCCTCGAGGAGGCCCTTGGAACCCCGGCGCACATCTATTTCAAGAATGAGAGCGTGAACCCGCTGGGCTCCCACAAGCTCAACTCCGCCATCCCGCAGGCTTACTATTGCAAGCAGCAGGGCGTGACCAACGTCACCACCGAGACCGGCGCCGGCCAGTGGGGCGCCGCCCTCTCCTACGCCGCCAGGCTCTACGGCCTGGACTGTGCCGTCTATCAGGTGAAGATCAGCTACGAGCAGAAGCCCTACCGCCGCAGCATTATGCAGGTGTTCGACGCGTTGGTGACGCCGTCACCGTCGATGTCCACCCGCGCCGGCAAGGACATCCTCACCCGCGACCCCAACCATCAGGGCTCGCTGGGCACCGCCATCTCCGAAGCAGTCGAACTGGCGATGACCACGCCGAACTGCAAGTACCTGCTGGGCTCCGTGCTCAACCACGTCTGCCTGCACCAGACCGTCATCGGCCTGGAGGCCGAGAAGCAGATGGCGATGGCGGGCGAATACCCCGACATCATCATCGGCTGCTTCGGCGGCGGCTCCAACTTCAGCGGCATCTCCTTCCCCTTTATGCGCCACAAGATCCTGGAGGGAAAGAATACGCGCTTCATCGCCGCGGAGCCCGCTTCCTGCCCGAAACTGACCAAGGGCGAGTTCCGGTATGACTTCGGCGACGAGTCGGGTCTGACCCCGCTCATCCCGATGTTCACGCTGGGCCACGACTTCCGTCCCGCCAACATCCACGCGGGCGGCCTGCGCTACCACGGCGCCGGTGCGATCATCTCGCAGCTCGTCAAGGACGGCCTGATGGAGGCGGTGGACATCCGCCAGCTCGACTCCTTCGCCGCCGGCGTGCTCTTCGCCAAGGCCGAAGGCATCGTCCCGGCCCCGGAGTCCTGCCACGCCATCGCGGCGGCCATCAACGAGGCCAACAAGTGCAAGGAAAGCGGCGAGGAGAAAGTCATCCTCTTCAACCTCTCCGGCCACGGCCTGGTGGATATGACCGCCTACGACCAGTATCTCGCCGGCACCCTCGCCAACACAGGCGACTAGCCGGTAGCCAAGAAAACGAAAAAGCCCGCAGACGTTTGCCTGCGGGCTTTTTCTGTCGCGATAGTCCTACCAGTTCAGGATCTTCTTGAAATCATAGGCCTCCGGATCGTCCACGTAAGCCTTGGCGGCCTCGTAGTCCTCCGGGGTGATGTAGTGGCAGATGTACTTGAAGTAATTTTGGGCGATGCCGCCCTCGATCTCGACGCGGCGCGGCGGGATCTTGCCCTCCGCATTCTGCAGGTCGTGCAGGTAAAGCGGCTGGGCGTTGCCGAAGGCGTCCACATACACCATACAGCCGGTCTCGCCCCGGTTGAAGAGCTCGTACACACCCATAGCCAACTCGGAGCAGTAGGTAAGGTCGTAGCCGATCGGATCCTGGCAGCGCACGTCGTAACCGATTTCGATCGGGCGGGTCTTCGCCTTCAGGCGCGTCTTCTTCATCTCCTTCTCCAGCAGCTCGTTGAAGAGCACCGCCTTGGAGATCTTGCCGAGTTCGGGATGGCCGTGCTCGTCGTAGGTCATATGCACGCCGGCGGCCTTGATGTCCTCGGTGGCCAGGTCGTGGAACACGCCCTCGGCCACGACCACGGTACCGTAGCCGATGCCCAGGAGCCTGCGCTTGATGATGGTGGACAGGGTGAGCTTGATGATCTTGTCGATGGTAATGTCCGTCTTGTTGAACATCTCCGGGATGATGGTCATCGGGGCGTGCGTGGCCTCGCCGATACCCAGGGCCAGGTGGCCGGCGCTGCGGCCCATAGCGCTGATGAGCAGCCAGTTGCCGGAGGTGCGGGCGTCCTCGTACACCGTGCGGGCGATGTGCGCACCCTCGTCCTTGGCTGAGTTGAAGCCGAAGGTGGGGGCGTTGTCAGGCAGCGGGAGGTCGTTGTCGATGGTCTTGGGGACGTGGATGTTCGCGATGGGATACTTCTTGTTCGCGAGGAACTTCGCGATGCGGTTGGCGGTGGAGGCGGTGTCGTCGCCGCCTACGGTCACGAGCAGCTTGATGTTGTTGTCTGTGAACAGAGACAGGTTGAAGTTCTCTTCAAAATCCTTGTCGGTGGGCTTGAAACGGCTCATCTGGAGATAGGAGCCGCCGCGGTTGAAGTAGGCGTCGGCCTTGAAGAAGTCGAGGTCCTCGGTGCGCGGGTTCTTGCTGAAAAGGCCGCTGTAGCCGCCGTGGAGGCCGATGACACGATAACCGCCGGCCAGGAAGGTCTTGGCCACGGAGCACACGACGGTGTTCATACCCGGAGCCGGGCCGCCGCCGCAAAGGATGATGATGGAATCTTTCATTGTGACTATAACTAACTGTTTGGTTTCCTTGTTAAAATCCTGCGAATTTATATAATTTCCAGGGGAAATGCAAGGAAACCGGCGGCAGCTTTTAAAGCGCCAAGGCCGCTCTTACGGCCTCGCCGATCTGCTCGCCCCGGAGGTCCCGCTTGAGAATCGTCCCGTCGGGACCGAAGAGAATGATGAGCGGAATCGCGTCGAAGCCGTACGCGTTCCCCGGGATTTGCTGGGCGTTGACGATCTGGTTCCAGACTATTCCCAACTCCTTCGCCGCTTTGACGGTATCCTCCGGCTTGTCCGCAACGGCGACGCTGAGCATATCGAACCTGTCGCCGTGCCAGGTGTTGTACACGTTGATGAGGTAGGGCATCTCGGCCTTGCAGGGTCCGCACCAGGAGGCCCAGAAATCGACCAGCACATACTTGCCCTTGCCGACATAGTCGGAAAGACTGACCGTCGAGGTCTCCGGATTCTCCGGATCCTGGACGACGGTGAAGTCCACGAACGATTTGCCTTCCGTGCTGTTGACCAAACCGTTGTAAATATTGAACAATTCGTTGAACATAACGGAGGACATCGGATCCGTTTTTATCTCATCGGACAGACCGTTCACCAGGGCGAGCATCTCCTCCGCATCCGCGTCCTGCTCCCCCATAGTGCTGAAATAGATCATCTCCAGAGCCTGCAGGCCAAGAAAATTGTCCGGGTTGTTCCAGGCGGCCTCCTTCGTGTAGTCCAGGAGCGTGCCGAGATTCTCGTCGCGATACTGCTCCCTTGCTTCCACGTCGCTGCCGAACCCGGCCATCCGGGTCTGATAGTCGTCCCACCGCCTGGCGAAATCCATATACCGGGAATGCACCCCCTTCTCGTCCGATGAGGCGGCAGTACGGACTTCCGGGTCGATGGTGATGGTGGAGCCGTCGGAAATGAAACCGACAGAGCCGTTCTCGACCTGGAGATCCGTCATCGTGGTCAGACATCTCGGGATTTCGACCTCGAAGCGACCGTTCACGACCGCAACGGTGGTGTCAAAGAAAGAGACAAAATGATTCTCGTCAAATGAACCATCATAATAACCCCTGACAAGTCTAACGGTTTCGGGGGCATTTTCGGTGAACTGGCCGACAACCTTGGTGGTGTTTCCGGATTTCGGGGAGCAGGCGGCCAGAAACAGCGCAGCAGCCAGGAGACAGGTGATACAGGTGGGATTATTCATATCAGGTTCTTTAGTGTTTCCAATTATTGTTTCGGCGCGTAGCGCACCTGGAAGACGATGGGGATGGAGAAGGCCATATCAACCGGCTTGCCGTTGGAGGTTGCAGGCTCCCATTCCGGGGATTTCTCGATGGTCGACACCGCGAGGGCATCCAATTCAGCACACACACTTTCCACCACTTTGATATCCGAGACTTTTCCATCCGCGCCCACGACGAACGAAACTTTCATCGTTCCTGAGTGATTGCAATCCTTCGGGGCCTCGATCTGCCGGCACAGCCATTTGGAGAACTCGTTGATATCTCCGCCCTGGAACTTCGGCATCGTGTCCGGCTCAAGAAGATAAAACTTAACGGGCTCTCCGTCATCTTCCCGGTACCGGACGACGACGATTTCTTCCAGTTCCGTCGGCATCTTCAAGCTGACGACAATCACCCCGTGAGCCGCCTTCTCCCCATATTTTTCCAACGCATCCTTGTCTTTCAGCACTTGAAGGGACTTGATCCGGCCCTGGTCAAGGACATCGAACTCCGCCTTGGTGATTTCCTTCTCCTCCCCCCACGGCTGACGCAGGATAATCAGCGGATTCTGAGAATTATTGCTATCTTTGTCCGTCGGGACATAGACAGTCCGTGCCTGCAGGCCGATGCCCAGGCAGATGAGCGGGAGCAGCCAGAGCACCCGCAGGCCCCGCAAAAGGGGCGATTTGGTTTTTGACATCATAGTAATACGATTTTTAAGAATACTGTGATTAAAGCTGTTGGCAACCGAGTAGCCGCTCTTGCCGACAGCTTTTCTTATTAACAGATATTGATAGTCTCTCAGGTTGGCACCACCCCGGAGCACGGCGTCGTCAGCCTCGTACTCGTGAAGTTCCCGGAGGTCCGCCCGGAGCATCCAGATGGCCGGATTGAACCACTGGAGGGCGGACAGAATGTCCACCAGCAGCACGTCCACGGAATGTCTCAGGGCAATGTGCGCCTTCTCGTGGGTCAGGATGGCGGAATGGTCGCCTTCCCAGTCCTTGCGGGACAGGACGATGCAGCGCATCCAGCTGAACGGGTCGATGTCCCGCTCGGTGACGACAATCTTGCAGCCGTCTTCTTCCCGGACCTGTTCGCCTTGACGGACGATCCGGGCGATGGAAAGGATGGAAACGGCCACACGGATGAGCACGAAGGCGGCGCCGGCCCAGAACAGGATGGCGAGCGCCGCCGGCCACCAGGGAGCGGACGGCTCCGCGACCGGAGCGATCTCCTCTGCCGGCAATCCGGGCAGCGCCACCGCCTGCCCCGCGACCGGCAGATCCATTTCCACCGGCTTGTGAATCGTAATGATGCACAGCGGCAGCAGGAACGCCAGCACGGCCGTACCGACCAGTACGACGCGGTTGAAGCGGTGGAAGGTTTCCTTCTTTAGCAGGAAACGGTAGAAGAGATAGAAGACCAGCAGCGCTGCGGCCACTTTGCCTTCATAAATTAGGAAATCCATCATTTCTGCTGTCCTTTTTCTACCAGTTCAATCAGTTCTTTCAACTCCTCGACGGTAATCTTCTCCTCCTTCACCAGGGCGGACACGGCGCTCAGGTAAGAATTGTCGAAATACTTGTCGATGAGACCGATGAGCGAGCGCTGCTTGTACTCCTCCCGCGTAACCTTGGCGAAATATTGATAGGTGGGGCCATAGGCCTTATGGTCGATGAACCCCTCCTCCTGGAGTGTACGCACCTGCGTGGAGAGGGTGGAGAAATGCGGCTTGGGTTCGGGGTACAGTTCCCGTAACTCCCTGACAAACAGGGGCCCTTTCTCCCAAAAGTGATTCATAATCACCTCTTCTTTCCTGGTCAGTCGTTTCATATGCGAATTCGTTTTCTGCAAATGTAGCTAAAAAAATTAACTATGCAACTATTTCTTTTTAATTATTGGTTACCGGGAGCACAGACACCCCGTTTTGCTCCCGGAATACGAAAAAAACGTTCGCCAGGAGCAGAGAAGACGCTCAGCGCTCCCGGCGGGCAGCAACGGGCGGATGTCCCCTCGCGGGCGGCCCGCTGGAGCCCGGATTTCCTCAGCAGAAAGAAAAGAATATAATTACTCGAAAACGAGTTGTTTTGGATGGTTGCATTTCTGAAAACCACTTACGCAAGGAATTAATATACAATTCGTTAAGTTATTTTTAATAAGTTAAACGTTTATTTGTGAGATTAAACGGATCATTCTGTTTAGCTTTGCCGTTATGGATACGAACAGAAACCATATTCCGCGCGCACAATCGTATTTTGAAGCGGAACAGCAATGTGAGATGACCTTCTTGAACACTGGGCCTTTTTATCATCTATGCACATCCGGCCTGCAGACAGAAATCCTTTTCGACAAAGATGAAGACTTCCGTTTTGCTATGAATCTGATGGCGTTCTGCGTCTGGCAGACGGAAGGTGTGATTGTGTTGACCTTCGAGATTATGGAAAACCATCTGCATTCGGTTATGGCCGGAAAGGAAGAGCGCCTGATGACTTGTTTTTCTTTGTTCAAACGTCGATTGCAAAGATACCTTCTGGATAAAGGGGTCATCAAAGACCTGTCCGGTTTCGAGGCCACGCTCTTCACAATTGACAATCTGGAGACCTTGCGCCACACTCTCGCATACGTAAATCGCAACGGATACCTTGCCGATTCGCGCTATACTCCTTTTTCCTATCCGTGGGGTGCGAACCGTTTCTTTTTCAATCCGGACGTTCCGTTTCTCCAAGGCAAAAGATATGGGGACCTCACTTTTCGGGAGAAAAGGCAGTTGTTCCGGAGCCATTCCATTGATTATCCGGCGGAGCATCTGGTCCTGAATGGCTATATTAATCCTGTTTGTTTTTGTAAGATAAACCTGGCGGAACAGATGTTCCAAAATGCTAGGAGCTACTTCTTCCTGTTATCCCGCAACGTCGAAGCCTATCGCAGCATAGCCAGCCAATTGGGAGATCTTGTCTATTACACCGACGACGAACTGTTCCTTATCGTGCGGCAAATATGCAAAGACACTTACGGGAACTCCCGCCCGGCCACCCTGCCCAAAGACGCTAAACTGGAGTTGGCCAAAAAGATACGTTTTGACTATCAGGCGCGGAACAAGCAGATACAAAGGATGCTCCGATTAGAAGAGCGCGACCTGATCGCACTCTTCGGGAGGAAATAGGTCGCGGGAGCCCCTATCGCAGCATCCGCTGGGAGAGGTACTGCTCGAAGGCGGGTTTGTAGGCGTCGGAGACGTGGATGAGGGTGTCGCCGATGGAAATGTCGTAGGAGCCGCCGATGGACTCGATCTTGTCCAGGGCCACGATGTAGGAGCGGTGCACGCGCATAAACACGCCGGTCGGCAGCAGTTCTTCGACCGCCTTCATCGTAATGTGCGTGACGATGGGGCGGCGCTCCGAGACCAGGTGAAGCAGCACATAGTCCTTCATCCCCTCGACATAGCGGATGTCGGAGAAGGCCACCTTGCGCAACTGCCCGTCGCTCTTGACGAAGATGGAATCCTGCTGGGTGGCCGCCGGGGAAGCGGGCTGCCCGGCGGAAGACTCGACGCTCTCCATAAGTTCGAACCAATGACGCGCTTTCTCGGCCGCCTCCAGGAATTTCTGGTAGCGGATGGGCTTGAGCAGGAAATCCAGCGCGGAGACCTCGTAGCTGTCGAAGGCGTAGTCCTTGAACGCCGTCGTGAAGATGATCCGCGTCCCGTCGGGCACCATCCGGGAAAGCTCCATCCCGTTCAGGTCGGGCATCTGGATATCCAGGAACACCAGCTGAGGCTGCTGCGTGCGGATGGCGTCCAGCGCAGCCACGGGATCGGTGAAGGACGCAGCCAGGGAAAGGAAGGAAGTCTTGGAAATGAAGTTCTCCAGCATCTTGACGGCCAGCGGCTCGTCATCGACGACCATACAGCTCAGAGGTTTCATCCCAACAGGTTTTTCAGGGCGATGCGGACGGAATAGACGCCGTCCTTCTCGCTCTGCTCATACGAATAGGCGTTCGGATAGATCAGTTCCAGACGTCGCTTCAGGTTCTCCACGCCGATGCCGGAACCGATATGGTCCTCGCCGCTTTTCTCGAAGACGGAATTCTCGCAATGGAACACGAGATCCTGCCCTTCCGGCTGCAGGCCGATGTGCACGAACGAAGCCATCCGCGCGTTCACGCCGTGCTTGAAGGCGTTCTCGATCGGGGAGATGAACAGCAGCGGGGCGATCTTCACGTCGCCTGCCGGAAGCACCCAGGTCGTCTTGACCTCCGTGAGTTCGTTACAGCGGAGCTGCATCAGATGGATATAGTTGTCCATAAAGCCCACCTCGCCGGAGAGAGGCACCTTGTCCGTGTCCGTATCGTAGAGGGCGTAGCGCAGCGTGTCGCTGAGCTCGCCGATGCTCTCCTGCGCCTTGTCCGGATCGATCTGGGTCAGCGAGGAGATATTGTTCAGCGTATTGAAAAGGAAGTGCGGGTTGAGCTGGTGCTTGAGCCAGGTAAGTTCGGCCTCGGCCGTCTTGCGTTTCTCTTCCTGCAGCTGGAACTGGATGTCGTTGGAGCGGATGATGGACCGCGCGCCGATAGCGAGGAAAATGAACACCAGCTGGAAGAATGCCGCAGAGATGAGGGTCGGAATGCGGAATGCGAGGATATCTCTTCGCTGAATGTGTTCGCGCCACGGCTCGGGGATTTCTCCGCGAGGCAGGAAGCTCGGGATATTGAGCAGCGCCAGCAGGACAATGTTCAAAATGATGAACCAGATTACCTTTTTGCGGAAAAGGAATTGAGGAACCAGCAGGAAATAGTTGACCAGATACACCAGGCAAATCGGCATCAGCATACGGAAGGATGACCAGAAGGTCATATTGAAGCGGATGCTGTCTCCCGAGATCAGCCAGGTTACGCCGGCGGGCAGCAACATCGCGCAGGCCCAGATCAGGACTTGTGCGACATTGAGGATGAGACGGTTATGTTGTCTGTTCATCTTCGGTGCGATTTTTACAAAGATAATAATTTATCCTTTACATCGTACAGCCCCCACGATATCGGATGCCGGGAAAAAAGAAGGGGCTCATTGCTCCCGGCAATCGTTTATTTTGCACTCCGGGAGCAAAACGGGGTGTCTGTGCTCCCGTAATCGCTTTCAACCGACGGTCAGCAGCGGCCGGTTTGCTTTTCCCGCGGGAATTGTGTATTTTTGTCGATTATGCGTATGTATGCGCGTGAGTATGCAGGAAAAGGAAGCCCAAATAAGGATTGAGCAGCTCCGGGAGACCCTCCGGGAGAACAGCCGTCGTTATTATGTCGACAACGCGCCGACGATGTCGGACTACGAGTTCGACCAGCTGATGCACGAGCTGGAGCGGCTGGAAGCCGAGTTCCCGCAGTTCGACAGTCCCGACTCCCCCACCCGCCGCGTGGGCTCCGACCTGGAGGCCCCCGTAGGCGCGAACGCCGAACGGGACGCCCGCCAGGGTTTCGTCCAGCGGCCGCACCGCTACCCGATGCTCTCGCTGGGCAACACTTACTCCATTTCCGAAATCGAAGAATTCGCGGCCCGGGCCGACAAGGCTCTGGACGGCACCGCCTTCAGCTACAGCTGCGAGTTGAAGTTCGACGGCACCGCCATCTGCCTGACCTACAAGAACGGCACGCTCGTGCAGGCCCTCACCCGCGGCGACGGCATCCAGGGCGACGACGTCACCGAGAACGTGCGCCGCATCGCGAACATCCCGCAGCGGCTCCGCGGCGACTATCCGGAAGAATTCGAGATCCGCGGCGAGATCCTGATGCCTTATGAGGCTTTTGACGCCCTCAACCGCGAACGCGAGGCCCAGGAGGAACCGCCTTTCGCCAACCCCCGCAACGCCGCCTCGGGCTCGCTGAAACTCATCGACCCTGAAGAGGTGGCCCACCGAGGCCTGTGGTGCACCCTGTACCATATTCCCGCCGAGTCCGTGGCCTTCGACTCCCACAGCCAGGCGCTGGACGCCGCCGCGAGCTGGGGGCTTCCCGTCTCGGAAGACCGCCGTATCTGTAAGGATATCAGTGAGATAAAAGCATACATAGACCACTGGGACCAGGCCCGCAAGTTCCTCCCCTACGCCACCGACGGCATCGTGATCAAGATCAACGAGCTCGCCTGTCAGCGCTCGCTGGGCTACACCGCCAAGTCGCCGCGCTGGGCCGTCGCCTACAAGTTCAAGGCCGAGCAGGCCTGCACGGAACTGCTGAGCATCGACTACCAGGTGGGACGCACGGGCGCCGTGACCCCGGTGGCCAACCTCGCCCCCGTGCAGCTCAGCGGCACGCTCGTCAAGCGCGCCACCCTGAACAACGCCGACCAGATGGCCCTGCTGGACATCCGCGTGGGCGACTGGGTGTTCGTGGAGAAAGGCGGCGAGATCATCCCTAAGATCACCGGCATCGACCCCGCGCACCGCAGCGCCGGCGCCGTGCCTCCGGCCTTCCCGGAGCGCTGCCCCGACTGCGGCACACCCCTCGTGAAGGCGGAGACGGAAGCCAAGTGGTTCTGCCCGAACCAGGACGGCTGCCCGATGCAGATCAAGGGCCGGCTGATCCATTTCGTCAGCCGCAAGGCGATGGACATCCTCGCAGGCGAAGCCACCGTGGAGCAGTTCTACGACACCGGACTCGCCCGCGACGCCGCCGACCTGTACGATATCGGCAAATACCGGCTGCTCAGCCTCGAAGGCTGGCAGGACCGTTCCGCACAGCGCTTCCTGGACAGCCTGGAAGCCTCGAAGCAGGTCCCCTTCGAACGCGTTCTCTTCGCCCTGGGCATCCGCTATGTGGGCGAGACCACGGCCAAGGGGCTCGCGCGCCATTTCGGCGACATCGACTCGCTTTCCGCCGCCACGCCGGAGCAGCTGCTGGAGGTGGAAGACGTGGGCGACGTCATCGCGCGCAGCGTCTACGACTTCCTGCACGCTCCCGCCCATATCCAACTAATCGCCCGTCTGCGGGCCGCCGGACTGCGTTTCGATGGCGCCGGCAAGGATGCCGCGGTATCCGACGCCCTCGCGGGCAAGACCGTCGTCATTTCCGGCAATTTCAGCATCAGCCGCGAGCGGATGAAGGAGCTGATCGCCGCGCACGGCGGCAAACCCGGTTCGTCTGTAAGCGCGAAGACGGCTTTCCTGCTTGCCGGCACCAAGCCCGGTCCGGAGAAGCTCAAGCAGTGCGCGAAGCTCGGCATCCCGGTGGTCTCCGAAGAGGAGTTCCGGGCGATGCTGCCGGAGGGGATTCCTGGTCAAGCCCGGAATGAGGACGGAAACCCGAATGACGCCGGCCGGCAGAATATTGAAGAACCTACGTTGTTTTAGCATAAGATGAGGATAGCCAGTAAGATAACGGACCTTTTCACCGACAGGATCTGGACGCTCGACACCAGCGCGTCCTCGCCCTTCTATGCCGAGACGGTCCGCATCATCAAGCTGATCCGCATCACCTTCAGCACCTTCATCGAGAACCGGATGGGCTTCCAATGCGTGTCGCTCAGCTACTTCATCACCCTCGCCCTGGTGCCTTTCATCGCCTTCGTGTTCGCCATCACGGGCGGCCTGGGGCTGGACGGCAGCGTCAAGCAGCTCCTGCAGGCCATCCTTCCGACCCATCCGGAAATCGTCAATATGCTGTCGGAACGGGCTTCCGTGATTATCGACTCCGCGCAGGGCGGCGGGCTCGGGACCGTTTCCGCCATCATCTTCCTTTGGGCCATCCTGTGGATGATGTTCCAGGTGGAGCGCGTTTTCAACAACGTCTGGGGCATCCTCAAGATCCCCCGCAAGATTTACAAGCGCTTCAGCTTCTACCTGCTGGTGCTCGTGCTCTCCCCCTTCATCATCATCATCTTCGGCACCGGGATGGTGTACGCCACCAACCTGCCGAACCTCTTCTACGGCCTGGACCTCAAGGAAGCGCGTTTCCTGTTCAAGCTGCTGGGCTACGCCGCCTTCTACATCATCCTCGTGGGCACCCTTTCCGTGATGTACAAGTACATCCCTGCCACTTTCGTCGAGTACAAATACGCCTTCCGTTCGGCGCTCATCGCCGGCGTGTTCTTTATGCTGTTCCAGTACCTATACCTGCACACGCAGATGTTCGTGGGCCGGCTCAACCAGGCCTACGGAATCCTCGCCGCCATCCCGCTCTTCCTGATCTGGCTGAACTTCAGCTGGCAGATCATCATATACGGCGCGCAGCTGACCTACAGTTTCCAGAATGTCGACCAATACAACGTGTCCGATTGGGACGCCGAAAACAAGCTATGAGTTTCTCCCAGTTCACACCCGATGACTACCGGCTGATCAGCGAAGAGTTCTCCTCGCTGATGGAGGTCGCCACGCACCGCTGCAAGGACGAGGGCGAGGTGGAGACCGTCCGGAAAGCCTTCGAGTTTGCCAACCAGGCCCACAAGAACGTCCGCCGCCGCTCGGGCGAGCCCTATATGCTGCACCCGCTGGCCGTGGCGAAGATCGTCGTGACCGAGATCGGCCTGGGATGCAAGTCCATCTGCGCCGCGCTGCTGCACGACGTGGTGGAGGACACCGGCTACACCGTGGAGGACATCCGCAACCTGTTCGGCGACAAGATCGCCACCCTGGTGGACGGCCTGACCAAGATCAAGACCGTGCTGGACAATGAAGACCGCAAGGGCGGGATGGCCAGCACCGAGAGCCTCCAGGCCGAGAATTTCAAGCGCATCCTGCTCACTCTGAACGACGACGTGCGCGTGGTGCTGATCAAGCTGGCGGACCGCCTGCACAACTGCCGCACCATCGAGTTTATGCCCGAGCACAAGCGGGACAAGATCCTCTCGGAAACGATGTTCATCTTCATCCCGCTGGCCCACAGGCTCGGCCTGTACAGCGTGAAGTCGGAGATGGAGAACATCTGGCTCCGCTACAAGGAGCCCGAAGACTACCGGCGCATCTCGGAGCGCATCAAGGGCAACATCGCCACGCGCGACAAGGACATCGACACCTTCATCGCCCCCATCGAGGAGGCGCTGCGCGAGGCCGGCTACCGTTTCACCATCAAGAAACGCATCAAGACCCCGTATTCCATCTGGTACAAGATGCGCACGAAGCAGGTGCCCTTCGAGCAGATCTACGACCTGTACGCCGTCCGCATCATCTTCGAGCCGTCGGACAACAGCGTGCAGACGGAACGCGGGCAGGCCTACCTCATCTTCTCCACCATCACCCACCTGTACCGCGAGAACCTCACCCGCAGGCGCGACTGGATCTCGCAGCCCAAGAGCAACGGCTACGAGGCCCTGCACTGCACCCTGATGAGCCACGCCGGCTTCTGGGTGGAGGTCCAGATCCGCTCCAAGCGGATGGACGACATCGCCGAGAAGGGCATCGCCGCCCACTGGGCGTACAAGAACGACGGCTACATCTCCGAGAACGACTCCGAGATGGACAAGTGGCTCGCCGAGGTGCAGGACATCCTGCTGAGCGACGACGTCAGCGCCCTGGAACTTCTGGACATCATCCACAAGGACCTGGTGAGCAGCGAGATCGTGGTCTTCACGCCCAAGGGCGAGCAGAAGGCCATCCGCGGCGGCGCCACGGCGCTCGACTTCGCCTACCGGATCCACACGGAAATCGGCAACAAGGCCATCGCCGCCAAGGTGAATATGAAGCTGGTCCCGCTCTCGCACACCCTCAAGGCCGGCGACCAGGTGGAGATCATCACCGCCGAGAACGCCCGGCCCAAGATGGACTGGGTGTCCTTCCTGCAGACGCGCTACGCCCGCAACCGCGTCATCGAGTATTTCCGCCGCGACTTCGACACCATCGCCCGCGAGGGCGAGCGCATCTTCGAGGAACGCGTCCGCCTAATGGGCCTGCAGAGCAACCGCGAACTGGTCCGCAAGTTCCAGGACTACACCCAGTTGCACGACGAAGACGAACTGTTCTTCCGCATCGGCCTGGGCCTGCTCGGCCCCGAGGAATTCAAGGCCATCATCGACGAGAAGGACCTGTCCACGGGCGGAAAGCGCAAGTTCTCCATCCACGAGGACAACGCCCATATGATCGAGTACAAGATCGCGGAGTGCTGCCACCCGATTCCCGGCGACCCCGTGATCGGCTTCTCGATGAGCGACAGCCTGGTGATCGTGCACAAGAAATCCTGCCCCGTGGCCGAGAGCCTGGCCAGCAAGTACGGCAACCGGATGGTCGTCCCGCAGTGGGGTGCCGTGCAGCAGGAATATCCCATCCGCATATCCCTCAAGGGAATAGACCGGGTGGGACTGCTCAGCGACATCTCCAGCTACATCTCCCAGACCCTCGGCATCAATATGCGCAAGCTGCAGCTCTCCACCGACGGCGAACTGTTCGAGGGATTCATCGAACTCCTTGTCCGCGACAAGAAGAACCTGGAGCGGATGGTGGACGGACTTTCCAAGATCGACGGCATCCAGGATGTCCTGCGCACCGATATCTGACGCCTTATGAAGAAGAGAACCGCCCCGCTGATCCTCCTGCTGCTGGCCGTCTGCGCCGTCCTGCTGCCGCTGATGCTGCCCTCCTGCGCCAACACGACGCAGGCGCCGTCCGGCGGCAAGAAGGACACCATCCCCCCTTACATCATCGACATCCGGCCGCTGCCGGGCGTGGTGGGCGTGCCGTTGGAAGGAGCCCGGTTCGTATTCACCTTCAACGAATACGTGACCATCAAGGCCCCGACGGGCATCGTCCTGTCGCCGCCGCAGAACCGTCCGCCCAAGTCGCGTCTGCGCGGGCACGACCTCATCGTCACCTTCGAGGAGCCGCTGCTGCCCGATATGACCTACACGCTGAACTTCATCGACGCCATCGCGGACGCCAATGAAGGCAACCTGTTCC
Organism: Bacteroidales bacterium; assembly: GCA_017548445.1. The sequence continues at coordinate 15,016 of JAFYZZ010000039.1, read as the reverse complement.
CGGGCTACACCTATGTCTTCTCCACGGGCACCGGCATCGACTCGATGCTGGTCACGGGCACCGTGGTAGACTGCAACACGCTCGCCCCGGTGAAGGGCGCCACCGTGCTGCTGCACAAGGACCACGCCGACTCCGCCATCCTGCTGCACAAGCCTTACGCGGCCGCCAAGACGGACGACTGGGGCTACTTCACCTTCCCTTACGTCAAGGACACCCTGTACCGCCTGTACGCCATCAAAGACGCCAACAGCGACTATATCTACGACCCGGAATCCGAGAACGTCGCCTTCCTGGACTCGCTGGTCAAGCCTGTGATGATCGCTTACGACACCGTGCCCGAACTGCTCAAATACGATATGCTGGACACCGTGAGGTGCCTGGCGCGCCGCAGCGAGCACGAACTCAAGCTGTTCCGGGAGAAGCCCTCGCGGCAGTATATCGTGAAGAAAGAACGCACCGCCGAGCGCTCCGCCTACCTGACTTTCCAGGCCCCGGGCGCCTGGATCGATTCGCTGTGGATCCGCGGCTACGCGGCCGACCAGCTGATCAGCCAGTTCAACATCCTGCAGGACAGCCTCGAGCTGTGGATCAACAGCCGCCGGGCCGCCCCGGACACGATGCGCATCTACGTCAATTACCGAAAGACCGACTCGCTGGGACGGCTGGTCCCCACGCAGGAAGTCGTCAAGCTCCCGATGCCCGCCGACAGGCGGACCTATTCCAAGAGCTCGCGCCGCAACATCAAGCACGAAGACACCACCTGCGTGTACACGTTCAAGGTCGAACCCGAGACCGTCGAGCAGAACGGCTTCTCGCTGGAGTTCCGCAATCCCATTATCTCGGAACGGTTCGACTCCGTGATCTTCCGCTCCATCAACCCCCGTCAGCGCGAGACGCGCGAGGAATTCACGGTGGAGCAGGACAGCCTCAACCTGCGCCGGTACATCCTCCGGCCGAAAGGGAAACTCCAGCCCGGCTATCAATACTTTATGAAGCTTCCCTATCGCGCCTTCCGCGACATCAACGGTTTCTGGTCCGACAGCACCGAACTCAAGGTCAGCCTGCCCGACGACGAGACCCTGAGCGTGCTGGAACTGGATCTGAGCGGCGTGGACCGCAAGTTCATCATCGACCTGCTGGGTGAGAAACGCGACCGCGTGCTCCGCTCGCACATCGTCGATTCCGACGGCACGGTGAGTTTCCCCTACCTCAGGAAGGGGCGCTACAGCATCCGTATCACCGAGGACGGCAACCGCAACTCCATCGTGGACACCGGCAACCTGCTGGATCACCGCCAGCCCGAGAAAGTGGTGTTCCTGGAGCTGTCCGGCAGCCCTTACATCGACATCCCCGCGGGGGCCGAGATCAGCCAGCCGGTATCCATCGCGGAGCTTTTCGGCAACCCCTGACGCCCTATGAAGAAGTTCATCGTCCTCCTGCTTCTGCTGATTCCCGCCGCCTCCGGCCTGCGGGCGCAGCAAGCCGACACCCTGACGCTGCAGACCGGCAAGCGCGCCCGGATGATCAACGACTACCTGCTGGTCGGCGTCAACTACGGCGTTTCGTTCTCGAATATGTATTACGCGCCGGCCCGGCACAACCGCGCCTGGCAGTTCTCGCCGAACTATGTTTCGGTGACCTTCACCAAGTTCAGCAAGATGTTCGACACGCTGCCCTACTTCGCCCTGGTGATGGGCGTGGCCCACGGCTACGAGGGGTTCGGCTTCAAGCGGGACCCCGAGACGGGCTATTCGCAGAGCATCGACGATGCCGAGCAGGCCTCCATCGAAGTCTTCGAAATCCCGGCCCTGGCCCAGATCCACGTGGATTTCCATCCCGGCAAGCTGATGGCCAACGTGGGCGTGTATGGCGGCTGGCGCAACAGCATCTCGCGTTCGGGCCCCAACCTGGACCCGGCCTTCGAACACGCCTTCCGGCCCTACGAGCACCGCTGGGAATACGGCCTGCAGGGCGGCGGCGGCTTCGCGCTGATGCTCGACCCCGTCGAAATCCATTTCAACGCCCTGCTGCGCTGGTCGTGGTCGTCACTGTACGACCCGGACTACGCCAGCCAGTATTACTATCGCTACGCCTATCCGCTGGACATCATCGCCACGGTGGGCGTGCATTTCCAACTCACGAAGCGCACCGGCAAGACCACGGCGCAGCTTCGTAAGGAGGCCAAAGAGATCGTATATGGCACGCATTGAGACACTTCCGGTCCGGGTCGGGAACTCGCTGGTCATCGGCGCCGGGCAGCCCATCGTCGTCCAGACGATGTGCAATACCCATACTTCCGACATAGAGGCCACCGTGGCGCAGTGCCTGGAACTCGCGGCCGCGGGCGCGCAGATGGTGCGCATCACCGTGCCCGGGATGCAGGACGTCCCGCACGTGGCGGAAATCAAGGCGCGGCTGCGTGCGGCAGGATGCGACGTGCCGCTGGTGGCGGACATCCACTTCTCGTCCGAGACGGCCATCGCCGTAGCCTCCGTGGTGGAGAAGGTCCGCATCAACCCGGGCAATTTCCATAAGGACCACGACGAGGCGCGGCGGCAGTTCGCCCGTTTCCTGTCCGTTTGCAAGCAGCACGGGACCGCCGTGCGCGTGGGTCTCAACCACGGCTCGCTGGGCGCCTACATCACCGACCGTTACGGCAATACGCCGCACGCGATGGCGATGGCTGCGATGGAGTGGCTGGAGATGTGCATCGCGGCGGAGTTCTTCAATGTGGTCGTCTCGCTGAAGGCCAGCAACACCGTGGTGATGGTGGAGGCCTACCGCGAACTGGCCCGGCGGATGCAGGAGCGGGGCGTGGTGTTCCCGATGCACCTGGGGGTGACGGAGGCCGGCGGCGGCGACAGCGGGCGGATCAAGTCGTGTGTGGGGATTGCGTCCCTGCTGCAAGAGGGCATCGGAGACACGATCCGGGTTTCACTTACCGAGCCTCCCGTGAACGAACTTCCTGTCGCACAATATCTCGCCACATATGGTGCCGGCGAGCGGAGTCTTCCAGACGGGCGGACGGAAATTATTTTCCGGACAGGTTTGCCGGAAAACCAATTTCCGCTCCGCTGTCCGTCGCCGGCAGCGGATCCTATGCTGGATGCGGCGATACTGTGGGGGCCGAAGCTGCTGAAGCGGGAGATCGACGAGATTCCCGCAGAGGCCGGGCTGTCCGAGTATCTGAAGGACGAGATTATGCAGGCGGCGCGCCGGCGTTTTTACAAACCGGAATACATCGCCTGCCCGGGCTGCGGCCGCACGATGTACAATCTCCAGGAAACCTTCGAGGAAGTGCAGCGGCGCACCGCCCACCTCAAGGGCCTCGTGATCGCCGTGATGGGCTGCATCGTGAACGGCCCCGGCGAGATGGCCGATGCCGACTGGGGCTATGTGGGCGAAGGCGGCGGGCGCGTGGCCATCTACCACCGCGGCCAGCCCGTCCTGCGTCACATCCCCGATTCCGAGGCCATCGACCGCCTCCTGGAACTCATCGAAGCGGACAATTCCTAGAACAGGTCCAGCTCCGCCATTCCGGCGGCGTTTCCGCCCGCGGCGATGGCCGTGGAGAGGATCTGCACGTAGCGCGTCCGGAGGGGTTTACCGAACTGATGGACCCGGCGGGTCGGGTCGTTGACGAGGTTGCCGAATGCAAAGTCCTCGGCGTCTTTCCAGTTGCGGCCGTCCGCACTGATCCGGAAGACGCCCTGCTCGATCATACTCTCTTTCGTGAAGGCGTGCGGTGTGTAGGCGAAACCGTGCAGCTCCCGGACTTCCCCGAGGTCGATGCTGATGTACTGCCGCACTCCGTCGCGGGACTGCCAGCAACTGTCGGTCCGGCCGTCGATGGCCTGCCGGGCGAACTGCCCGGGATACTCGCTGCTGCAGCCGATCACCTTCCAGCCCTGCTTGGCCCAGCCGAAATGCCGGACCAGTTCCGGGCCCCGTTCGCCGTTCAGCTCGGCCACGGCCCGAAGTTCGCCGTTCTCCAGACGGAACGGGCCCTCGTAGGGTTTCAGCTCCCCGTCCGGCTCCGTCGCATAAAGGATGGTGCAGCCGGCATAGAGCCCTGAAGCGTCATTGTTCCGGAAACTCCACCAGTGCATCGACTGGAAGGCGGGTTTCAAGGTCACGGTGCCGTCCGGGGCCTGCACCGCCTCGACGGCGGGCGGACGCGTCCGGTAACGGTAGGCCTCGACCCCGCTGAGAAGCGGCTCGTCCCGCGTAGAGGTGATGCGGATGCGCAGGGCGTCGGTGGTGACGTCGGCGAAGCGCAGGATGCGCCGGAAGCCGATGTTGGTGCCGGCGGCGATTTCCTTCCATTCTCCGTCTATCCGGGCGTCCACGGCGCAGCCTTCCACCCGCTCGCCGACGGTACGGACCGGCTCGCGCAGCGCGATTCGGTTCAGCGTGACGGGCTTCCGGAGGCGGACGACGAGGCCGTCGGCCGGCACAAAAGTGTCGTCCCTGCCGTCCAGGACCTGCTTCGGCCCCCGGGCGCGGGCGAGCAGGTTGCAGCCCTCGCCGTAGGTCTCCCGGATGCGCGCACCCACTTCCTGCAGCACGGCCGCATCGCGCTCGGAGAAGCGTCCCTCGCGGTTCGGCGGGATGTTCAGCAGGAAGATGGAGTTGCCGCCCACCGCACGTTCGTAGATGTCGAACACGTCGTCGGCCGTGCGCACCTCCTGCGTGTCGTCGTCGCTGAAGAACCAGCCGGCGCGGATGGAGGTATTGGTCTCGCAGGGCTCGTAATGCAGGTAGAAAGGCTTTTGCTGCGCGGTGTACACCTTCCGGGTGCCCAGTTCGCCGTACATATCCTCGAACTCCGTCATCACGGCGGGGTCCTCCCCGAAGGTGACGACGTTGAACTCGGCGTCGCGCGTGGATCCGCCCTCGTTGCCGCACCAGCGGATGTCCTCGCGCCCGAACACGGTCGCGTCGGGGGCCAGCGTGCGGATGAACTCGCGCCAGGCGGTGTAGTCGTAGGTCTGGCCGCCCTTGCGCTTGGGATGCGCTCCGTCGAACCAGACTTCTGCGATGGGCCCGTACTCGGTGAGCAGTTCGAACAGCTGGTTCAGGAAATACTCGTTGTAATCGTCTACCGTGAATTGGAAGGTGCGGCTGTCCGCGAAGGGCCTTCCCTCCACCGGACGCGGGATGACGCGGGGCGTCTTGGCACTGAGGTTGCCGTACAGGCCGTCCGGGGCCTCGATCTGGTAGAGGTCGGCCGGCGAGAGGTAGACGCCCAGCTTGAGGCCGTATTTGCGGCAGGATTCTGCAAGTTCGCGCAGGATGTCGCCCCGGCCGTCTTTGTAGCCCGTGGACATAATGCCGTGCGTGGTGTAGCGCGTCTGCCACAGGCAGAAGCCGTCGTGGTGCTTTACCGTGAGGATGGCCATCTTCATCCCGGCATCCTTCATCTGGCGGCACCAGTCGTCGGTGTGGAGTTCCTTCAGGTCGAAGACTGCGGGGTCCTCGAAGCCCGTGCCCCACTCGCGCCGGGTGAAGGTGTTGGGGCCGAAGTGCAGGAAGGCGATGAAGCCGTTCTCCAACGCCGCGGCCTGGCGCGGGGAGGGCACCAGGTTCGCGGCCTTGCGGACAATCTCTTCCTGCGTGTCATCGGGGTCGACGCGCACCGTCTCCACATAAGTGACCTGCTCCTGCCGGGACGGCTTCGCGGCGTCCGAAGGGGGCAGACCGGGCAGAAGCAGCAATTTAGGCTGCTCGCCGCGGGTGTCGGCGGCGGCGCAGCGCACGGTGATGCGCTTGCTCTCGCCCGGGAGCAGGGAGATCCAGTTGTCCTCGTAGAAGACGGGCAGGATCTGCTCGCCGCTGCGTGCGCCCACCAGGTTAAGCCGGAGCATCAGGGCCGGCGTCTTGGACTTGTTTTCCAGCGTGGCGGTGCCCAGCCAGCGGTCGCCGTCGCGGGTCCATTCGGTACGGAAGTCCACCTTGGCGGCAGGCAACTGCCTCAGGACCTGCAGGTTGCCGGGATCGGCGGGATTCAGGACATAGAAGTTGTCGGCCAGCTCGGCTTCACCCTGCAGGAGGCGCAGGCGGAGGAGGAACACCTCGCCCTGGGTTTCACCCGGAACCTCGAACGGGAGCGGCGTCGTGGAGTCTTCCGCGGCATCCAGCACGGCCTGCTGTTCCGAAAGGACGGTGCCGTCGAGGGCGGCCACGACAGCTTCCGCCGTAAGGCCGGACAGGTCGCCGGCGTTGTTGTTCACTACTTCAACTTGAGCGGAAACGGGATTCCACTGGATGCGGACGGGCGCGCTGCCCTTCTTGGCCCCGAAATAGGCCGCCGTGGGCGCGAAGTAATAGTCATAGGTCTGCCAGACCATCGAGGGCCAGCAACTGTGGCTCATCCAAAGCTGGATTCCCTTCCGCTGTGCGCTGCGCGACTCGAAGATGGCCCGGTAGCCGTCGTAATCGATCCACTGCGCAAACTGCGAGAACTGCTCAGTGCTCTCCGGCTGCCCGAAGGCCTTCTCCACCATCGCGTTGAAGGTCGCCGCGCTCTGGGCGCTTTCCAGGGCGTAGTCGTGCATCCCCCAGACGCTGTTCTGCGGCCAGCGGTGCTCTTCCCGAAGCATCCGCTCCAGGCTTTCCATCGTGGGCACGTTGGGCATTCCGCGTTCGCTGTGGAAGCGGTCGCTGCCGTTCTTCAGCGTGAAGTATTCCGCCACGGGCAGGGCCCGGTAGGGGCCTCCGCCGCTCACGGGCCCCGCGGCGGAATGCGGGATGTACTGCATTCCCGGATGCAGCCGGGCCACGAGCGCCTCCAGGCCGGCGTTCAGCGACGCGGGTGGATTGCCCTCGTTGCGGCCGCAGTAGAGCGCCAGGCAGGGATGATGGCGGATCTTGCGCAGGTAGTCCCCGGCGTTCGCCAGGAACATCGCCTCGTCGTCCGGCTCGGGGCCGTCGGCCGGGTTCGCCAGCCAGAAGTCCTGCCACACCATCACGCCGTGGCGGTCGCAGGCCTCCCAGAACTCTTCGTCGCCGGTCTGTCCCACCCAGTTGCGGATCATCGTGAAATGCATATCCGCGTGGTAAGCCACCGCAATGTCGTATTCGCGGGCCCGGTAGTTCAGGTTGACCTCCGGATATCCCCAGTTGCCGCCGTTGCCGATCAGGCGCCGTCCGTTCACATAGAAGTCCAGCACGCCGTCTTCCATCGTGTAGGACATTTCCCGCACGCCGGAGAACTGTTTCTTGCTGTCGGAGCGTACGCCGTCCACGCTGACGGTCGTCTCCACTTCATACAGGTGCGGCTCGCCGTAGCCGGCCGGCCACCAGAGTTCCGGGGATTCCAGACGCGTTTCGGGAAGCGGGACGTCGCGGGTCTCCCCCGCGGCGAGGGTGGCGCCGCCGGAGATGGTCAAGCCCCCGTAGTTCAGCGCAATCGCCGCCTCGCGGGTCCGGGCGCCGTGGTTGGTCAGGGTGACCACGGGCTTCAGGGTGGCATAATCCGTCGCCGGAAGCGGCAGGTCGGTCTCCACGAAAACGTCGTCTATGGTCACGCCCCCCGCGTGCGCGGAAAGCCACACGTCGTTCCAGATGCCGATGTTGCGGCCGCGCACCGTGGGAATCCAGTCCCAGCCGATGGTGGCGTGCATCGTGGGGTTGTCGGCCCCGAGGATGCCTCCGTTCAGGTCCGCGCTGATGCGGTCCTGCTCCTTGACGATACCGGGATGGTCGTTCTTCAATATCCTGACGGCCAGCGCGTTACGGCCAGGCTTCAGCAAGGGCGTCACGTCGAAGTCCGCCCGGGTGAAGGCCCCGTCGATGCGGCCGGCCCGGCTGCCGTTCACGAATACATCCGCCTTCCAGTTGATGCCGTCGAAATGCAGCACGAGTTCACGGCCGTCCCAGTCTTCCGGGAAGTCGAACTCGTCGCGGTACCAGAAGTCGCTGAGGAAGAAGGACTCGGAAATCTGCAGCTGGTCGTCGTCGTAGCGCTGGTCGGGAACCGCGCCCGCATTGTAATAGGAGGTCAGCACCGTCCCGGGCACCGTGGCGGGAATCCAGTCCTGCGCGTCGAAGTCCGGCACCGACAGGACTTCCCCACCCTGCACCACTTCGCTGGCACGCTGCAGGTGCCACGCCCCGCCCCGCAGGTCCAGGCGTCCGTCCGCAGCCGCCGGAGCCGCCTGCGCCTGAGGCACTATGCCGCCACGCCCCCACACTTCCAGCTCGCCCAGGGCGATACGGGAGCCGGGTGAGGTCCGCAGACCGGCCAGGCGCACATAGCGCCCACGGCCGCGCAGCTCCAGACTCTCTTCCAGCGGTCCCACCGGCGGCAGTTCCTTCAGCTGTTTCCAATGCACGCCGTCCGAAGACGCTTCGATCACGCCCTCTTCGGGCCGCTCCATCCACTGCAGATGCACTTCGTCGAAGCGGGCTTCAGCGCCCAGGTCCACACAAATCCATTCATCTTCAATGCCTTCGCTCATCCAGGCGCTGCAAAAGCGCGCCGAGGGCAGGATGCCCACCGGCTTGCCATCCAGCGAGAATTCCACCTGCTGGAGCGTCCAGGTCTCCACACCCGGGTCGTCGAAACGGATGCGCAGGGCGGTGAAAGGCTCGGCGGGCAGCGGGAATTCCCAGCGGAAATTGGTCGCATTGACCCCCTCCTTGTATTCGACGCGCCACAACACGAATTGCTTCTCCGTCCGTTCCGCCACCTTCTGCCAATTCTCTCCGTCCGGCGAAGCCTCCACGACGACGGAGCAGGGCTGTGGTGCGGCAGAATAATCTCCGTTCAGCGGCTGCGCCAGACCATAGATGAGCAGGCGGTCGGCCACCACGGAACCGCCCTGCAGGCGGAGCGCAAATGAGGCGTCCGGCCCGCCCGGGATGCCCACGGAGGTCCAACCGTTGCCGTCGAAAGGCTTCTCGCGGTCCCGCTTGGCCAGGGGCTGCCCGTTCACCGAGACATCCAGGAGCAGCGGTTCTCCCGCCGCCGGGATGCCGTCGGTGGCCAGTTGTGCCGTAAGGTTGTAGTCCCGGCTGGACGAAGCCCGCGCCACGCGGTTCAGGGCCAGGTTGCGGTATTCGTTTCCGGCAGCGACGAGCTCCGGGCCGGCATATTCCGCCGGGTCGCCGGGATACACGCCGATGCCGCGGTTTCCGCCGTCCTGTCCGCCCTGCCCTCCGGCAGGAGTACAGCCCGGCGCCGCCGTAAGAAGCAGCGCAAGCCCCAGCAGGGCAAGCCTGTCCTCAAAACGGGCCAAAAATGAGGATGGAACAAGGGAAAAGTGTTTGCCGTCCTCAAAACGGCGGGGTTTTGAGGACAAGCGGTCAGGGCAGAAGCGAGACGGCATATGATTGGGGTTGAGTGTTATTCTACGTAAAGCAGCAGGCCCTTGAGGTACTCGCCCTCAGGGTGATAGATGCTCACCGGGTGGTCGGATCCCTGGCACAGGCGGTCCAGGATCCGCACGCTGCGGCCCGTCTGGGCGGCGGCGGAGAACACGGTGTTGGCGAAGGTGATCTTGTCGACGACCTGCGAGCAGCTGAAGGTGAAGACCAGGCCGCCCGGCGCCACCTTCGCGATGGCGGCGGCATTCAGGCGCTGGTAGGCGCGGAGGGCGTTCTGCAGGGCGCCGCGGTGCTTGGCGAATGCCGGCGGGTCCACGATCATCAGGTCGTACTTCCCCTCGGGCGTCTTCCGCAGAAACTCGATCGCATCCTCGCAATAATTGTTCGTCTCGGGGAGCGGCAGCCTGCCCCCTGAAACGTCCTTCGGACCCCACCGCTGCGCTTCGCTTGCGGTCCCCCCTCTTAACGTGCCGAGGGTGGCAGTGTTTCCGGGGGCAGCTGCCGTCTCCCCGGAACCGACATTCAGCTGAATGTTACGGGCGACCAGGGACATCGCCTTGGCGGAAGAATCGACGGAATCGACCAGCTCGGCGCCGGCGGAAAGGGCGTAGATGCTGAAGCCACCGGTGTAGCAGAAAAGATTGAGCACGCGGCGCCCGGCGGCATACTTGCCCACCAGTTCGCGGTTATCCCGCTGGTCCAGGAAAAAGCCCGTCTTCTGGCCTTCCTCCCAGTTCACCAGGAACTTGCGGCCGTTTTCGAGCACGACCGTCTCCGCCGATTCGAATCCTTCTGCGCGGTACAGGTAGCCGTCCACCAGGTCGAGGCCCGCCTTGAACGGCGCCGTGCCCGAACTCTTGTCGTAGACGGCCTTCAGGCGCTCGCCAAACACGGCCTTCAGCGCCTCGCAGATCTGCATCTTCGCGCGGAACATCCCCACGGAATGGGCCTGCATCACGCATACCCCGTCGTACCAGTCGATAATCAACCCCGGCAGTCCGTCCCCCTCACCGTGCACCAGCCGGAAACAGTTCGTCTGCTGACAAGAGGCGGCAAATAGACCGACAGCTTGCCTCACGGCGAGGGCGCGGGCGATGGAATCCTCCCAGAAACCGGGCGCGGTGGGGTCCGCGTCAAAAGAAAGGATGCGAACGGCAATGGAACCCACCTGCCAGTGCCCGGAGGCCAGGAACTGCCCCTCGGCGCTGTACACGCCCACGATGTCACCCTCGGCAGGACTCCCCTGCACCTGGGCCACCGCCCCGCTGAAAACCCACGGGTGGAAACGCCGCAACGACTCGTCGCGGCCGTGTTTCAAAATAACCTTAACCATTGTCCTGAGGGGCCTCCTGCAGCTTCTTGGGTTTGCGGCGACGGCGCCTGCGGCGTTTGGGCTTCGGCTTGGCGGGGTCGTCCTGCGCCGGCGCAGGAGCCGGATCCGCCACCTTCAGGGGCTGCGCGGGCTGCGGCTGCGGCGGATTCAGTTCCTCCGGCGTAAGCGGATGCTTCTCCGACTGCAGGAGTTTCAGATACATCTCCCGGCACACCCACGCGTCCGTCGCGGCATACATCTGCTGCGAAGCGGAAAGCTCTTCCGCCTCCCAGTTGGAGAGCTGCTGCGACTTCGAGATACGGATTCCCAGCACATTGGCCGCCAGTTTCTTGACGCTCTTGTCGCGGATGCCCCATTCATAGGCAATCTGCTGCAGGTCGACGAAGCCCTTCGGCTCGAAACGCTGGTAATACTGCAGGCCGCGCACATCGTCGTGCACGGCGGCGCCCACCTTCACGATGCGGGGATTCGTCAGTATGCTGCAGATGAGCTTGCGCATCCCGAGCTGTCCCACGCGGAAAAGATAGGCCTTCCGGGGGCCGGAGAGCTGCAGGAGCGCGACGTGGTTGTGGCGCTGGCCCGGCGAGAACACCGGACGGGTCTCGGTGTCGAAGCCGACGACCTTCTGCGCGCGGAGATAGGCGATGGCCTTGACGAAATCAAGGCCGGTTTTATCGATGACGTAAATCTTGCCGGGAAAAGACCCCAGCGGCATTTTCTCTATTTCTTCCGGCAGGATGCTAATTTTGAACATAAGAAGCGGGAATCAGGATAATCGATCCGTCTTCGCTCTCCGGCTTGCGGACCGGGCGGTAGACCGACACCTGCGGTTTGGCGATGTTGTGGGTGAAGAGATTGTTCTCACGCAGGAAAGCGTAACTGCTTTCCGCCACCGTGTCAAAGGTATTGAGGAAAACGAAATTGCGGGAAATCAGGCGGCCCAGGGTCATCGAGCTCTCGTTCATCACGGACACGATTTCGGCCAGTTCGAGTTTCAGCGAATCCGGCTGGACGGCCAGGTCGTCGATCAGGATGGCGTCCAGGGGTTTGGAGTTGCCGGCGGCTTGATAGCGCTGCAGGAAACGGTGCAGCACGCTGTCGCGCTCCGCGATGCCGAAGGCCACGCAGCTGGCACCCTTCGCGCCGCGCTCGGCCGCCTTGCGGGCGAAAATCCGCTCGTAGATGCCCGTGGAGTCGAACTGCGCATCGCAGATCACACCCACGGAAAGGTCCCAGCGGCCCCCCTGCTCGAAGGCTCGGTCGATCATCGCCTCGACGGGGCGCAGGACCGGCACGCCGCACCCGGCGGTCTGCAGGAGCGTGTCCACGTCGAAACCGCCGTATTCCGTCAGATAGGGATCGGCCAGCACCACCATCTTCGCGGGCGCCTTGGAGGCAAGCCCGTCCAGGTCATAGGGACTGATGTGCACGACAGTGTCCAGCGCCGCAAGGACGCGCATCAGGGTCTGGCGCCGCAATTCTTCCGTCTCTCCGGCGGCGACGAACTCATCATAGCGCAGCGAGTCCGCGATGCACGCGAAGGTCTCGCCGGCGAAATCAGGCAGGCCGTCTTCCACGAAACGGGCGTCCACGTTGTCCTGCAGGTCGCGGAAGGAGAACTGCTCCGCCAGGCGGTCGCAGGCGAACTCGGAACCGATGATCGCAATGTCCGACGACGGCCGGGGCTGCAGTTCCCGGAGCATCTGCAGGCGGGGTCCGTTCTTGTCGGCGAGAATCTCGCGGACCAGCGGGATGGTGGGACGCGTTTCGACGACCTGGCGCTGGCAGGCGGCGGACAGGGCAAGAAGCCCGAACAGCGAAAGCGGCAGGGCCGCACGGCGGAAAGCGGATCGGTTCATAGCTTGAAAAGGGCGTATACCAGGTTGTTCAGGATGTAGAAGACGAATCCCAGCAGCACCGCGAGCGACCAGTGGTGCTTCGCCACCAGGCAGAAAACAGCCGCAGCCAGGATGAAGGCCACGAGCGTGATGCGCTTGACCGTCAGCGAGCGGGCGTCACCCTTGTGGAACTTGAAAGAGAACATCGGCACCTCGCAGACCATCAGGATGCAGAGGCAGGCGGCGAGCAGCGGGATGAATACGGGACCGGACACCCACGTGGAAAGGAACTCGACGGGGGCGTGGCAGCAGTAGCTGCACAGTGCACCGCAGAGGATGCCGACAGCCGGAACGGGCAGGCCCAGGAAGCCGTCTTTCTGACGCGGATCCACGTTGAACCTGGCCAGGCGCAGCGCGGCGAAGAGCGCCAGCACGAGCGGCAGCCAGCAGATCCAGCTGCCGTCGAAGCGGTAGGTCTGCATCAGAAAGCAGAGCATCAGGGCCGGCAGCACGCCGAAACTCACCAGGTCGCACAGGGAGTCCAGTTCCTTCCCGAGGTCGGAATAGGCGTCCAGCACCCGTGCGGCCGTGCCGTCCAGGAAATCGAAGACGGCCGCCGCAAGCATACAGATGAAGGCGAGGTCCAGGCGGGACCTCAACGCGAAGACCACCCCGATGAGGCCGCATACGAGGTTCATCGAGGTGATCAGGTCGGGGATGTACTTCCTCAGCGTCATTTACTTGATGCCCAGACGCTTCTTCAGGTCCTTGGTCAGGACGTCCTTGTGGATGGTGATGTCCAGGGTCTGCGCTTTCACGAAAGCCTCGGTGGCATACCAGATGCCGTCATACTTGCCCGTCACGCCCCAGGAGTTCTTCACCATATAGTATTTCTTGCCGTCCTGGTCCTTTGCGATGCCGAAGATGTGCATTCCGTGGTCGTCGGTCATCGTCTTGTTGTCGAACTCGATCTGGCGGCTCTCCTGCGTGGGAACCGCTTCCACGACCTTGGCGACGGGTGCGGGACGGCCTTCCTCCCTGCCCACCCAGTGCTCCTGGTCGGAACCGGCGGTGGCCGTGGCCTGCTCGTCGATCAGGATAGCCAGGCCGTTGCGCGTGAAGCCGGGATGGCTCACGTCGGCGCCCCAGCAGACGGTATAACCGTTCTCGAGCGCATTGTCCAGGACGGCCATCATCTCGTCGATGGGGACGTTGTAGGACCGGGAGCCGCGCCAGTTGTCACAGACCTCCAGGGCGAACCAGGTGTAGAACGGATGATGCGTAAAGGAAGTCAGCTCGATGTAGTCGTCGGCGTTGATCTTCATCGCATCGCGGTAAGAAGCCGGGGTGTAGGTCTTGCCGTCCACCACGAAGGTCTCGGGCGCCTTGCCCAGATACTCGTCCACGACGGCGTCGAAACCGCGCTTCCAGGCCGTGGTGAGCGTGCGGCTCTTGGAAACAGCCTGCACATAGCCGAGCAGCACGGCGTCCAGTTCGGACTGCTGCGGGAGCGGAGTGCCGTAGTTCATACCGGTCATCTCCACGTTGGGGACGATGCCGTGGTCACGCACGACCTCGAGCACGTCGCCGCAGCCGGAGCCGGCGCTGAAGCCCAGCTTGCCGTCCAGCCGGATGTATTTCTCCGCGCGCTCCTTGTAAGAGGTGGACACGACATAGAATTCCGAGAAATCGGGATATTGGGCCTCGTCCTTGATGCCGCAGAGGCGGATGGCCTCGGACTCGAGGAAACTGATCGCGGAGAAGGACCAGCAGGTGCCGCTGCTCGCCTGGTTCTTGATGGAGGTGATGGGAGCGGCCTTCACGGTCGTGAACGTGTACTCCGGGAGCGCCGGGGCGGGACGCTGCTGCTGGGCGAGGGCGGAAACGCCCAGGCACAGCAGGGCGGCTGCCAGAACGGTAAATCTCTTCATTATCCTTGTTTATTATTGGTTTCCATCCACAAATATAGCAAAAGGATGGCAGAAAACTGCCATCCTTGCTGAAAAATGTCTTGGATTCTCCGGATTAGGCGCAGATGACCTTGGCCATCTCGAGGACCTTGTTGGAGTAGCCCCACTCGTTGTCGTACCAGGCGCAGACCTTCACGAAGGTCTTGTCCAGCTGGATACCCGCCTTCGCGTCGAAGATGGACGTGCGGGCGTCGCCACGGAAATCGGTGGAGACGACGGACTCGTCGGTGTAGCCGAGAACACCCTTGAGCTCGCCCTCGGAAGCGGCCTTCATCGCGGCGCAGATCTCATCGTAGGAGGTCTCCTTGGCGAGTTCGACGGTCAGGTCGACGAAGGAAACGTCGGAGGTGGGGACGCGGAGGGACATACCGGTGAGCTTGCCGTTCAGTTCGGGAAGCACCTTGCCGACAGCCTTGGCAGCACCCGTGGAGGAAGGGATGATGTTCTCGAGGATGCCGCGGCCGCCGCGCCAGTCCTTCTTGGACGGGCCGTCGACGGTCTTCTGGGTAGCGGTAGCAGCGTGGACCGTGGTCATAAGGCCGCGG